>JAQVCK010000002.1 GCA_028689835.1 Pygmaiobacter sp. | reverse complement strand
GATCCCCGCGCCCGACGAAGCGCAGGAAGCCGAAGACGTGGACCCGCTTGCCATGGCAAAGGCCGTTGATTTTGCCGGCAAAGGCAGTGAAGAAATGCCAAAGGCGGACGATGCCGGCGAAGGGGCCCCCATTGACCCGATGAAACTGGCCCAGTCGGTCGATTTTTCTGGTGACTGGGAAGATATCGACTGCAAAGGATAATGCAATATACAGCAGGGCTGCCGTGGGTAGCCCTGTTTTTTTGCCCCGGATATCATGGCGCAAAACGGGGGAATATTAACTTGACAAAAGTAGTATAATAAAAGCAGAGCTTTCTGCCCGCAGCGGGTCTGCGGGCGGCTAAATTTATAGGTTAAGGAAGTTGTTTATGACCAAAATAGATATCTTTTCCGGCTTTCTTGGCGCGGGCAAAACCACGCTGATTAAAAAGCTAATTCAAGAGGCTTACACCGGCGAAAAACTGGTGCTGATCGAAAACGAATTTGGCGAAATTGGCATTGACGGTGGCTTTTTAAAAGAGGCCGGCATTGAGATTACCGAAATGAACTCCGGCTGTATTTGTTGCAGCCTGGTGGGCGACTTTGGCAAAGCACTTGAAAAGGTGCTGGCCGAGTATGCGCCCGACCGTATTTTAATTGAGCCGTCCGGCGTGGGGAAACTGTCGGATGTGATTCGCGCCGTGCAGGGCGTGGCCAAGCACACCGACGTGGCGCTGAGCAGCTTTACCACTGTGGCGGATGCCACCAAATGCCGCGTGTACAGTAAAAACTTCGGCGAGTTTTACAATGACCAGATTCAAAACGCCGGCACGATTATTTTAAGCCGTACAAACGACATGCCGACTGAAAAACTGGATGCCGCCACCGCCCTGCTGCGCAGCCAAAACCCCAACGCAACACTGATTACCACCCCGTGGGACGAATTAGAGGGCGCACAGATTTTAACGGCAATGGAGCGGCAGGACACCCTGCAAAGCGAATTGCAACGCCTTGCCGAAGAAGCACAGCACAGCCATGAGCATGACGATGAGGATGACCATGAACACGAGCATCATCATGACCACGAACATGAACACGAGCACGAACATGGCGAAGACTGCACCTGCGGCTGCCACGACCATGATGAGCATGACGAGCACGAACACCATCACGACCATGCGCACGAGCAGGAACACGGTGAGGATTGCACCTGCGGCTGCCATGACCACGACCACGAGCATGACCACCACCATCATCATGCCGATGAAGTATTTTCAAGCTGGGGCGTAGAGACCGCCCACCCGTTTACCGAGCAGCAAATCACCGCGGCACTGGCCGCGCTGGCCGATGCGGTGAATTACGGCATTGTGCTGCGCGCCAAGGGCATTGTGCCTGCACAGGATGGCAGCTGGCTGCATTTTGACTATGTGCCGGGCGAGAGCAATGTGCGCCACGGCGCCGCCGACGTGACCGGCCGGCTGTGTGTCATTGGCTCGAAACTGGACAATGAAGCGCTGGCCGAGCTGTTTCAGCTTGCTTGAAAGGAGCCGCAACGATGATCCCTTTATACCTGTTTACCGGCTTTCTGGACAGCGGCAAAACGAAGTTTATTCAGGAAACACTGGAGGACCCCCGGTTTTCGACCGATGAAAAAACACTGCTTGTGTTGTGCGAAGAGGGCGAAGTGGAATACGAGCCCAAAAAATTCGCCTCACAAAACGTGACGATTGTCACGATTGACAGCAAAGAGGCCTTTACCCGCGAATACCTGCGCAACCTTGCCGCAAAGCACCACAGTGACCGCGTGCTGATGGAGTATAACGGCATGTGGCAGCTGTCGCTATTATATGAAAACATGCCGAAAAATTGGCAGATGTACCAGCATATCTCGCTTGCGGCGGCGCCCAGCTTTGCGCTATATAACGCCAATATGCGCAGCCTCGTCATCGAGCGGTTTTCGGGCGCGGAGATGGTACTTTTTAACCGCTGCAATGCCGACACCGACAAGATGGAGCTGCACAAAATTGTGCGCTCGTCGAACCGCCGCAGCGAAATTGCCTACGAGTATGAAAACGGTAGTGTGGATTATGACGAGATTGAAGACCCCCTGCCGTTTGACCTTGAAGCGGATGTCGTAGAAATTGCCGACAACGATTTTGGCCTGTGGTACATGGACATCACCGAAGACCCGCAGAAATACGCGGGCAAGCAGGTGCGCTTTTTGGCACAGGTGTGCCAGACCCCGCGCGTGCCAAAGGGCGCGTTTGCGCCCGGCCGCTTTGTGATGACCTGCTGTGTGGAGGACATTACCTTTGTGGGGCTGGTGTGCAAGTACGAAAAGGTCGAAAGCTTGAAAGACCGCGACTGGGTGACCATTACGGCCAAGATTAAAATTGAGTATGCGGCCATTTATGGCGGTAAGGGCCCGGTGCTGGTGGCAAGTGACGTGCAGCCCGCCCAAAAGCCGGGCGAAGAAGTGGTGTACTTTAGTTGAGTTTTCCACCAAAGGGCCTATCCACTGTGGAAAACTGCCTGCTTTTTATTATTTCATCTACAGCGACAAAAAATCTGCCCCTTTTATGAGGGCAGATTTTTTTGTTTTTGGGGCCTTTGGGGGTGGAGTAAGGGCCCTTTCTCCACTGCGTTTTGCCGTGGGTACTGCAACCGGTCACCTGTTCAACTGGGGGTGTGCACTCGGCCCAGAAAGGCGTGGTACGGGCGTGTATTTTAAAATGCATCCATAGTCTGCCCCATGTAACCCGTGCCCCACCGCCCTCTAACGGGCAAATCCCCTGCTTTTACCTGTTTTGCCTAAACCGCAGTCTCAACATGTTCTAGCCCGCTGTGCTTGGCGCCTACCACTAAAGCTACGGGCACCCGCCACCGGCGGGCCGACGGTCTTTAAATCAACAAAATCCCCCCGCTATGGGCCCCATGCCCATAGCGGGGGGATTGCAATTTTGAAACAGGCCCTACGGCCGCCCTTACTTCAACGCGGGCAGCTCACTTAGCTTGCCGCCGCGGATTTTCACATACTCTTCCATCGTGTGCTGGGCGGCCCAGCTCAGGGTGTTGTCATCCGGCTTCGGCGCACCGTCCGGCCAGGCAGCACCCCATGCACGCAGTGAAAAGTTCATCACAAAGCCGGGTTTCACCCCATCCTCGGTCGGCTCTTCCTCATACTGGCCCACCATTGTGTACAGCCCATCGTCACCCGCTGCAAGCCGCCAGCCCTTCACCTCGGTGCCAAGGTAGGTGCCCTGCACCAGCAAATCGCCGTTATCGTTGGTACCGCTTAAATCAAACAGCGAGTTGCCGTCTTTGTCCAACAGGCAGAGATACAGCTTACCCTTGCCGGTGGCGGGGTCCACCACGACGCGCACCGCGCTTTCCAGCTCGTCGCCCTCGTAGCCTTGATACACACCCTTGGCATCTGTAATTTTCATAAAGCCAAGGTAATCGCCCGCGGGGAACAGCTCCCCCTCTATCGCGGGGTTTGTCGCCTGTGATGCGGCGGTACCTGCCTGTGACGCGGCGGCCACAGACGATGCGGCGGGCACCGAGCTTGCCACTGCACTGCCATTGCAAGCGGTGAGAGAAACTAGTAAAAGCCCCGAAAGAAGCGCCAGTGCAGCGCGCAGCAGTGATTTCATGAAACGGGTTCCTCCTTTATTCAGGCATCGGCCTGTGTCAGCTGTGCAGGGTCAACTAAAGTGCAGCGCACCAGCACGCGGTTTTTGCCGGACGGCGTACAGGTAAACAGCGAAAGGTCCCAGTCGCCGGTTTGCAGGTTTTCGGCGCCCCATGCACCGATGGTAAACACTTCGCTCACCTGTAGCTTGTAACTGGTGCCATCCATCGCAGTCAAGTCCACTTCATCCCCCGGCTGCAATTCGCCAATGCGCCCAAAATGGGCCTTATAGTTATGTGCGCAAAGTACCAGCCGCGCAATTTCACCGCCGGTACCCTGATAGCGCATCGGGGATTCTTTCAGCCCTTCAAATTCATACTCGCTTTGCACCGGCAGCTCAATGTCAAACGCGGGGATTGAGATGGTGCCAAGCAGCCCCTGTGCCTGCACATCGGCCATTGCGGTGGCAAGGTCGCGGTAGGGTTTTGGGGCTTTTTTCTCTTTCAGCGCCGCTTGCTGCAACGCCTGTGTGCGCGCCAATAAGGCACTCGCGTCCGCCGCAGCCCTGTTGGCCTCGGCTTCGTTTTGCAGCGCAAACACGCCCGCAATGCCCAGCACGGCAATGCCCGCCACCAATAACAGCACGCTGAGTGTGCGGCGCAGGTTACGCTTCATGCCCTGCACCCTTTTCGCTGTTGCGGCGTTTTTTATCCCACAGCAGGCCCACTGCGCCGCCGCCCACCAGCAGTATGCCTGCGGTGGCCGTCACCCAGACTTTCAAATTTTCCTGCCCGGTTTGCGGCAGGCGGCCCAGCGGGACACGGTTATCCTCAAACATCACCAGCGCAGGGTACGGGCGCGGGGTGGGCGTGGGGGTGACCGGCCCGGCAGGGGCCGGGGCCGACGGGGTCGGTGTCGGGGTAGGCACCACATACACCGTTGTTGGGGTGGTGGGGGTCGGGGTCGGTGTCACCACCGGCGTGGCAGTTGGCGTCGGTGTCGGCGTCACCACCGGCGTCGCGGTGGGGGTCGGGGTCGGCACCGGGGTCGGGGTGGCGGCGGGCGTTTTGGTGTTGGCAAAATAGGTAATGGGGAACACCGTATCCTGCGAATACACGTTTAGCGCCGCTGCGGTGCCATTGATGGTGATGCTGTTGACACCGGTGTAATTGCCGTCGTCCTTTACAAAATAATACGGGGTGCTGTCCAGCTGGTAGCCGGGCGCGGCAGCGGTTTCTACCAAAGCATACACAATGCCTGGCTTGCAATCCAGCGCTTTAAACACACCGTTGCTGTCGGTCGTGCCAGAGCTGACTTTTTCCGCCAGCAAATAGCTGCCACCCGGCTGCAAGGCCACTTTATACACATCGAACTTTGTGCCGGGCAGCAGCAGGCTGGTATCATCCTTGTCGTGTTTATACACTTCAAGGTAATAGTTTTCGCTGATGACGCCGGCGGTAATCATCTTCACATCGCCTTCCAGCTTCACTTCGTCGCCATTGCGGTCGGTTACGACGCCGGTCAGCGTGATGCTGTTGCGGCCAAGCTCACCAAAAGAAACACCGGGTTTTAAGGTGACCTTGGTTTTATAGGTCAAGGTCAGGGCAGTGCTGTCGGGCACGGTAAAGGTCAAGGTGTGGGCAACCGGGTCATAGCTGGGGCTCAGCGGCACGCTGGCACCGCCCGACGCAAGGGTGTACTGCGCGGTGCCCGGCAGATAGGCAATGGCTTCACCCATCGTGTCCACCAGCGTTAAGGTGTCCTTGCCCTCTATGAGGTCCAGCCCGCCCTGGTTCACCTTTACCGTGTATTCTACAAACGGGGGGTTGGCGTACACAAAGTTCTTGTCCACCAGTTTCGCAAGGTCGGTCGTGGTCTCGGCACTTTTTTGGTTCTTTTCAAAGCCCACCACAGTGGCGGTGTTTTTAAAGGTCTGGTGCGCATCTGTGGCAAACAGGTCCTCGGTTTGGGTTTTGTAGACGAGATAGAAGGTCCACACCTTGCCGTTTGCATCTTTAAAGCTTGCAACATCCTCATCGGTGATGGTAAAGGTCAACTGGGTGCTGCCGCCGGGCAGAGTGGTTATAACGGGGTCCGGCAGGGCAACGCCGGTGGTGTCGCCGGTGTTGCGCACCAACATGGCGCTGCCGGCAAGGTACAGCTGGCCGTTATGGGTGGCGTCCTTTTGCAGCGTATCCACAATGGTCACCGTGGGGTAGCTGCCGTCCGGGTTCTGGTCCAGATAGTTGTTGGTGCCCGTGAGGTCGTTGCCGTAATATTTCAGCTGCAGCCCCCAACGGAACAGACCGTACTGCTTTTCTGAATTGTTCAGCAGTGTTTTGGCGGCCAGCGGCCCCTGCAAAAACTGCACGGTATACGTGGCGCCCGCTTGCTTTGTCAGGCCACCCGCCTCTACTTTAGAGGTGTTTTGGTAACTGCCCGCGCTGGTGGGGGTCGTATCCATCACCGTGGTATAGGTAATGGTGTAAACGTCGTTCGGCTGCGGGCTTGCGATGGTAAAGCTAAACCCGCTTGCCATGGTGCTAACCGCGGGGATGATGATGTCGGTGCCGCGCTGAATGACAATGGAGTCACTTTTCAGCGTGTGGCCCGCACCCAGCGTGTCGGTAAAGGTAATATCGCCGCCCGCCCAGTTATAAGGCACGTTTACCTTACTGGTCCAGTGCAGCAGCGGGGTGCCGGTGACGGGGTCCTTTTCCAGCTTTTCAATCACGACCCGTGCGTCGCTGGTGCTTTTGGTAATGTAAACAAAGTTGGTGCCAATGTGTCCCGTACTGCTGGTGCTGCCGACGGTGCCGGTGCCGTTTTCCAGCTTGACATTGTTTTTATAACTGTCCTGTACCAGGTTGTCGTTGTCTTTTACCTGTGTCGTATAGGTGAATTTGTACGCACTCGTCGTATTGCCAAATGCATAGCTTGCAAACTGCGCCCAGGTCAGCGCGGTGGGGGTGCCCCAGTCCGCTGCGGCGGCGGTACTTTGGGTCACACTGCCACCCGGCAGCTGGTACATGCTCACAACCACGCTGTCAAGGCCGGTAATGTCGGGCAGGTCCTGGGTGTCAAACCAGTCGGTCAGGGTCATGCCGTCAAGGCTTGCCACAGTAGTGCCAAGGTTGACATACACCGACCAGTCGATACTGGCAGCATACGTGGCAGTATCCCGGTGGGTGGTATTGCTTTTTGTGAGCCATGTTTTGTCCAGCGTAACGGTGCTGCTGGACGACGGCGGGGTGCGGGTATCGCTTTTGGCGGTTACCGTGTTGGTGCGCGCCGACGAATTGTTGATGTTAAACACCGCATCGGCGTTTAATGTGGCGGTATATCGCAGGTACACGGTCTCCTGCGTGGCATTGCCGGTGGCATCGGTGCCACCCAGCTGGCTAAAGGTCGCAGTAAAGCCGTTGCCCTCGGTAAGGGTGGCAAAGGTGGGCTCAGTGCCCGCGTACGATGTAGTGAGGGCTTCATCGGTGAAATAGGCAATTGACCCGTCGAGATAGGTCAGATAACTGCCCATCGTATCGGTAATCACGACATTTTGCTGCGGGCCGCTTGCCTGCACCTTTACCACAAAGGTGTACTGCTGCGGGTCGGTGGGCGACTGCACCGGCGCGTATTTTTGCACCGACAGCGTGTCGGCACTGTCGTCGCGCTCGATGTTTATTGGGAACGACCCCACACCCGGGAAGGTGACCGTAATGGTGCCACCATTTTGCCCGGAGCCCGCGTCGTGTGTGATGGTGCCCGCAAGGTACATCGTCCCCGCGATGTTGCCGCTGTTGTTTTGAAACACCGATTCATTATAATGGATGTTGATGCGGTGGTTTGCGCTGTCGATGGCATAGGTGCCCACTGCCGTACTGGTCGAATCTAGCACGTCGCCGGTGGCACTGGTACTAAAGATGAGGTCCAGATTATCCGGCAGGGTATAGTAAAACACGTCATCCGGCGTATAGGTGTTCTGGTTGTCCAAAAGCCATGCAAGCTGAATGGTAAACGGGTCACCGTATTGCACCTGCTGGGTAGAGCTTTCATCTAGCTCGGTACCGTTGATGGTGACGGTTTTGCTGGTAAGAAACGCTGAAAGGTCCACCTCTTGCGGGGCGGGTACCGGCGTTGCGGCCGGCGTTGCCGTGGGGGTTGCGGTTGGGCTTGGTGTGGGGGTTGCCGTGGGCTCGGCAAACAGCGCCGCCCCCAGTGTGGCTGTGGGTGCCGGGGTGGCCGTTGGCGCAGGGGCTTCACTCGCTTCGGGTACTGTGCTCGCGGCAGGGGTGGGGGTCGGGGTCAACTCCGGCGCCGGGGTCGCGCTTGCGGCAGGGGTCGCGGTGGGGGCCGGCACTGGTGTCGCTTCCGGCACCGGGGTCATCTCCGGCACCGGGGTCGTCTCTGGCGCGGGTGTCGTCTCTGGCACCGGGGTCGTCTGCGGCGCGGGTGCCTCACTGCTGCTCACTGCTGAACTGCTTTCGGCTTGTGCCGCGCTGGCCATCAGTGGGTAAGCCGACAGCCCAATGCCCGCAAACAAGCACAATGCCAGTGCCACGGCACCCAGCCACAGAGAAAGCGGAACCACCCTGCGCCCAGTATGGGTAAAGCGATTTTTTTGCTCTTGCGGCCTTTTTTCATGCTGCAAAAAGCGGAAAATGAACCAATTATGTTTCATGGGGGTTTTCTGCTCCTCTCCGGCAGGTTCTCATTTTTTTATGCTTCGCCGCTTGCTTGTGGCAAGCAACGCAAAAAAGCACACTGCATTTCTATGCTTTTAATATTATGTCATTTGCCAGTCACCACAAAGTCGCAAAAGTTGGTTTTTTGGTAAAAAACATTAAAACTTATACAAATTTTTAGTTGCTGATTCAGGAAACTAAACTAGCTGTAAAAAAACGGCAGTTTTTCACGAAATTGTGAAAAACTGCCGTTTTTATTATTACCTTTGCAAAGAGAGTTTAGCGCAAAAAACCCTCAATAATTTTTTCTTCTGCTTCATGCTCCGTCAGGCCCAAGGTCATCAACTTCGTGATCTGTTCGCCCGCAATTTTGCCAATGGCGGCCTCGTGAATCAGTGCCGCATCCACATTGTGGGCCGTCAACTCCGGTGTTGCCGAAACCTTGCCGTCATCCATAATAATGGCATCGCATTCTGAATGGCCGCTACAGGCGGCTTCACCCACCAGGCAAGAGCGGAACAGCTGTTCAGAATGCCCCTTGGCGACTGAGCGCGACACCAAATGCGCGCCGCTGCCCTCACCGATGAGGTTAATGACAAAATCGCTCTCGGCGCGCTGCGTGCCCTCGGTGAGCAGTTTTTCTTTGACGACCATTTTGGCACCCTGCTGCAACGTGGCCTTTGTTTTGCGCACGGTCGAATCCACCCCGCCAATCTGCGTGGTGTTCATCTCCATATAAGCATCTTCGGCCAACGTCGCCTCGGTGACCGGGTTGATGACCCGCGCGCCGCTGCCCTTACCGGTGCCGATGTGCTTTTCAAGGTAAAGCACCTTGGCGCCTTTCTCTATAAAGAAGCGGTGAATGCCGTTGTGGCGCGATTCCTCTTCGCCATCCGAATGGATGCCGCAGCCCGCCACGATGGTGACATCGGCACCTTCGCCGATATAAAAGTCGTTGTACACCAAATCGTCCACCGCGCTATGGGTCACACAGGCCGGGATGTAGACCATCTCTCCCTTGGTGCCCGGCTGCACGGTGATGTTGATGCCCGGCAAATCCTCTTTTGAGTCAATTTGAATATGCTCGGTCGAGCGGCGGCCCGCACAGCCGCTATCCTCGCGGATGTTGTAAGCGGCGTCGGGGATGCCGTTCCAGTCCGACACGATTTTTAGCAAATCTTCCGTGATCTGGTTCATAGCTGCTCCGCCTTCCCTTCACAGAAATTGACGCTGCTACCGGTTTCCAGCAATTTAGGCAGCACCGCCTCTTTGTGGCCGCGGGCCACAATGTGCCCGCCCGCCAGCACAACAATCTCGTCTGCAATATCCAAAATGCGCTCTTGGTGCGAGATGATCAGCGAGGTGCCGCGCGTTTCGCGCCGCAGCTTTTGAAATACGGCAATCAGGTGGTTAAAGCTCCACAGGTCAATGCCGGCTTCCGGCTCGTCAAATACCGTCAAGTGGGCACCGCGGGCCAGCGCCATGGCAATTTCAATGCGCTTAATCTCGCCGCCCGACAAGCTGGCGTTCACGTCGCGGTCAATGTAATCACGCGCGCAAAGGCCCACTTCGGTCAGGTAACCGCAAAGGTCGCCGCGCTCCAGCGAATGGCCGGCCGCCAGCTCAATCAAATCACTGACCGTCAGCCCTTTAAACCGCACCGGCTGCTGAAACGCATAGGCAATGCCCAGCGCAGCGCGCTCGGTCACCGACAGCGCGGTGATGTCCTGCCCCTCAAATAAAATCTGCCCGGCCGTGGGCTGCTCGATGCCCATAATAATTTTGGCAAGGGTGGACTTGCCACCGCCGTTTGGGCCGGTGATGACCACAAACCGGTTATCGCCCACCGTGAGGCTGATGTCGTCAAGGATATCCTTGTTACCGCCATCCTCCACACGGAATGAAATATGCTTTAATTCCAGCATTCGGGTACCTCCAAACAAACAAAAACAAAATCTGTGCGGCATTAAAAAACAAGCGGGCCCGCACGCCGGTTTTTATTATACCACAAAAACCCTGTATTTCTACCGGGTTTTCAAAAAAAGTCTACAAAAACAGTGTGCTTTTTGCTGTGCTGCGCAAACCCGCCTGCCGCACAAAAAACACCGCACAAAATTTGTGCGGTGTTTTGGCTGTTTTTTGCAACTTTTGCGGCGGGGGTTATTCCTGCGGCAGCACCAGCTGAATTGACAACTCCCGCAGCTGTTTTTCGTCCACCGTCTCGGGGCAACCGCTCATCGGTTCGCCCGCGTTTTGCACCTTGGGGAAGGCAATTACATCGCGAATCGAATCCATGCCCAGCATCAGCATAACCAGCCGGTCAAACCCAAAGGCCATGCCGCCGTGGGGCGGTGCGCCGTAGCGGTAGGCGTCCATCAAAAAGCCAAAGCTCTCACGGGCGCGCGCCTCGGTAAAGCCAAGGGCTTTCAGCATGCGGTTTTGCAGCACGGGGTCATTGATGCGGATTGAACCGCCGCCCAGCTCACAGCCGTTGAGCACCATGTCGTAGGCGCGGGCGCGCACGGCACCGGGGTCGGTCTCCACCTTGTCAAGGTCGGCTTCGTTTGGCATTGTAAACGGGTGATGCATCGCCATAAAGCGGCCCTCTTCCTCCGAGTACTCGAAAAACGGGAAATCGGTGACCCACAAGAAGTTGAATTTGCCCTCGTCAATCAGCCCGTGCTTTTTGGCAATGGCAAGGCGCAGGGCGCCCAGCGCCGCAAACACCACGCTGTTTTTGGCATCGGCCACCACCAGCAACACGTCACCGGTCTCTACCCCGGCGGCGGTGCGCAACGCGGTTTTGGTCTCGTCGCTCAAAAACTTTTCAAAGCTGGACGTCTCGTTTTCCGCCGTGCAGCGGGTGTAGGCAAGGCCCTTGGCCCCGTAGGTCTTTACGGTATCGACCAGCTTGTCGATCTCTTTGCGGCTCAGTTTGTCGGCAAGGCCCTTGGCGTTGATGCAGCGCACACTGCCGCCTGCCTGCAACGCGCCGTCAAACACGGCAAATCCGCAGCCACGCACGATGTCGGACACATCTTGCAGTTCCAGCCCAAACCGGGTGTCGGGCTTGTCAGAGCCAAACCGCGCCATGGCCTCGGTATACGGCATGCGCAAAAACGGGGTGGGCACATCGACGTTCAGCACTTCTTTAAAGATTTTTTTGACAAGGCCCTCGTTCATCGTCTCGATGTCGGTTTCATCCACAAACGACATTTCCATATCAATCTGGGTGAACTCCGGCTGGCGGTCGGCACGCAGGTCCTCGTCGCGGAAGCACCGCACAATCTGGAAATACCGGTCGAAGCCGGACAGCATCAAAATCTGTTTATACAGCTGCGGGGACTGCGGCAGCGCGTAAAAATGGCCGGGCTGCACGCGGCTGGGCACCAGATAATCGCGCGCGCCCTCCGGCGTGGATTTGATCATCATCGGTGTTTCCACTTCGCAGAAATGGTTTTGGTCATAATAGTCGCGCACCAGCTTGGCAATGCGGCTGCGCAACACAATGGGTGCGTGCATGCCGGGGCGGCGCAGGTCAAGGTAACGGTATTTCAGGCGCAAATCGTCGCCCACCTTCACTTCGTCGCGCACTTCAAACGGTGTGGTCTCGGCGGCGCTCAGCACCCGCAGGTCGGTGACATACAGCTCAATATCGCCGGTGGGCAATGCTTTATTCACGCTTTCGCGCTTGCGCAGGGTGCCCTGTGCCACCACCACATACTCACTTTTCAGCCCGGCGGCCTTTTCAAACACCGCGCGGTCAGTGCCATCGTCAAATGCCAGCTGCAAAATGCCGGTCGTGTCGCGCAGGTCGGCAAAAATTACCCCGCCAAGGTTGCGGCTTTTTGCAATCGACCCGCAGGCCGTTACCGTACTGCCCACTTTTGCGGCAGTCAGCTCGCCGCAATAATCGGTACGGCGCAGTGTCCCCATTTTATCCATTATTTCCTGTCCCTCTTTCCTGCCCGCGCAGCGGCGCAGGGCCGTATTACTACTTAAACTAACCCCTGTTAAGCGAACTGCTTTTCTGCGGCGGCAAGCCCGTCGCGCTGCAAAGCCGTTAGCAAAATTTCGCACTCTTCGCCGTCGCTCATCCGTTTCAGCTTTGCACTGCCTGTGGCAACCTCGCTCTCGCCCAGCACCATTGTGTAGCGCGCGCCAATTTTATTGGCGTATTTCATCTGCGGTTTCAGCCCGCGGCCCATTAAATCGGTCTCGGCCCAGCAACCGGTTGCGCGCAGCGCGGCGGCCACACGCTCGGCAAGCAGGGCAGCCTGCGTGCCCATGCTGCACAGGTAAATGTCCGGCACACGGTCGGGCGGCAGCGCCACCCCCTCGGCCTCCAGTACCATCAGCAGACGCTCGATACCCATGCCAAAGCCAATGCCCGGCGTGGGCTTGCCGCCCAGCTCTTCTACCAGGCCGTCGTACCGCCCACCGCCGCACACGGTGCCCTGTGCACCCGCGCCGGTGTGCACAAATTCAAACACCGTGCGGGTGTAGTAATCCAGCCCGCGCACAATGGTGGGGTTTTCAACATAGGCGATGCCGATGTTATCAAGCCCCTCTTTGACGGCAGTGTGGTGTGCTTTGCAATCGTCGCACAAAAATTCGCGCATCAGCGGCGCGCCTTTTGCCACGGCGGCGCAAGACGGGTTTTTGCAGTCTAAAATGCGCAGCGGGTTGCGCTGCAGCCGGTCTTTACAGGTGTCACACAGCTCGTCCAAATGGCTGGCAAAATAACTGCGCAGCGCGTCGTGGTACTTGGGGCGGCAGTTTGGGCAGCCGATGGAATTGAGCTCCAGCCGCACCGACTTGACCCCCACGCTTTCAAGGCAGGCGGCACCGGTGGCGATCACCTGCACGTCGGCAGCGGGGCCCGCCGCACCAAACAGTTCAATGCCCAGCTGGTGAAACTCGCGCAGGCGGCCCGACTGCGGCTTTTCGTACCGGAAACAGCTTTGCAGGTAATACGCGCGCAGCGGCAACGCCTCGGCCAGCAGGCCATGCTCTAATGCGGCACGCACCACAGCGGCCGTGCCCTCGGGGCGCAGTGTGATGCTGCGCCCGCCCTTGTCGTCAAAGGTGTACATCTCTTTGCCCACCACGTCGGTGGTTTCGCCCACACCGCGGCGAAACAGCTCGGTCGCTTCAAAGGTCGGCAGGCGAATTTCTTTATAGCCAAACCGTGCCACCGTCTCTTTCAGCCTCGCTTCAATATGTTGCCAACGGTAGCTCTCTGCCGGTAAAATGTCTTTTGTGCCCTTTTGGGCAATAATCTTTTCCATGCATTCACATCCTGTCTAAGCGGCCCGCACCGGCGCCTTGCGCGCAGCGGGCAGTTACCTAAAAATACAGGCCGGCCCGCAGGCAGACCTGTACTAAAAGTTTGCGTTTTAAAAAGTGGGTTTAAGCTTTGGGGTTGACGATGTTGCGCCAGTCAAGGTCGCCGCGCTCCAACCCGTGGATCAGCACCTCCGCCGTTGCAATGTTGGTGGCAACGGGGATGTTGTGCACATCACAAAGCCGCAGCAAATTCAGCTCGTTGGGCTCGTGCGGTTTTGCCGAGATCGGGTCGCGGAAGAACAGCAACAGGTCGATCTCGTTGCAGGCGATGCGCGCCGCGATTTGCTGGTCGCCGCCATGCGTACCGGGGAGAAAGCGCTGAATGGAGAGGCCGGTAGCTTCCCCCACCAGCTTCCCTGTGGTGCCGGTGGCAACCAGATTGTGCTGGCTGAGCACGCGGCAGTACGCAATACAGAACTGTACCATGAGTTCCTTTTTAGAATCATGCGCAATGAGTGCGATATTCAATACGCTCTACCTCCGTTTACGATAATCTCGAAAACCGCGGCTTTCACCGCGAAAAAAGTAACATTCTTTTACCGCACCACCAGCGGCACATCTTCACCCGCAATGCGGCGGGCAATGGCATCCAGTGCGGCAAACGCCTGTGAAGACGGCGGCAATGCCTGCAAGCCCGCAGCAGCGGTGGCAAGCTCGGTGCTTTCGGGCACCACGCCAATCAGCTGTGCACCCACCGTGTCGATGCATTCGTCTAAATTCTGCACCGGGTTTTTTGCAAACCTGCCGGTGCGCACCCGGTTGATAATCAGCCGTACCGACGGTATTTTTGCCGCAAACAGCTCGTCGCTGACAATGCGCCCGTCCCGCATGGTGACGGGGTCCGGCGTGATGACAATCAGCCCTGCGGCGCACACGGCGGCAGCGGCCTGAAACGGGGCACCAAGGCCCGCGGCGGTGTCCAGCAACACATAGTCAAACACGCCGGCCATTTTGCCGGTGAGCACCCGCAGCGCCTGCGGGCGAATTTCGCCGCCGCTGTACGGTGCGCTGACGACGGACAGCCCCGGGTAAAGCGGGCTTTGCACCACCGCCTTGTCCGCTTCACAGCGACCGGATAAAATATCCTCGATATCGTAGACCGTTTTGCCGCACACGCCGGCGATGATGTCGACGCTGCGCAGGCCGGAGTCGAGCTCAATCAGCAGCACCCGCGCCCCATGGGCCGCAAGGCGCGCACCAAGGTATACCGCAAGCGTGCTTTTGCCGGTGCCCCCCTTGCCGGAAGCCACCATCAATACCCTGCCTGTCACAGGCTGCCTCCCCCCATCGCATGGCTGCGGCAGGGCGGCCCCCTTTGCCAAAAACATCATACCTCGCCGCAAGCTGCATTGACTTATGATTATTATACCATATACGCCGCACTACCACAACAAAAATTTCACCTTTGCCATAAGGCACAAATCACATCCAAGAGCGGCGGAACGATGTAGTGTGAGAAACACAATTCATCAAATATGTCCATAATAAAAACCGCACATTGTGGGCGTACCATTTCTGTGCAGTTTTGGTGTTGTACTATTTTAGCTGTTTTTATATTAAGAAAAGTCCATGAAGTATTTATTTTGTACTATTAAGTAGAATCATATAGTTATATTTTTTGAGTAAATTGTTATTTTTCAATAATACTTAGCTGTTCCTTGTTTTTTCTTTTTAAAGAATCAACCATCGCCATTTTACAAATTATGTCCCTTACCGTAACATCAAGTTCACTATTCTCTGTATAATTGGCAGGTGCCAAAAAATCAACTCTATCGTGCAATAACAATTCCTCAACTTTTTCTTTTTTTCCTTCTGCATATACCGCAATTGAATAGCCACCATTTGCTTTAACGAGTTTCATGCAAGGAACATCGGTTAAACCATCACCAATATATATCATATTACGAAAAGGTATTGGACGATCATCTTCTGGCGTAAATTTATTCAAATCATCATCATTTGATAAATCAAGCACGCCCTTATTTATGCGAAAAAGAAATTGAGTTTTAGTTGTATAATTAACAACATTTTTTGGCCAACATGCAATTTTGTTTTCATCATATAAAAACTCACAAGCAAAAACGTCTTTAAAAAAATCATAAATGTCTGAGCCTTCAATAATTTCACGAAGTCCAGAAGATATTATGTAATGTTCAATTTTCATTCCTAGTTCGTTTCCAATTTGGTTTATACGTTTAAACCAATCTGCAACTCCAGGATAAAATTGAAGATCCTTTCCCAGTTTTACAAACTCATCTCGGCAAATACTTTTTTTTGCTTCATGCGCACATTCGAGCATTACCCTCATGTATGCAAGTATCTTATCCATGCCGCTTTCGCTGGCAAGCGTATTGGACCTTTTCCAAAATGTTTCTGAAGTCATTCCGACCTTAGGAATAAAAGTATATTCCTGCATATCCGTCGTGCACAAAGTCTTATCAAAATCATACATCAAAGCCAAAACAGGTTCCTTGCTTCGCATAAAGTATCACCTCTTATCTTTGATCTTTCGGCGGACAAGGGTCGTTTCCATGACTATCTGAACGCTGAATTTTACCATCCATGCCATGGATTACAAACTCACTTCTTGCTCTTTGGCTGATTACTCTTCCAACCTTTATAGCATCGGCCTTTGTTTCGGTATGAACACTTGCGCGCTGTGCCCCGCCACGTTTAACATCCCACCCCCCATTACTACTAGGTACTACATGATGTGTATTCTTTGCCATAAATAACGCCTCCTTAAATCATAATTAGGTTTTCTGTTTAATTTCTTCTACATTACACTTATTATATATCCCTATATCCAATATAAAAGATCGTATCCGCCATGACGTCCAAAGGTTTTATTGTTTAACTTGTTTTTATTATTGATAGGAATATTATACCAGAAAGTTCGATTAAAAACAGTCTTATTTTGTATGCATCCCAAAGACCGGATTTTTCTTTTGTATCTTTCTATTGGACTATTGAAAAAACGGTTAAACCATTCTCGGTAGCTGTTTTGCCCTTTGGGTATAACGAGTTGCAAAATGCTAATAAACATATACAACAGAAATAATTTTTTATAATATAACAAAACCGCACAAGGCTGTTGTTACACAGCCTTGTGCGGTTGCTTGCATGGTGCGCCAGGAGGGACTCGAACCCCCGACCTTCTGGTTCGTAGCCAGACACTCTATCCAGCTGAGCTACTGGCGCGAATGCGAGTATCATAATATCATACCACCACCGGTTTGTCAACGACTATTCGCCTGTTTTTTTTACTTTTTACCGTATATTTTTACATTTCGCGGCAATTGGGGCCACACTTTTGCGCGCTTGACAATCGCGTTTGTGCGCGCTACACTAACAGTAACAATAAATGCGATGAACAGGTTTTTGCCTGTGGGTTACCCGTTTTTAGAGAGCTGCCGGCTGGTGCAAGGCAGTAACGGCACCACCGGCTGTCCCCTGGGAGCAGCGGGCCGAAGTACAGTAGGCCTTGCCGGCACAGCCCGCCGTTAACCGGGCGCCCGTTACTGGACGGGGCAAAGAGGCCGCTGCGGCGGCAATGAGAGTGGTACCGCGGAGCAACTGCTTCGTCTCTCGCCTTCCCCGGCGGCAGACGAGGCTTTTTTGTTTTTGTCTGCCTGCCGGGCAAAACCAAAAACAAAAGGTGGGGGCTGCATGGAAAAGAAAATTGCAATGATACCCGGCGCGGGGATTGGGGCCGAAGTGCTGGCCGAAGCCGACAAAGTGTTGCGGTCGGTCGCTTCAAAATTTAATCACCGGTTTGAAACAATAGAGGTTAGCGGCGGTGCCAACGCGCCGCTGGCGGAAAGCGAGCTTGCGGTTTGTACCACAGCCGACAGTGTGCTGGCCGGCATTGGCACCGGCGAAGCGCTGCGCCAGCTGACGGCGGCCCTGCATTTGCAGGCCAGCATGCGCCCGGCACTGCTGTACCCACAGCTTGCCGAGGCAAGCCCCCTTGCCCCCACACTGGTCAAAGGAGATATTGACCTGATGCTGGTGCAGGCGCTGGACAGCATGGCCGGCCCGCAGCCCGCACCGCAACATGGCAAAGACCGCGCGCAGGACACGCTGGTTTGCCGCGCCGCAGAGGCCGAGCGCGCCGCGCGCATTGCGTTTCGCACGGCCGAGCTGCGCCGGGGCGGGGTGGTGTTTGTAGAGCAGCCCGGCGCGCCCAACTGTAACCAGCTGTGGCGCGAGGTGGTGCAAACCACCGCACACCAGTTTCCCCGCGTGTCGGTGTCGATACAAACCGCTTCGGCCACCGCGTCGCAGTTATTGCGCGAGCCGGTGCAGTTTGACGTGATTTTAGCAGACGGGATTTGCGCCGAATTTTTGGCCGGGGAGGCCGCCGGGCTGACCGGCTGTGCGGGCATGATGAGCTGCGCGATGCTGGGCGCGGGCAGCCGCGGGCTGTACCACCCGGTGCTGGGCCCCTCGCCCGACATGGCCGGGCAAAACCTTGCAAACCCGGTGGGGGCGGTATTTGCCGCCGCCATGCTGTTAAAATATGCGTTTGGGTTGACTGCCGAGTGCGCCGCCATAGAGCAGGCCGTACAAAAAGTACTGGACGATGGCTACCGCACGGTGGATATTCTGGCGCCGGGCTGCCGGCTGGTAAGCTGCGACCGCTTTGGCGATTTGATTGCCGCGGCACTGACCAGCCCCACCCTGTACCGCAAGGTGGCGCGCAGCGTAAAGGCGGCGGGGGACGGCTTTGTGCCGCTGCGCCGCCGGGTGGCAGGTGCCGCCGAGCTGTAGCCCCTTGCCAAAGGGCTGCAGATGCCGTATACTGTTGCAAGTGTGAAAAAAATGAAGTGAGGGACAACGGATGAAAGCACGTATTCCGAAACACCGCGAGTTTGTGATTTCGATGGACGAGGAGAAAGAGCCGAAGCATGCCGAGTGCTGGGAAAAGCTGAATCAAATCGTGAAAGATTACCAGAAACAGGGCAAGTCGATTTACACCGAAACCTTTATTGAAGACAATGAGGCCAAGGTAAAGGCGCTGCAAGAGCAGTACCAGTTTACCTATACCATTGAGGAAAAATAGCCCTCACCCCAAATAGGTAAAAAATAGCACTCCGTTTGTGCCGCAGTACACGCTGCCGCAAACGGGGTGCTTTATTTTATATGCTTGCTTTTTACGCATTTTTTCGCCTAGCCCTGCCGCCGGCAGGCATTGGGGGCGCCATTAGCACATGGCCCGCACCGGCCGCTTTGCCGCACGGGGGCCAAAACGGCGCGGCGCAAGGGGTGGGTTACACGCTCAGCACGTACCGCTCGCCCAGCAGTTGCTCGTTTTGTTTCAGCAGTGGGCGCACCGCACTGTCAAGGTACTCGGTCACCTGCTGCGGGGCACGGCCAATAAAGTGCTCGGGCACCAACAGGCCGTCAATATCCGCCTGCACCAACCCAAACGCCGGGTCGGCCAGCACGCGGGCGATCAAATCGTTGGCGCCGCCCTCCTCTTTGACCACCTTGCCCGCGGCAATGGAGTGCAGCCGCAGCCGCTCGTGCAGCTCCTGCCGGTCACCGCCCTTTTTGACGGCGTGCATCATGATGTTTTCGGTCGCCATAAACGGCAGCTCGGCCAGTACCCGCGCGCGCACCACCTTGGGGTAAACGACCAGCCCGTCGCAGACGTTGAGCAGGATACCCAAAATCGCATCGGCCGCAAGGAAACCCTCTGCCATCGCGATGCGCTTGTTGGCAGAATCGTCCAGCGTGCGCTCAAACCACTGGCTGCCCGCGGTAAAGGCGGGGTTCAGCGTGTCGGCCAGCAGGTAGCGGGCCAGCGCACAGATGCGCTCGCTGCGCATCGGGTTGCGCTTGTAGGGCATGGCGGACGAGCCGATCTGATGCGCTTCAAACGGCTCTTCCATCTCTTTGAAGTTTTGCAAAATGCGCAGGTCGGTCGCAAACTTCATCGCGCTTTCGGCAATGCCGGCCAGCGTGTTCAGCACCATCGAATCCACCTTGCGGCTGTACGTCTGCCCCGACACCGGCACGACCTTGGTAAAGCCCATCTCGGTTGCAATGTCTTCTTCCACCGCTTTGATTTTTGCGGCGTCGCCGTCAAACAGTTCTACAAAGCTGGCTTGGGTGCCGGTGGTGCCCTTGCTGCCCAGCAGCGCCAGCGTGCCGGTGCGGTATTCAATCTCGTCGAAATCCATCATCAAATCTTGCAGCCACAGGCTGGCACGCTTACCCACCGTGGTCAACTGCGCGGGCTGCAAATGGGTGTAGGCGAGCGCCGGCATGTCTTTGTACTTGTCGGCAAAATCGGCAAGCAGTGCAATAACGTTCAGTAGCTTGCGGCGCACGACGCCCAGCGCTTCGCGCATGATGATGATGTCGGTGTTGTCGCCCACATAGCAGCTGGTTGCCCCAAGATGAATGATGCCCTTCGCCTTTGGGCACTGCACGCCATAGGCATAAACATGGCTCATCACGTCGTGGCGCACCTCTTTTTCGCGCGCTTCGGCCACATCGTAATTGATGTCGTCCTGATACCGCTCCAGCTCGGCGATCTGCGCGTTGGTGATGGCAAGGCCCTGCTTTTGCTCGGCGCGGGCCAGTGCCACCCAAAGGCGGCGCCAGGTCTTAAACTTGTGGTCGGGCGAAAACAGGTATTGCATCTCTTTACTGGCGTATCTGGTTTCAAACGGGCTGATATAACGATCCTGCTGCATGATTCCCTCCGGTTTTTATCTGTGTGTAAATTACAATTTGTAATATTCAATGCCGCCCGCAAAGATGGGCTGGCAATGCTCGCCCGGCACGTTGCGGTACAGGTGTTCGCCGCAGCGCTCGCTGTGGCCCATTTTGCCCAGCACACGGCCATCCGGGCTCAGCAGTGCTTCCACTGCCAGCATACTGCTGTTGGGGTTTGCACCCGGCTGCATGGTGGCGCGGCCCTGCTCGTCCACATACTGCGCGGCAATCTGCCCGTTTTCGGCAAGGCGGCGCAGAGTCTCTTCGTTTGCGACAAACCGCCCCTCGCCGTGGCTGATGGCCACACTGTAAATTTCGCCCGGCTGGGTGCGCGAAAGCCACGGCGAACCACTGGACGAAATGCGGGTGCGCACCAGCATGCTTTGGTGGCGGCCAATGGTGTTGTAGGTCAGCGTGGGGCAGCTGGCATTGGTTTTTTGTATCTGGCCAAACGGCAACAGCCCCAGCTTGATGAGCGCCTGAAAGCCATTGCAGATGCCCAGCATCAGGCCGTCGCGCTGTTGCAGCAATGCGGTGACCTCCTCGGCAATGGCGGGCGCGCGGAACAGCGCCGTAATAAACTTACCGCTGCCGTCCGGCTCGTCCCCGCCCGAAAACCCGCCGGGCAATATCACAATCTGGCTTTGGCCGATGGCCTTTGCCAGTGCCGCGGCACTTTCGGCCACATGGGCCGGGGTGAGGTTGTTGACGACCAAAATCTGCGGGCGGCCGCCTGCCTGCTGCACCGCGCGGGCGGTGTCGTACTCGCAGTTGGTGCCGGGGAACACGGGGATGAGCACCCGCGGCTTTGCCCCGTCCAGTGACGGGCCGCCGGCCAGCGGGGTTTTTAGCGGCACGGTGAGGGTTTGCACGGCACGCGCTTCGCCCGTATGGTACGGGAACACCGGTTCCAGCTTATCCTCCCAGATTTGTTGCAGCTTGTCAAGCGCAATGCGCTCTCCCGCGGCGGCAAACACGTACTCTTCGCTCACTTCGCCCAGCCGTTCGCCCACACTGTCACCGGGGGCAAGCTCTAGCAAAAAGCTGCCGATGCCGCAACGGAATAGCTGGTCGGGCGAAATGCCGTTGTCCAGCTCTACCCCAAGGCGGTTGCCAAGGCACATTTTAAACAGGCCTTCGGCGGCGCCGTGCCAGCCCACGGCCCACGCGGCGCGCAGCCGCCCGGCACGGGCAAGGGCCTGCATCTCGCTAAACACGGCAAGCTGGCTTTGCGGGTCGGGCAAAAAGCCCTCGCCCACCGTGGGGGCAAGCAGCGCAATGGTGTTGCCCGCCTGCTTAAACTCTGGCGAAAGCACCCCCTCGGCAGTGCCCATGGCCACCGCAAACGACACAAGGGTGGGCGGCACGTCCAGTGCTTCAAAGCTGCCGGACATGCTGTCCTTGCCGCCAATCGACGCGACGCCAAGGCTCATCTGCGCGTCCAGCGCGCCCAGCAGGCTGGCCAGCGGCTTGCCCCAGCGGGCGGGGTCTTCGCCCAGCCGCTCAAAATATTCCTGAAAAGTCAGGTATGCTTTTTCATGCGAAAACCCGCCGGCAACCAATTTTGCAATGCTTTCGGTGACGGCAAGGTAAGCGCCGTAATACGGGCTTTGGTCGCTGATTTCGGGCGCAAAGCCGTAGGCCATGCCGCTGGCGGCATCGGTCTCGCCCTCCAGCACCGGCAATTTAGCCGCCATCAGCTGGGCGGGGGTCAGCTGCCTTGCACCGCCAAACGGCATCAGCACCGTGGCAGCCCCAATGGTGGAATCAAACCGCTCGGCAAGGCCCTTTTTGCTGCACACGTTAAGGTCACCCACCAGCGCAGCCAGCTTTTGCTGCAAGCTGTCGCCCTGCGGCGGGGTTTGGGCCAGGGTTTGCACCCCCACCTCGACCCGCGTGTGCTTTTGTGCCCCGTTGGAGCTGAGGAACTGCCGCGACAAATCGACGACGGTCTGCCCCTGCCAGTGCATCACCATGCGCGGGGTTTCGGTGACAACGGCCACGGTGGTGGCCTCTAAATTTTCTGCCGTTGCGGCGGCCAAAAATTCGTCAAGGTCTGCCGGGGCCAGCACCACGGCCATGCGCTCCTGGCTTTCGCTGATGGCAAGCTCGGTGCCGCCAAGGCCGTCGTATTTTTTGGGCACGGCGTCAAGGTCAATGGTCAGCCCGTCGGCCAGCTCGCCAATGGCGACGGCAACGCCACCCGCGCCAAAGTCGTTGCAGCGCTTGATGAGCCGGGTGACGGCCCCGTCGCGGAACAGCCGCTGCAACCGGCGCTCGATGGGCGCGTTGCCCTTTTGCACCTCGGCCCCGCAGGTCTCTAAGCTTTCGGCGGTGTGCGCCTTAGAGGAGCCGGTGGCCCCGCCAATGCCGTCACGCCCGGTGCGCCCGCCCAGCAGCACCACCACGTCGCCCGCCTTGGGCACCTCTCGCCGCACGTTGGCGGCGGGGGTGGCGCCCAGCACGGCGCCGATCTCCATGCGCTTTGCCGCATAGCCGGGGTGGTACACTTCGTCCACCAGCCCCGTGGCAAGGCCGATTTGGTTTCCGTAAGACGAATACCCCGCCGCCGCGGTGGTGACGAGCTTGCGCTGCGGCAGCTTGCCGGGCAGCGTCTCTTGCAACGGGCGCAGCGGGTCGGCAGCGCCGGTGACCCGCATGGCCTGGTAAACGTACGACCTGCCGGAAAGCGGGTCGCGTATCGCGCCGCCGATGCAGGTGGCGGCACCGCCAAACGGCTCGATTTCGGTGGGGTGGTTGTGCGTCTCGTTTTTAAACAGCAGCAGCCAGTCTTGCAGCCGGCCGTCTACCCGGATTTTAATTTTTACGGTACAGGCGTTGATTTCTTCGCTCTCGTCCAAGCCCGGCAGGCGGCCCGCCGCGCGCAGTGCGCGCATGCCGCAGGTGGCCACATCCATTAAGGTGACGGGCTTGGTGCGCGCAAGGCCGCGCCGCAGCGCAAGGTAGCGCTGCCATGCCGCGTTGACCGTCTCGTCCTCAATTTTTACTTCGTCCAGCAGCGTGCCAAACGTGGTGTGGCGGCAGTGGTCGCTCCAGTAAGTGTCAATCACCCGCAATTCGGTCACGGTGGGCTCGCGCTGTTCACCCGCAAAATACTGCTGGCAAAAGGCAAGGTCGGCATCGTCCATCGCAAGGCCCCAGTGCGCGGCAAACGCGGCGCGTGACTCGGCGTCCATAGCGCAAAACCCGGCAAGGGTTTCCACCGGCTGCGGCTGCGGCTGGGCGCTGGCCAGCGTCTCTTTTGTTTTTAGCGACGCACGGCGGGCCTCCACCGGGTTAATGAGGTATTTTTCAATCGCGGCAAGCGCCTGCTGGCTAAGGCTGCCGGACAGCAGGTAAATTTTTGCCGTGCGCACCACCGGCCGCTCGCCCTGGCTGAGCAACTGCATGCACTCTGCGGCCGAATCCGCCCGCTGGTCAAACTGGCCGGGCAGGTATTCCACCCCCAGCACCGCGTCGGCCCCGGTGGGCAGCGTGTCGTAAGTAAAGTCAAGCTGCGGCTCGCTAAATACCACGCCAATGCTGCGCGCGAATAGCTCGGGCGAAATGCCCTCTACATCATAGCGGTTGAGCACCCGTACCCCGGCAAGCCCGCCCGCGCCCGGCTGGGTGCGCAGCTCTGCCAGCAGGTGGCCCGCCTCCACGGCGACCTCGGGCCGTTTTTCAACATAAATGCGATATACCATGGGTCAGATGCTCCTTTCGCTGCTGGGGCCAAGGGCCGCCAGTGCCCGCGCGCCGATGTCGCGCCGGTAATGTGCGCCCTCAAAACGAATTTTGGCAGCGCCCGCATACGCGCGCTGCACGGCTTGCTGTAAATTATCGGCCGTGGCCGTAACACCCAGCACCCGGCCGCCCGCGGTGACAAGGCCGCCCGCCGCCTGCTTTGTGCCCGCGTGGTACACGGTGACGCCTGTGCCCGGCAGCTGGCCCTGTGTAAGGCCGGTGATGGGCAGCGCGCGCCGGTAGCTTTGCGGGTACCCGCCGGAGGCCAGCACCACACAGGCCGCAGCGCCCTGTGCAAACTGCACCGGCACCTTTGCAAGCTGCCCCTCGCTGACCGCCAGCATAATGGTCAATAGGTCACTTTGCAACAGCGGCAATACCACCTGCGTTTCCGGGTCGCCAAACCGGCAGTTGTACTCAATCACCTTCGGGCCGTCGGGTGTCAGCATCAGGCCAAAGTACAAGCAACCGTGGAACTGCCGCCCCTCGGCGTTCATCGCCGCCATCGTGGGCAAAAAGATCTCCCGCTCGCAGCGCGCGGCAATTTCAGGGGTGTAAAACGGGTTTGGGGCCACGGTGCCCATGCCGCCCGTGTTGGGCCCCGCGTCGCCGTCAAACGCGCGCTTGTGGTCCATGCTGCTCACCATCGGCACCATGGTGGTGCCGTCGGTAAAGGCCAGCACGCTGACCTCCGGCCCGGTCAGGTATTCTTCGATTACCATCTGGTTGCCGGCACTGCCAAATAAACGGTCCCGCATGATGGTGCGCACCCCGGCCAGCGCCTCTTTTTTATCCTCGCAGATTAGCACGCCCTTGCCCAGCGCAAGGCCGTCGGCTTTCAGCACCAGCGGGAACTGATGCGCCTGCTCGACATAGGCCGCCGCCGCGTCGGCATTGGTAAACACCTCGTACCGGGCGGTGGGGATGCCGTATTTTTTCATCAGGCCCTTGCTGAACACCTTGCTGCTTTCAATTTCAGCGGCGGCAGCCGTGGGGCCAAACGCGGCAATGCCCACCGCGTTCAGCCGGTCTACCAGCCCAAGGGCCAGCGGGTCGTCTGGCGCCACCACCACAAAATCCAGCGCTTTTTGCTGCGCAAATTCCACGATGCGGTCAATTTCGGTCGCCGGGATCTCGACGCACTGCGCGTCAAACCCGATGCCGCCGTTGCCCGGCAGCGCATAGAGCTCGGTGATGGTGGGGTTTTCTTTCAGCTTTCGGATGATCGCATGTTCGCGCCCGCCGCCGCCGATCACTGCAACTTTCATCGTTCGTACCTCCCTTTTTTACGGTGCGGCAGGCCCGCCGCACCCCCGGTTATGCGGGTACTTCGTAAATTTTCAGCTGTTCGCTGTCGTAAACACATAAAAAGCCGGCAAACTGGGCAATGGCCCCGTCAAAGGCCGGGCAGTACGCAAGGTAGCGAATGTCACGCGCCTTGCAAAGGCTCTGCACCGTGCTGTGCGGGGTATCGGCATTAAAAATCGCCGTTATTACCGCCAGCCGCTCTTCCACCTGCGCACCGGCCACCCCCATGTTGCTAACGGCATATTTAAAGCTTTCCATATAAGCGCCGCGGCCTGAAAGGCCGGAGTACACATTGCTCAGCCCCTCTTGTGCGGCGCCGGTGTGGATGCGGTTGGTGGCAAATAATTCGCCCGGCTGCAACGCCGCGGCAAGCCAGTACATGCCGGTTTCCTCTGCCGCTGTCAGTGGCACTGTGCCGTGCTGCGCAGTGCTTTGCGCCGCGATTTCCAGCGGGGATGCCAACACCTGCAAGCCCGCAAACGCAAGCTGCGCCTGCATCAGCAGCCCGGTGGCGGCACTGGCGGCAACCAGCACCCCCAACGTGCCCACCGCCACTTTGCGCACTGCGGGCAGGCGCTTTGCAAACCAGTTTTTCGCATCGCCCAGCGCGTCCAGCGCCAGCAGGTTGATGAAAAACAACCCTGCAAAGCCAAAATAGATCTGGCTCATTGCGTAGTGGTCAAACAGAAAAAACGCTGCCATGCCGCCCACTGCGCCCGCGTGCCAAAACAGGTGCGGCACGTCCAGGCGGGGCAGGCGGCGCACATCCCGCAGCAGGGCAAACAGGTACAGCGCCACCCCGGCAGGTGCCATGCAAAAGGTTTGCAGCAGCATAAAAACGGGCAGCAGCAGTTTGCCTAAAAGCGGGCTTTTTGCCGTGATGAGCGCAACATAATTTGCAAAATACGATTTTTGCAGCGTGCCCGCAGGGCTGAACACCATGCTGGTGGAAGCACCCGCCGCAAAGTAAAACCGGTACAGCAGCCAAAACCCGCCGCCCACTAGCAACACAAACAACAAGGTGCCGCCGCGCGAAATGCCGCCGCGCAAGCCGCCCCATACTACCGCCGCCACTGCCGCAATGGCCACGATGCCCGCAACCGGCCCTTTGGCAAAGCAAAGCAACCCAAAGCAGAGCACCAGTGCAGCCCAAAGCGGCGCCCCCGCACGAAATTTTTGCCCGGCCAGCTGCCAAAACAGCAGCACAAACAGGCACAAAAACAGCGTGGCGGTGGCCTGCCCGTTGATGTTGGTCAACAAATGGCGAATGCCGGTGTTCCAAAACCGGCTTTGGCCGCTGGGCCACACCTTATAAAGGCTGACACAGCCCAGCAAAAAAGTGGCTGCCAGCAACAGCGCGCTTTTGGCGCGGCTGCCGCCAAGCATCGCCTGCCCCAGCCGCCACAGCGCCCACACCAGCAGTGCCAGAAGCAGCGGTGTTTGGTAAAAGGCCAGCACGTCATACACCGCAAGGCCGCTTGCCATTGAAAGGCCTGCCGCCAAAAGCTCGGTGAGATAATGATAGGTCAGCGTCACCCCCGCAAACCGCAGGTCGGCGGGCGGGAAGCCCAGCAAAAAACTTTCGGCGTTGCCAAGGTTCCAAAAAAAGTCCTGGCTGGGGGTAATTTGCCCCACGGCAGCCGGGTGGGCAAACAGCCCCGCACCCGCGGCACTGATGAGTGCCAATACCCCGGCAAACGCCGCCAGCGGCAGATATGCGCGCAGCGTTTGCAACACGGCGGCAAACGAGCCACGGCAACGCCTTGCGGCTACCGGCAGGCCCAGCACAGCGGCAAGTGGCAACAGCCGCACCGGCCACACGCTGCCCACCGCGCTGGAAAACACCGCCAGCCCCGCAAACAACACAAACGCCAGCACCAGCCCTGCGGCCTGTGCCGCCGGGCCCGCCAGCTTTTTAAAAATCACCTGTGCCGCAAAAACCGCGGGCACCGGCACACACAGCACCCCGCACAGCAGCGCAAAACCATACCCGGCCGCACTGCCGCCCGCGCACTGCGCCAGCGCGGCAGCCCCACCAAACGATAAAACGGTCACGGCAAAGGCGGCAGCGGTTGTAAAGCGGCCCGCTTTGGCCTTTGCCCCAGTCAATGGTGAAACAGACGCAGCCCGCAAAAAGCCATGGCAATGCCATAGCGGTCACAGGTCTCGATGACCTGGTCGTCGCGCACTGAGCCGCCGGGCTGGACAATGGCCTCTACCCCGCTGCGGGCAGCGCGCTCGATGTTGTCGCCAAATGGGAAAAACGCGTCACTTGCCAGCGCCACACCGCGCACCTTGGCAAGGTAGGCCTTTTTTTCGGCAAGCGCCAGCGGCTGCGGGCAGGTGGTAAACACCTGCTGCCACGCGCCGTCGCGCAGCACGTCGTCGCTCTCTTCGCTGATGTACACATCAATGGCATTGTCGCGCACCGCGCGGCTGATGCCTGCTTTAAACGGCAGTGCCAGCACCTGCGGGTGTTGGCGCAGGTGCCAGATGTCGGCCTTGTTGCCCGCAAGGCGGGTGCAGTGGATGCGGCTTTGCTGGCCGGCGCCCACCCCAATAGCCTGCCCGTCTTTTGCATAGCACACCGAGTTTGACTGGGTGTATTTGAGGGTGATGAGCGCCACCAGCAAATCGCGCTTCTGCTCGCTGGTCAGCGTTTTGTTTTGGGTCACGACATTTTGCAGCAGGGTTTCAGTGATGGCAAGGTCGTTGTGGCCCTGCTCAAACGTGATGCCAAAAATGTCGCGCTGTTCCAGCGCCGGGGGCGCATAAGCCGGGTCGATAACAACAATGTTGTAGCCGCCCTTTTTCTTGGTTTTTAAAATGGCAAGCGCTTCATCGGTGTAGCCCGGCGCAATCACGCCGTCCGACACCTCTTTTTGGATCAGGTGGGCGGTGTCGGCGTCGCAAATTTCGCTCAGCGACACCCAGTCGCCAAAGCTTGACAGCCGGTCGGCACCGCGCGCGCGGGCATAGGCACACGCAAGGGGCGAAAGCTGCATGCCCTCGACAAAATAAATTTTTTGCAGCGTTTCGCTAAGCGGCAGGCCCAGCGCGGCACCGGCGGGGCTGACATGCTTAAAGCTGGCGGCGGCGGGCAGGCCGCTCATGGCGGCAAGCTCGCGCACCAGCTGCCAGCCATTCAGCGCATCCATAAAATTGATGTACCCGGGCCGCCCATTGAGTACCTGCAACGGCAATTCGCCCTGCCGTGCAAAAATGCGGGCGGGTTTTTGGTTGGGGTTACAACCGTACTTCAGTTCCAGTTCGGTCATTTTACTAGGTTCCCCTTTCTTTAGCGCAGCTGCTCGGGGCTGATGACCTCCGGCTTCGCAGGCACCTGTGTTTTTTCGTAGCGGTTGCAAATGCGGGTCTGCTGCTCGCCTGCGCCAAGGGGCAGGTAGCGCACAAACAGGCTGATCTTGTTTTCGGTGTTAAGGCTGTTCCACAACAGGTCGGTCAACTCGTCAATCGTCTCCGGCAGCGCGACACAGCGCGGCTCGCCCACAAAGCTGGGCAGCGGGTCGCCGTCCCCTTCGTAGGTGTGGATCAAATGCCCCTGCCCTGCCACCGGCTGCGGGTACTCGTAAAAATACCGCTGCACGGAATCCGGGTTACCGCAAGCACTTTTAATAATGCCCATGCGGTAGCGCATGCGCCCGCCGGTGCGCTTGATGTAACCGCTGATGCGCGGGGTGTAGTTTGGGGCATCCGGCTCGAACTTGCGCCGGCGCAAAGCGCGGGCAAAGCTGCCGCCAAGCTCCAGCTCGTCGTAAATCGTATCGGTCTGGTCGCCGTTCGTCACGATCAGCACCTGGTCGCCCAGTGCGCGCACCGGGGCGTACAAAATCAGCGACGGGTCCCGCATGCGGCTTTCGTCCGCCGCTTCGGTGATGATGCCGTCGCCCCGCTGCGTAAACACGCGGTTGCGGCTGTTGGCACTGCGCCCCATAATAAAGTAGGCGGCAACGGCAAACGACCCGCTGGGGCTCAGGCCCAGCAGGACACCCCGGCCGGGGTAACTGTTTTGCCGCAGCAAGCTTTCAAGGTCTTGTGTTCCCATTTGTCAAACTCCCTTTCGCTTGTTTGTTTGTTGTTTTCGCCAAAGTGCGGCGCAAAGCTGCTCTACCGCGCGGGGCAGCAGTTTCCACTCGGCCTGCTCCATCACGCGGCGTTGCAGCGTGGCGGCGTCATCGCCGCGGTGCACCCGCACGGCACGCTGTGCTACTATTTTACCACC
Source organism: Pygmaiobacter sp. (assembly GCA_028689835.1). Lineage (GTDB taxonomy): Bacteria > Bacillota > Clostridia > Oscillospirales > Ruminococcaceae > Pygmaiobacter. The sequence goes on along the minus strand of JAQVCK010000002.1, from coordinate 33,460 downwards.
ATCCGGTACCTCATTGACAAGGTGTACCGTTGCCCCGGTCACTTTTACGCCGGCTGCCAGCACCGCCTCGTGCACTTTTAAGCCATAAAACCCTTTGCCGCAAAAGCTGGGGATGAGGCTGGGGTGTACGTTGAGGATGCGCCCGCTGTAAGCGGCGATCACCGACGGGCCTAAAATAGAAAGAAACCCCGCCAGCACGACCACGTCGATGTTGTTTTGTTGCAGTACCCGCAACAGTGCCTCGTCAAAGGTGGCACTGTTGGGGCAGGTTTTGCGCCACACGACCGCCGTTTTTACCCCGGCGCCCGCAGCGCGTTGCAGCGCGTACACCCCCGGCTTGCTGGCAACCACCAGCGCAAGCTCGGCGTGGGGCAGCTTACCCGCCGCTTTGGCGTCTAAAATGGCTTGCAGGTTGGTGCCACCGCCGGACACCAGTACCGCGACCTTTACCACAGCTCGACACCGCCTTCGCCTGCGGCAACTTCGCCCAGCAGGTAGGCATCTTCGCCCTGTGCCCGCAGCACCCGCAGCGCTTCATCTGCCTGCGCCGCACCCACCACGACGCAAAGGCCGACCCCCATATTAAAAGTATTAAACATATCGCGCTCGGGCACTGCGCCCGCTTTGGCAATGCGCTCGAATAGTGGCGGGGTGCGCACGGCGCTTTTGGCAATACGGGCTACGAGGCCATCCGGCAGGCAGCGGGGGATGTTTTCGTAAAAACCGCCGCCGGTGATGTGGCTGGCGCCCAGCACCTGCACTTGCTGGGCCAGTGCCAGCAGGGGTTTGACATAAATGCGGGTCGGTGCCAGCAGCGCTTCGCCCAGCGTGGTGCCAAGTTCCGGCAGGTACTCACTTGCGGCGCCGCCCTCAAGGTCAAACACGCGGCGCACCAGGGAGAACCCGTTTGAATGCACGCCGCTGGAGGGCAGCGCGATCAGCGCATCGCCCGCGCGCATGGCCGTGTTGTCAAACATGCGCTCTTTGTCCACAATGCCGACCGAAAAGCCCGCAAGGTCATATTCGTTTTCCGGGTAAAAACCCGGCATTTCAGCCGTCTCGCCGCCAATCAGCGCCGCACCGGCCTGCACGCAGCCCTCGGCCACCCCGGCAACGATCGATGCAATGCGCTCGGGCACATTTTTGCCACAGGCAATATAATCCAAAAAAAACAGGGGTTTTGCGCCGCTGCAAATGATGTCGTTGACGCACATGGCCACACAGTCGATGCCCACAGTGTCGTGTTTGTCCAGCAAAAAAGCAAGTTTCAGCTTCGTGCCCACCCCGTCGGTGCCCGACACCAATACCGGTTGTTTCATGCCGGTGAGGTCGGGGGCAAACAGGCCGCCAAAGCCGCCAAGGCCCCCCAGCACACCGGGGGTCATCGTGCGCGCCACATGGCTTTTCATCAGCTCTACCGCGGCGTACCCGGCAGTGATGTCCACCCCGGCGGCGCGGTAACTGTCGCTAAAGCTTTTTTCCATCCTGTGCCTCCCCTGCCGCACGCTTTGCGGCGGAAATTTTTTGTTCGAACTTGCTTTTTTGTGCCCTGTTGGGCTTGGGTGCCGGGTAATTGCCGGTAAAGCAGCCCTTGCAAAAGCCGCAGGTAGAGCGGTCGGCCAGCATGTCAAGGCTGTCCACGTCCAAATAGCCCAGGCTGTCCACCCCAATGATGGCGCGGATCTCCTCCACCGTGTGACGGTAGGCGATCAAATGCTCGCTGGAGTCGATGTCGGTGCCAAAGTAGCACGGGTATAAAAACGGCGGTGCCGACAGGCGCATATGCACTTCTTTTGCCCCGGCCTCGCGCAGCAACTGCACGATTTTAAGGCTGGTGGTGCCGCGCACAATCGAATCGTCCACCAGCACGACCCGTTTGCCCGCCACCACCGAGGCGATGGGGTTCAGCTTGATGCGCACATCGTTTTCGCGCTGCTTTTGGCTGGGTGCAATAAAGGTGCGCCCGATGTATTTATTTTTGAGAAACCCAATGTCATACGGGATGCCGCTTTGCTTGGAAAAGCCCAGTGCCGCGTCGAGCCCGGAATCCGGCACACCGATGACCACATCGGCCTGCACCGGGTGTTGCAACGCCAAAAACGTGCCGGCGCGCTGGCGCGCCGTGTGCACGCTAGAACCGTCGATGACAGAATCGGGCCGAGCAAAGTAAATAAACTCAAACACACACATCGACGACGGGCCGCCGCAGTGGCGGCGCAAGGTTTTAATGCCGTCGTCGCCTGCGACCACAATTTCGCCCGGCTCGATATCCCGCACAAACTCGGCGCCCACCGCGTCCAGCGCACAGGACTCGCTGGCAAACAGCACACTGTCGCCGATGCGGCCCATGCACAGCGGGCGAAACCCGTGGGGGTCGCGTACGGCAATCAGCTTGCTGGGGGAGGCGATGACGAGACTGTACGCCCCGGCCAGCGTGTCCATTGCCACTTCGACCGCTTCTTCAATGCTGGGGGTTTCCAGCCGCGCCTTGGTAATGGCATAGGCAATGACCTCGGTGTCGCTGGTCGTGTGAAAGATAGCACCCTCCAGCTCGTACTTTTCACGCAACTCGGTGGCATTGGTCAGGTTGCCGTTGTGTCCAAGGGCCATGCTGCCCTTGATGTGCCGCACCACCATTGGCTGTGCGTTGGCACGGCTGCCGGTGCCGGTGGTGGCGTAACGGCAATGCCCCACCGCCATTTTGCCAGTGCCCAGTGCCTCCAACGCACGGGGGCGAAACACCTCGTTCACAAGGCCAACATCCTTGTGCACGGTAAACACCCCGTCGTCGTTGACCGCAATGCCGCAACTCTCCTGCCCGCGGTGCTGCAACGCATACAAACCGTAATAGGTCAGGGCTGCCACGTCCAGTTGCTCTTTGCCCGCAAACACCCCAAAAACGCCGCACTCCTCATGCAGTTTTTCTGCCTGCTGTTTGTGCATGCTCATTCCCCCAAAAGGCGCCGCAGCACCTCCCGGTACGCTTCCTCTTCGCCGCCAAGGTCTCGGCGGAACAGGTCTTTATCCAGGTGCGCGCCGGTTTTGGCATCCCAAAAGCGGCAGGTGTCGGGGCTAATCTCGTCGGCCAGTATAATGGTGCCATCCGGCAGGCGGCCAAACTCCAGCTTAAAGTCAATCAAGTCGATGTCAAAGCCCGCAAGGTAGCTTTTCAGCACGTCGTTTACCTTAAACGCCAGCGCGTCGATGGTGGCAAGCTCCTCTTTGGTGGCGGCCCCCAGCGCAATGGCAAAGTAATTATTGATTAGCGGGTCACCCAGCGCGTCGTCTTTATAGCTGTATTCCAGCGTCGGGGAGGCAAACCGGGTGCCCTCTTTTACGCCAAGGCGGGCGCTAAAACTGCCGGCGGCCACGTTGCGCACGATGACCTCCAGCGGCACAATCTGCACCTTTTTCACCAGCGTCTCGCGGTCGGAGAGCTGTTTGACAAAGTGGGTCGGCACGCCTTTGCTCTCCAAAAGGGCCATCAGCGAGTTGGTCACCTTGTTGTTGACAACGCCTTTGCCGCGAATGGTGCCTTTTTTGGCGCCGTTGCCCGCGGTGGCATCGTCTTTATACTCTACCAGCACCAGCGTGGCATCATCGGTCGCGTACACCTTTTTGGCTTTTCCCTCATACAGCTGTTCCCGTTTTTCCATTGTCGTTTCCTCCCGTTTTATGTTAGCTATTGCTTGTTGTCTGCTTCTATCTGCCTGCGGGCATGGGCCCGCGCGGTGCAATTTATAAGTTGGCCAGTGTTTTTTGCAGGGTTTCGTCTTTTTCGGCAAGGCGCAGTGCCTCTGACCGGCGGCGGGCGCGCAGTTTTTCGGTAAGTGTTTCGTCGCCCACGGCCAAAATCTGTGCCGCCAGCAGTGCGGCGTTGGCCCCGCCGCCCAGTGCCACGGTGGCAACCGGGATGCCGGCGGGCATTTCTACCGTGGCAAGCAGTGCGTCCATGCCGTCTGCCGCGCCGCCTTTGATGGGCAGGCCGATGACCGGCAATACGGTGTTTGCCGCCAGCGCACCCGCAAGGTGGGCCGCCATACCGGCTGCGCCAATCAGCACGCCAAACCCGTTTGCCGCCGCCTCTTTGGCAAACTGCGCGGTTTCTCCCGGTGTGCGGTGGGCACTCATCACATGCGCTTCAAACGGGATGCCCAGCTCTCGCAGTACCGAAAACGCCTTTTGTACGACAGGCAGGTCACTGTCACTGCCCATTAAGATACCGACCTTCTTCATCTGTTTGTCCTCCTTTGTATCCCTTGTTTTTTGTTTTTCTTCTCAAAAAGGCACGAAAAAAGGTTATGGCAATATTCTGCCATAACCTTAGGTTTCATATTTAGATGCAGCTACACCTATGTTGTTCGTGCAGCCGTCGAAGGTTGCTCCTAGCCTGTTAAAATCCGGCAGCAATCCCGCTTTGCTTCTGAATGGGTACCCGGAACTACCGGGCCGCAACTTACGGTATCGACGCATCCTTCTCCCCCTTTTCGTACGATGAAAAACGGTGGAACGAGCGCGCGGGGTTTTCCGGCGCGCCCACAGCAAAGAAATACATCTATATCTTAGATTGTTTGGCCCACAAAAGCAACGGATTTTGGGACAGTTTGGTTTTTTTCTCTTAATCAACCAGACAACCGGGCATTTCACTCACCTTATTTTATTGATTTTTACAAAAATTATACATTTATTTTGTATCCTTTGCTTCTCTCTGCTATTTCTTACTGTTTCCATAAAAAAAGATTGACCACATCCTATTGGTTTGTTATGCTAAAAGCAGAACGCAGGCTTTTGCGGCCCCTTGCCTGCCGACGGAATAAAAAGGAGGAATCATGATGATTCAAAGAAGAGACATTGCCATCTGCATTATTCTCTCAATCGTCACCTGTGGCATTTACGGCCTGTATTGGCTGTCCTGCCTTGCAGACGATGTGAACACGGTATCAGACAACACCGGCGACACCTCGGGCATCGTGGTCGTGCTACTGAGCATCGTCACCTGCAACATCTACCAGATCTACTGGATGTACCGCGCGGGCGACAAGATTGACGTTGCGCGCCAGCGCCACGGGTTGCCCTCGCAGAACAATGGTATTGTATACCTACTGCTGACCCTGTTCGGTTTCAGCATCATTGCCTGGGCACTGCTGCAAAATGAACTGAACGCCATGTCCACCCCCACGGCGGTATAACATGCCCCCGGAAATTGCAAAACGGCTAAAAAAGCTGGCCCTGCTGGTGCTTGTACTAGTGGGCCTTGGCGTGGGTGGGCTTGCACTGTTTTGGGCGGGGATGGGGATCCCCTGCCTGTTTCACACCGTCACCGGGCTGTACTGCCCCGGCTGCGGCGGCACCCACCTTGTGGCCGCACTGGTGCAAGGCAACTTTGCTGCCGCCTGGCGCGCAAACCCCGCGTTTTTTGTGTTGTCGCCCGCTTTTGCCTTTTTGGCGGTGCGGCTGACTGCCCGCTGGGTGCGCACCGGCGCCATTGCCCCCACCCGCGCCGAGCGGGTACTGCTTTGGTGCTGCATTGGCGCGCTGGTGGTGTTTGGCATTCTGCGCAACCTGCCGTTTTACCCTTATTGACCCCTGCGGCCTTGGGCCAAAACGCAAAAAGCGCAAAAGTAGAATAAAACCGGCAGCAGGCCGGCACGGGTATTTCCGTGCCGGCCTGCTGCTTTTTTGCTTTGTAAAACCCACAACCCCGTTGCCCTGCGTGCCGGCCCCAAACTTTTGTATGGCAAAGCGGCGGGCACATGGCCCCCATGTTGCCCCGCCTTTTGTGGCACACCGGTATGCAACGGGCACACCACAAAAAACAAAAAGACGGCGCGGGCGATTGCCCGCGCCGTCTGCGCTTTGAAACTACCGGTTTTCAAAGGGGCCCGGCAGCCCGTACAGCACGTTGCCGCACTGGCGCCGTTACTGCGTATAACTGTTCATCGTATCAAATAATACTTTATTGAATGCCGCAAGGTCCATTTCCAGCGCCACCGTCACATTGGGCGGTGCGCCATGGGCCGCGTACTGCGGCACATGCTCAATATCCCGCGCCGCGTCGCTGCCAATCAGGTGGCGGTAATCGCACAGGGTCATACCCCGTGTAAACTCGCCCTTTGTTTCCACCACCACATGCAGCGGCAGGCTTTTCGTGATAACCGAAGGCTCAATCAGCCACATCACCGCACAGGCATCACACAGGCAGCCGCGGCCGTCCTGGCGCACGACATAATCCAGCAGCCGGGCGGCAAACGCCGCGGGGGCGTTGCCCATGTCGCGCAAGGTCTCGACGTCCTGCGCCGTCATTGCGTTTTGCCGGGTGAGGTTTAAGCCCACCATGCGCAGCGGGATACCCGCCTCAAACACAACTTTCGCGGCCTCGGGGTCGGCGTAGACGTTAAACTCTGCCGCCGGGGTGTGGTTGCCATAGGTCAGGCTGCCACCCATACACACAATCTCTGGTATCCACTCGGCCAGCCTTGGCTCGCGCAACAGCGCAACGGCCACATTGGTCAGCGGGCCAATGGTCACCAGCGTGATGTCCCGGTTTGCACTGTCTGCATAAGTGCGAATCAGGTAATCGACGGCGTGCAGCTCTTCGGGCCGCTTTGTGGGCTGCGGGATTTCAATATCGCCAAGGCCGCCCGCACCGTGCACGGCGGCCGCTGTCTCCAGCGGCACCAGCAATGGGCGGTCGCAACCCGCATAAACGGGGATGTCCTGCCTGCCGGCAAGCTCGGTGACATAGCAGGTGTTGCGCTGGGTATTGGCCAGCGCCACATTACCCGCCACCGTGGTGATGCCTACAACGTCCAGGTGCCGAAAGCAGAGCAGCAGGGCGATGGCATCATCAATTCCGGTGTCACAGTCGATGATTACTCGTTTGGGCATCTCCGTCTCCTTTTGGGTTTATTTTGCGGTGACTGCGCTGCCTTTTTCAACGCGGCGCAGCTTGACGATGCGAATCAGGTTAATGACCACAATGCTGAGAATGGTCGCAACATACGGGATCATCTCAAGGAACTCGGTGGGGAATTTGCTCTGGGTTTTCAGCGTGGTCGCCGCCGCGTCTGAGAAGCCGAAGAACAGTGAGGCGAGTGCCGCACCCACCGGGTTTGCGCTGGCCATATTCATCGCCGACAGGCCGATATAGCCACGGCCGTTAACCATGTTTTTCATGAAGAAGGTGACCCAGCTCATCGACATAAACGCACCGGCAAAGCCGCACAGGATGCCGGAAATGGCAAAGGCAATGTAACCGATCTTTGTCACCGAAATGCCGACGGATTCCGCCGCTTTGGGGTTTTCACCCACCGAGCGCAGCCGCAGGCCGATGCGGGTTTTTTTCAGCAGGAACCACACCGCAAACACCGCAAATGCAGCAAGATAGGTGAGCAGGCTCTGCTGGAACAACACACGGCCGATGAACGGGATGTCTTTGAGGAACGGGATGCTGACCTGCGGGATCTCATAGGCACGCATCGCACCGCTGGTGGTGGACTTTTCGCCCGTCAGCAGGTACATGATGAACACCGTGCCACCGGTGGCCGCAAGGTTAAACGCGATACAGGTAAGGTACAAGTCCGTTTTGCCGGTCAGAGAGGCAAAGCTGATGATCATGCCGGACAGCAGCCCAACGAGCACTGCCCCCAAAAGGCCGACCCACACGCCGCCCATCTGCGCGAAGATGACCGCGCCAAGGGCCGAGCAGAGCATCATACCTTCAATACCCATGTTAAACATGCCTGCTTTACTGTTAATCGCAGCGGCGAGAGCAGCAAAGACCAGCGGGGTGGCAAGGCGAACGGCTGTTGCAAAAAATTCAATCCAGTTGATATTCATAATCGCTGTTCGCATGGCTTTTTTAAAAAAGCACATGCACTCCTTTCCTTAAACTCAGGCAATTGCCTTTGCTGCTTCTTTTGCTTTGAGGTCTTTTTCGGCTTCTTTAAAGATGATACGGTTTTTCGTGCCAGCCATAAAGGATTCTGCCGCGACCAGCAGGATGATGATGCCCTGAACGACCGTGACGAACTCGGTGGGGATATCACCAGTGGTGTTAACCACGTCGGCGCCGATGCGGATGTACGCAAGGAACAGCGCCGCAATGGGCACCAGCACCGGGTTGCGCCGCGCCAAAACGGCGACCAGCAATCCGTCAAAACCGTGGCCGGTGGGGGCGACCCACTGGAAGCGGGTGTAGTTGCCCATCATCTCGGTTGCACCGGCAACACCGGCCACCGCGCCGCCCAGCAACTGCGCACCAAACGAAACGCTGACGACCGAAAGGCCCACGGCCTTCGAGAAGTTGGGGTTCGCGCCAACCATGCGCATCTTCCAGCCAAACGGCGTTTTGTAAAACAGCACCGAAACCACTACAAGGCACAACAGTGCGACCACAAGGCCGGACTGAATACGGAACTTACCGAAAATTGATGCCATCTGCGCACTTTCGGGGATCTCTTTCGAGCCGATGAACGAAATGCTCGAATCTTTGATCTTATAGCGCAAAATCCAAGTGCAGAAAAAACCGATGATGCTGTTGAGCATTAAGGATACCACAACGACGTTCGCCTTGAACTTCCGGTCCAAAATGGCCGGGATAAACGCAACCAGCGTACCGGTGGCAATGGCAACAACGTACATCAGCGGCACCATGACACCCGCAGGCAGGTTGGCCGGGGCGACGCTAAGTGCTGCCCAGGTGACCATGCAAGCGGAAATCATGAAAATGCCCTCTACGACGAGGTTAAACTTGTTGACCGCGTACATAAAGCACATGGCCAGGCCGCAGATAGTGAACGGGATAGCAAGGTTGACAAGGCTGCCGATGCGGCGGGCCGACGAAAACGGGCCGGCAACAAACAGCTGGATGATTTTGACCGGCTCTTGGCTGATCGAGAACAGGATAATCAGCGCGGTGGCATATGCGATGGCAAGACCCGCGAGGATGCGCAGGAGCTCCATGCCGACCTCGATTTTTTGGGTTTTGTTCATAACAGGCCCTCCATCTCTTCGAGTGTCATTTCTTTTACACCAAGCATGTATTCGCCCAGTGTCTCCTCCGAGACCTCATTGGCCTTGGGAAATGCCCCGACAACTTTGCCTTTGCGCATGACGAGCAGGCGGTCCGAGCATTCCAGCACCTCGTTGAGGTCTGCCGAAATCAGCAGGGTCGCTGTGCCCTCTGTGCGCGATTTTCTCACAATCGTTTTGCGGATCATCTCCGCGGTGCCCACATCAATACCACGGGTGGGCTGGTTTGCCAAGATAAAGTTGGCGCCGCTGGTGAACTCGCGTGCGACAACCACCTTTTGGATGTTGCCGCCCGACAGCATGCGCACCGGCTGGTTGCGGCCGTCACAGGCAATTTCAAACTCTTTGATATACCCGTCGACCACTTCGTCGATTTTTTTGCTGTTCATAAACAGCCCATGGCGGAACTCTTTTTTGTCAAACCGGTCGGCGACGATATTTGTCTTGATCGACAGGTCTGCCGCAACACCATGCACCATGCGGTCCTCTGCGATATAGGCAAGGCCCATCTCGCGGATATCGCGCACACTTTTGCCTTTGATCGACCCGCTGTTCAGCAACACGTCCCCGGTGGCAAAGCCACCCATGCCGCACAGCACGTCGGAAAGCTCGGTCTGGCCGTTGCCCTCAACGCCCGCAATACCAACCACTTCACCCTCGCGAATGGTAAACGAAAGCCCATCAAGCACCCGTTTGCCATACGCGTTGATTTTGACGACGTCTTTGATTTCGACAATCGGCTTGCCGGCAGTCGGGTCCTCTTTTTCAATTTTCAGCACCACGTCACGGCCCACCATCAGCTTAGACAAAGACGCTTCGGTGAGGTCCTTTGTGTCGTGGGTGCCCATGCAGCGGCCATGCCGCAGGATGGTCACGCGGCTGCAGATGCGCATGACCTCTTCCAGCTTATGGGAAATAAAGATAACCGAATGGCCGTTATCCCGCAGTTTCATCAGCTGCTCAAACAGTTCTTCTGTCTCCTGCGGGGTCAGCACGGCGGTGGGCTCGTCAAGGATCAAAATCTTCGCGCCTTTGATCAGCGCCTTCAAGATCTCAACCTTCTGCATCTGGCCGACCGAAAGGTCTGCCACTTTGCGGCGCGCATCCACGTTGAAGTTGTACTTGTCTGCGATTTCCTGCGTCTGCTTGACCGCAGCTTCAAAATCAAACAAGCCGTGCTTCATCGGCTCAACGCCCAGTGTCACGTTTTCGGCCACGCTAAGCGACGGCAGCAGCATAAAGTGCTGGTGCACCATGCCGACACCTTTCGCGATGGCGTCCAACGGGTTTTGCATTTTTTCTTCTTTGCCGTTGATGAAGATCTTGCCCTCCTGGCAACTTTCCATGCCAAACAAAATTTTCATCAGCGTGGTTTTGCCGGCGCCGTTTTCACCCACAAGGGCGTGAATTTCCTTTTCGCCGACCCCAAACGTAATATCTTTGTTCGCCACAAATCCGTTCGGGTAGATTTTGGTGATGTCTTGCATACGCAGTACTTCGTCTGCCACGCACTGGACCCCCTTTTGCAATCTGCGGTTGCCATGGGGCGGCCGGTACCGCCCCATAGCCCGCATTTCTTTTTGTTCTGTTTTAACTCTTTCTACAAGATAACCCGGGTTGCCTTCGCCCCCGGGTTATCCATTGCGACAAAATCAGGTAAGCTTACGGGCGAACGGAAGCAATGTATGCTTCGTACTGGGCCTCAGCGTCACTGCCGGTAAAGTCGTAGTACGATTTTACGGTAACTTCGCCGCTTGCGATTTTAGCCTTTGCTTCTTCCATCTTGGCACGCACGTCCTCAGGCACTTTCTCCTGGAAGTAAGCGTTGTCCACATAGCCAACCGAGTTATCGGCAAGGCCCAAGGTGATGGTCTTCTGCCATACGTCCTCACCGGCTTCGATCTTGCCGAAGATGGAAACGAAGGAGTTGCCAACCTCTTTGAGCATCGAAGTCAGGATGACATCGGCGCGCTCGGGGTTCTCAGAATCCTTGTAAGCAGCGTATTGGTCGGAGTCCACGCCGATTGCCCAGGTGCCATTGGAAGCGCAAGCCTCGAACAAGCCGTCGCCCGAACCACCTGCTACCTGATAGAACACGTCCGCTTTGTTGTCGCGGGCCTGGGTCAGGCACAGCTCTTTCATCTTAGCGGGGTCAGACCACGAACCAACAGCAGCCTTAACGACCTTCACAGTAGGATCATAATCCTGCACGCCGTTGATGTAGCCGGTAACGAAGTCAGCGATAACGGGGTTATCCATACCGACGTCAACCGCAACCACTTTGCTGGTGCTCATCGCAGCAGCCATCATGCCGACAAGGTAAGAGCCCTCGTTCTGAGCATAGAAGATGCAGGTCATGTTCTCGGGCATGTCAGCCGGGTCCATCTTGGTGTCGAAGATGACAAAATGCACATCGGGATAATCTTTTGCGATGCCAATGCAGTTGTCAGCGTAGGTCGAGGAAGCCACGATGTACTCATAGCCCTCGTCGATTGCATCGAGGATGTAATCGTTGTATTTGTCTGCCTTTTCCGGGCCACCGGTCTCAATGGTCTTGGTGTCCCAGCCATTGCCTGCCAGCTCTTCGATGCCACGTTGGCCCGAATCACTGAAGGACTTGTCGCCGAGGTTGCCAACGATGTAGGCAATTTTGCCCTTCGTGCCTGTAGCGGCAGGGGCCGAAGAAGCAGTGCTGTCACCAGCAGGGGTGGATGTTGCAGCAGATGAGGATTTGCTGCCGCCGCAGGCTGCCAGCGAAACGGCCATGGCTGCCACCAGGAGGATGGATACTAATTTTTTCATTGTTTCTCTCCTTTTGCTTTCTTTTTTGAACTCAACAAACTTTCCGGAGTGGAAAGTGGGTTCCAAAATCAGTGCCGGGTGAGATCCCGGATCCAGCGCATTGACAGCACGCGTATGGTGCCGACAAGCGCTTCCAGCACAATGGTCATCTTCAAAATCAAAATGACCTGTACCGGGGGCAAGTGCAGCACAAAGGCCGCAAGTGCCGCAAGGGGAATGCAAATGATCCACATGATGACGATATCCGAATAAAAACCGGTCTTGCCGTCTCCACCGGCCCGCAAAATGGCGATCATGCCCACCATTTCCAGTGCCGAGAACGGCCAAATGCAGCCGAGCACCAACATAAACTGTTTTGCATAGTCTACCGCGTCGGGCTGCAGGTTATACAGCGACAAAAACGGGCTGCGGGCGGCAATCAGCACAAGGCCGATCATCGCGCCGCCAACTACGCTCATCAGCATCATGGTTTTGGCCTGGCGCTTGACCTTCTCAATGTTGCCGCTGCCAATCGTTTTGCCGATTACCACACTGCATGCATTGAGGAAGCCATTACCGACAGCCGCCGTAAGCTGGTAGAGCACATCCGCTACATTAAAGCCTGCCACCACCGACGTGCCCAGCTGCCCGGTAATGGCGCTGGCTGCGCTGGTGCCGACCGACCAGATGACCTCGTGCGCGGCAATGGGGGAGGCCACCTTGATAAAGTCGCGGTTGAGCTGCTTGTCCCACAGTTTCAGGTGCCGAAACCGAAAGCTGATACGGCTTTCAAATTTTAGCACGAATATGCTGCAAATTACAAGCTCTACAAGACGCGCCACCACCGTGCCAATGGCAATGCCCAGAATACCAAGTTTTGGGAAACCAAACTTGCCAAACAGCAGGCAGTAGTCGAGGAAGATGTTGACCGTATAAGAGATCACGTTGGTCGCAAGGATGATGCGCACCTGTTCGACCCCGCGGCAGGCGGCAAACAGCATCACGCTGAGCGCGCAGGGCGCGTACATCAGGGCCACGACCCGCAGATACCCGGCGCCCAGTTCAATCAGGGCAGGGTCACTGCTGTAAATGCGCATAAACGTGGTGGGGGTCACCATAACCAACACGCTGACGGTAAGGCCGAAAATGGCGGCATACCGCAGCCCCGTAGATAAAATAGTGCGAATGGCATCGACATTGCGCTGGCCCCAGTACTGTGCAATCAGTACGCAGGCACCCACCGCAAGGCCATTACACACGGTGTAAAACACGAAGAAGATCTGGCTCGCCTGGGACACAGCCGACATCTGCAACTGGTCAATGCCGCCCAGCATAATGCTGTTAACAGTATCAACACTGATGCGCAGCAGCTGCTGCAGCATGATGGGTAGTGTCAGTGAAAACAGGTCGGAGTAGAAGCTCTTCTCTTTGATGAGAAACTTCATTTCCCCTCCTATTTTGCACTCTGCGTGACCTTTTCTACCAGCCACGCGCGAAATTTTGGTACATCCAGGTCAAGAGCAACTGAAACATTTGGTGTCTTTTTGCTGCGGCCGCGGCGGTCTACAAAGGTGTGGCCCAGCGTATAGGTACCGGCGCACTCTACATCCACAAAGCAGTGCTCGTAGGTCATGCAGTCCGGGCACAGCGCGGCGGCCAAGGCCAGCGCGTCATGCATCAAAGCATCCTCGCCACCCGCAGCGCAGCGCACAAACATATAGTCCAGTAAATCGGCCACTACCGTGCCGGCGCGGGTGTTTGCCGCGCGAATCGCGGCACTGTCCTCGGGCAGCATTGCCGCCTTCAGCGTGACATCAAGGCCCACCATCGTCATGGGGATGCCGCTTTGTGTCACCACATGCGCGGCCTCCGGGTCGACCCAGATATTGAACTCTGCGGTGGGGGTGACATTGCCGCCGGTTGCCGCACCGCCCATAAAGTACAAATGGCGGATGAGGCCGGGCAGGTCGGGGTGCTCTAACAAGGCAATGGCAATATTGGTCATTGGCCCGGTGACAAGCAGTTCCAGCTCGCCGCCCTTGGCAAGTGCGGTGTCGTAAATCATTTGGGACGCTATTTTTGCATCGAACTGCCGGTGCTGTGCGGTGGGCAGCTGTACATTGCCAAGGCCGGTTTTGCCGTGCGTGCCGTCGGAGTGATACCCCCGGTCACGAAACGGTTTGTCGGCCCCGCGGCATACCGGGATGTCGACGCCGAGATATTCTACAAGGTCAAGGTTGTTCTGCGCAACGTACCGGTGCGGCACATTGCCGTTGACGGATGTGATAGCGCAAATTTCAATTTCACTGCTGTACAGCGCCGCAATGATGGCAATCGCATCATCGGTACCCGTATCACAGTCGATCAAAAATGGTCGTTTTTGCTGCATTACAGTTTTTGTCCTTTCGGCCCGTGTGCACAGTTAACATCAGGCAAGCGAGAGAGCAACCTCCATCATCTGTGTAAAGGAAAGCTGGCGCTCTTCTGCGGTGGTCACCTCGTCCTCCGAGTCAGAAATGGTCAGGATGCAAAGGGCATTGACCCCGGCGGCTGCGGCGTTGGCATACAACGCGGCGGATTCCATCTCGACGGCAAGAATGCCCATCTCTTTCCACGACTTGCCCTGAGGCAGCGGCACACCGTAGAACATGTCGGACGAGAGCACATTGCCCACGTGGTAGGTATAGCCCAGCTCTTTGGCGCTGGCGACGGCCTTTTCCAGCAAATCGTAGCTGCAAATGCAGGAGTAGCTACCGGGCAGGCCAAGCAAGTTGACATAGTTGCTGTTGGTGCAAGAACCCATTGCAAAAACCATCTCTTTGATCTTGACTTCTTTTTGCAGGGTGCCTGCGGTGCCGATGCGAATGAGGTTTTTGCAGCCGTAAATGTGGATGAGCTCGTAGCTGTAAATGCCCATCGACGGGCAGCCCATGCCGGTGCCCATCACCGAGACAGGTTTGCCTTTATAGGTGCCGGTGTACCCAAACATATTGCGGGTCGCGTTGAACTGCTTGACGTTCTCAAGAAAGGTCTCCGCAATGAATTTCGCGCGCAGCGGGTCGCCGGGCAGCAGAACGGTCGGTGCAATCTCCCCTACCTGTGCTTGAATATGAGGAGTCGGTGCCTCTAATTTTGCCATGATCGCTCCATTCCTTTCTGTTCTGTGTTGTATTTTGAAGCGGTTTTGTGCACCGCTGCAAGTCATTATAACGTATTATCTTTGTTTTTCAAATTGTTTTTTCAAAAAGAAAAACCAGTGCTTAAAGTTCGGTTGCCGTTTGGGCAAAAACTTCAACTTCGTCCCAGGTGGGGATGCTGCCCGCAGCACCCTTGCGGCTGACCGCAATACTGCTGGCAAGGCTAGCGTACCGCAGCGCGTCGGCGGCACAAAGCCCCTTTGCGATGCTGGCGAGGAAAAACCCGCAGAATGTATCGCCCGCGGCCGTGGTGTCGACCACCGGCACATCGTAAATGCCGTGGTGCGCACGCTCGGTGCCGCACTGGTAATACACGCCGTCTTTGCCAACCGTCAACACGATGGCGGCCCCGGCAAACCGGCGCACCAGCGCCGCCAAAATTTCCTCGTTGCCGTTCACCTCTGCCCCGGCCAGCGCCTTGCCCTCCACCTCGTTAATCAGGTAGTAGTCTACCAGCTCCAGCGGGTACTGCAACAGCTGCGGGGTGATGGGCGAGGCGTTGAACGCCACTTTCATGCCCCGTTTTTTGGCTGCGCGGATCGCGTAATCCACATTGCTGATTTCGTTTTGCAACAGCAGAATATCCCCTGCTTCAAACCCGGCCAGCACCTCGTCGATATAGGCGGTGGTCACTTCGCCGTTTGCACCCGGGCAAACAATGATGCAGTTTTGCCCTGCCGGTGTGCGCTGGATGACCGCGTGCCCGCTGACCGTCACCAGTTTGCGCAGCGGGTGGATATCCACGCCCGCCTCTTCCAGTGTGTCAATCAGCAGATCACCGTCGGGGCCCACGGCCCCGGCATGTGCTACCCCGGCGCCGGCCCTTGCCAGCGCGACCGACTGGTTGAGCCCTTTGCCGCCGCAACCGGTCTCAAACGTGTTGCAGGAGATTGTCTCCCCCGCCGCTACAAAATGCTCGACGCCATACACTTTGTCGATGTTCAACGAGCCCAGGTTTAATATCCGCATTCCTCTGTCTCCTCCTCATTCTCTTGGGGGTGCCGTGCTGCCTCGTGCAATCAGTTCTCTGCCAATTAAAACTTCACGGGGCGGCCCAGTATAAGTGCCGCGGATACGCTCGAATAGTGCCTGCACCGCTTCCTTTGCAAACGCCGCGCTGTCGTTGGTCACCGTGGTCAGCGGCGGGCTGCAAACACTGCCGTACCGCACATTGTCCATACCGGTGAGCGAAATGTCGCCCGGCACAGAAATACCTCTCTCCAGCAAGACCTGTTGCAACCCCAGTGCAATCATGTCGTTGGCACAGCAAATGGCGGTGGGCATCGGTTGCAGGGCCGAAAAATAAGTGCCGCTTTTGCGCCCTGCGTCACTGTTAAAATCCATTTCAAAAATCAGCTGTTTCTCCACCGGCAGCCCGGCCTCCTGCATCGCGTGCAGGTACCCCGCTTTGCGGCTTGCGGCAATGGCGGTGCCCACGGCCCCGCCGGCAAACCCGATGCGCCGGTGCCCCAGGCTGATGAGGTGCCGGGCCGACAAGTACGTGCCCTCGTTGCGCACCCCATGCACCGAATCAAACGGGCAGGCATCGTAAGAATTGATCATCACAACCGGCAGGTTCATGCGGCCCAGCTCGCGCAGCACCGACTGATGCACCGCCACCGACGCGAATAAAATGCCATCCACCCCAATCGACTCTGCAAGGGCAAGGCATTTCATTTCGCTTTCAAACTTGCCCTCAGAATCAAACAGTGTAATGGTGTACCCCTCGGCAAATACCAGATGCTGCATTTCGTTGGCCATTCTGGAGTAAAAGGGGTTTTGAATATCCGGCACAACCATCATCAGGTTTTTGCTGACTTTGGTTTTCAGGCTTTGGGCAATGCGGCTGGGGCGGTAGTTGAACCGCTTTACCTCCGCTGCAATGCGTGCCCCCGTTTTTTCATCCACATAACCGGTACGGTTGAGAAACCGGGAAACGGTGGCTGCGGAGACGCCTGCCTCTTTGGCAATATCCCGAATTGTCACCGATTTCCCCATCGTCATCCCCCCGCATGTAACCGATTTCATATTTGTATTATATTTTTGGTTTTGGTCAATGTCAATATCTTTTCTCTTTTCTGTAAACAATTTGTGTAGTATTGCACAATACGCACTCTTTTTCTCTGTAATACCCCACAAACAGGTCACAAAACCCCCTGTAAAACCGTTTCCACATTCTCCCTTTCCTGTACAATGGCGCCCCAAAACAAAAGCGGCGGGCGCCGCCTTTTGCATACTTTCGCATGAAAAAGTGCAGCGCCCGCCGCAGAAAAACAGGGGGTTAGCCGAGCTTTGCAAGCTCGATGGCAATGCGCGAAGCCACCCGCGCGTTGTTGTAGGCCAGTTGCAGGTTGGACGCAAACGACACGCCCTTTGTGTAATCCTTAATATGGGACAGCAGGAACGGGGTGGTGTCTTTGCCGTGGATGTTTGCTTCCTTTGCGGCTTCGAGCGCATGGTTGATGACGGCTTCCATCTCATCGTAATCCAGCTCGTACTCCGCGGGGATGGGGTTGCCGATGACGACGCCACCCTTTAAGCCAAGGGCCCATTTGGTTTGCAGAATTTTTGCCATTTCGGCCGGGGTGTCAATTTTGGCGTCGGCCTTGCAGCCGCTCTTGCGGCAGTAGAACGCGGGGAAGTCCTCGGTGCCCATGCCCAGCACCGGCACACCCATCGTCTCAAGGTATTCCAGTGTTTTCGGGATGTCCAGCAGCGATTTTGCACCGGCACAGATGACGGCAACCTTGGTGGAAGCCAGCTCTTGCAGGTCGGCAGAGATGTCAAACGTCAGCTCGGCGCCGCGGTGTACGCCGCCAATGCCGCCGGTAGCAAACACTTTGATCCCGGCCATCTCAGCCAGCATCATGGTAGTGGCAACGGTGGTGGCACCGGTTTTGCCGGTGGCAAGGTAAACCGGCACATCGCGGCGGCTCACTTTGCCCACATTCTCGGCGCGGCACATCAGGTCCAGCTCGTCTGCCGTCAGGCCGACTTTCAGCTTGCCGCCGATGATGGCGGTCGTTGCGGGGATGGCGCCCTCACCGCGCACAATCTCTTCGACCTTGTGTGAAAACTCGACGTTCTCGGGGAACGGCATGCCGTGCGAGAGGATGGTGGACTCTAAGGCAACAACGGGCTTGCCCTCGGCAAGCGCCTTTTCAATTTCGGGAGAAATGGATAAATACGGATTCATGTAAACAACTTCCTTTCTTGGTTCCATCGACTTTATTGACAAACTTGCTTTTCCCCTAGGCGGGGTGGGCGCTTCAGACAGCTTCGACCATCAGGTGGTCTCGCTCGACGAGCGCCCAGATATTCTCCGCACTGATATTGGGGTTAATGGTGTTCTGGTGGCTGATGGCCATGCGGGAGGCCCCGGTGGCAAACAGCAGTGTTTTTTCAACCGACAGCCCGGCAAGGCTGGCGTAGACCAGCGCCCCCATAAACGCATCGCCCGCGCCGGTGGCGTTGACAACCTGTTCCATGGGCGGGCCGTACGCGCGCAGCGTTTTTCCCGTTTGGTCCACGTACAGGCATCCGCGGCGCCCCTCGCTGACCACAATGCGCTCCGGCCCCTGTGCCAGCAACTCAAAGCAGGCCTTTTTTAAATCGTCCTGCCCGCCAATGCTGCGCCCCGCAATGATTTCGGTTTCCAGCCGGTTGGGCTTAATGGTGTGATACCCGTGCAGCCGGCCCTTAAATTTGCGCGCATAGGTCGTGCTCACTGTGTCGGCAAAAATGGGGATCTCTGCCCCGTAGGTCGCGGTGACATAGTCCAGCACATCCTGCGGCAGGCCGCCGTCCATCACAATGGCACTCGCACCGCGCAGCAGCTTATGACGGCTTTTCAAAAATTCGACACTGAGCTTTTGCAGCACCCGCATGTCGGACAATGCCAGCGCCATTTCGCCGTTGGCATCGTGCAGCGACAGGTAGGTAGACGAGCTTTCGCCCTCGACCACCATAAACCCAGAGGTATCAATACCGGCGGTTTCGCATTCACGGCGGATTTTTTCGCCGTACACGTCGTCACCGGTCACGGTAAGCAACTTGACCGCAGCACCCATGCGCGCCGCGTTTTCGCAGATATTGTGGGTCACCCCGCCCACCGACATGCTGATGATGCCGGGGTTTGAATCCTCCATCACAAGGCTTTCGCGGCTGCGGCCCATTAAATCAACATTGGCCGCGCCAATGCCCACCACATACGGGGCGCTTTGCTCTGCCAGCACATAGCCCTTACCGAGGATCAGCCCTTTTTTAGACAGGTTGGTCAGGTGTACCCCCACCGACGAACGGGTGATGCCCAGACGCTTTGCAATCTCCCCCTGTGGCAGCATGGGGTCTTGGCGCAGCAGGTCCATGATCTGCTGTTCCCGCTCGGTCATCGCGCTCACTCCTTTGCTTTTGCTTAATTGTTAAGCACATGCTTATATTGTACTCGATTTACAGATTTTTTCTATTCGCAAAACCGACAAAACATTTTTCGTTTTTTAGACATTTTTGATATTTCGCCCTAATAACACCTTTTTCCTGTTTTAAAAACAACAAAAGCGCACCCGGCAACCATTGCCGCATGCGCTTTTACAAACATGTTTTAATCAGGGGTCGAGGTGGTTCAGGTCTCGCGGGAACAAACTCGCCTCGCGAATATTGGCAAGCTCACACAGCTTCATCGTCAGCCGCTCAAGGCCAATGCCCAGCCCGCCGTGGGGCGGCAGGCCATATTTGTGGGCGGACAGGTAACTTTCAAACCCGGCCGGGTCCATGCCGCGGGCGTTCAGCTTGGCAATCTGCTCGTTGTAATCGTGGATGCGCTGGCCGCCGGTCGTGATTTCGAGGCCTCGGAACAGCAAATCGAAGCTGTAGGCCTCTTTCGGGTTTTCGGGGTCGTCCATCACGTAGAACGGCCGTTTGCCGGATGGGAAATGGGTGACAAACACAAACTCGCTGCCGGTCTGTTGCTGCATATGGCGGCACAACAGCACCTCGTCATCCGCGGTCAAATCGTTGCGGTTTTTGCCGCCACCCACGGTTTTCAGGTAATCGACCGCCTCGGCAAATTTGATCGACGGGATGGCCCCCACCTCGGGCAGCTGAATTTTCAGCAGGTCAATTTCCGGGCGATAGCGCTCGGCCAGCACCCGCATGACATACCGCAGCATCGCGGTCTCCATATTCATCACGTCGTACATGCTGTGGATGTAGCCCATCTCAAAATCAAGGCCGGTGTACTCGTTTAAATGGCGGCTGGTGTTGTGCAGCTCGGCGCGGTAAACGGGGCCCGCCTCAAACACACGGCCAAAAAACGCCACACACATCTGCTTGTACTGCTGCGGGCTTTGGGCCAGTGTGGCATCGGCGCCAAAATATTTTAGGCGAAACACCTCTGCGCCGCCCTCGGCGCTGATGGCGGTGATTTTAGGCGAGTGAATCTCGGCAAAGTCGTTGGCCTGCATAAATTCGCGAAAGCCGGTTTCAATGCCCTCCATAATGCGAAACACCGCGCGCTCACGCGGGTGGCGCAGCGCCACCGTGCGGTAGTCAAGGTTGGTGGCAAGGGTGGCTTTCAGTGTGCGGTCCGCCATGTTCAGCGGGTAAGGTGCCGCCGGGCGTGAAAGCACGGTAAAATCGTCCATCAGCAGCTCTACCCCGCCTGCGGCACGGCCTTCGCGCCGCACGGTGCCGGTGACCGACACATAGCAGCCATCCTCCAGCTCCGTCAGGCTTTTAGCACATACACTGTGGTCGTAAACTGTCTGCAACAGATACCGGCCGGTGCGCAGAATCACAAATGCAATACCGCCAAGCTCGCGTAAATTATGCACGCAACCCTCGATGGTGGCTTTTTGGCCTTCGAGCGCGGCAAGTGCCATTGGCGATGTGCAGCGCAGCAGTTCCTCCCCTTTGATTTCTTTTTTCATGTTTCTCTCCTGTTCCCGGCCGTTCTTTTCGCAGCCCCTAAAGTTTAATAACCCTCATTTTAGCAAAGATGGCAGTGTTTTTCAACACTGCCATTTGTTTGAAACATTGTTTCACTCTTCCCCCGCCGGCGCGTGCAGTGCAGTTTCCAGTATGAGGCGGACATCCTCTTTTGTCGCGGCACCCTCGTGCAGCTTGGTTTTGCCCATATAAAAAGTAGGTACATAATAATAATCATAGCTGTCGGCAAGCGCCTTTTGCTCGCGCTCTTCAATCACTTCAACGGGCACCGCCGCATAGGGGCGATGATCCCTCGCCAGATCGGCCAGCCATGCCTTTGCCTGCTCGCAGTACGGGCAACCGTTTAGCACAAACAGGGTCAGTTTTTGCATCTTTATCGCCTCCTTTGCAGCATTGGGGGCTCTGGCAGATTTTACTCGGTATCTGTTATTATAGGCCTTCTTTTTTAAAAAAGAAAGACGGTGGCAAAACAGCTTAACACCGCTTTTATTTTATGTTACAATAATTAAAAATACTACGCTGACCATATGGGCCGGCAAAGGCGGTGGCAAACGATGCAGGAAATCAAGGGAATCGGCGCTTCAAACGGCTTTGCCCTGGGCCCCGTGCGGGTCATCAACCGCCACTATTCCGCACAGGGGCGCGTGGTGCATCCCCCCGAGCAAGAAAACGAATTGCTGTTTGCAGCGGTTGCGCTGGCACAGCAGGAAATCGCGGCGTTGGCCCACCGTGCGGCCGAGCGGGACCGCGATATTTTTACCTTTCAGGTTGAAATTCTCAACGACGCGGGGTTGCTGTCTGAAATACGGCAGTACATCTCTGCCGGTACCGGTGCCGCTGCCGCGGTAGAGCGGGCTGCCGCGCTGTATATCACCCAGATACGCAGCATCACCGACGAATACCTTGCCGGGCGGGCGGGCGACATTCAGGATGCCTGCCGCCGGGTGGTGGATATTTTGGACGACCGCCCGCGGGAGCGGCTGGTGATTGAAGAGCCCTGTGTGCTGATTGCAGACGAATTGCTGCCCAGCGACCTTGTCTCGGTCAACCACGAAAAACTACTGGCCATTGTGACGGCAAGCGGGTCCACCCAAAGCCACGCCTCCATTATTGCGCGCACCTTTGGCATCCCCGGCATTGTGCTGGCGGGGCCCAAGGTACTGCTCGCGACCGACGGTATGCTGTGCGCCGTGAACGGCAGGGCGGGTACCGCCGTGCTGGACCCGGACGAAGCCACCCGCGCGCGGTATGCCCACCGCATTCACCTGGCACGGCGGCGCAGCCTGTCGCTGGAGCGGCTGCGCGACACCCCGTGTATCAGCCGGGACGGGGTGCGCATTTCGCTGCTGGCAAACTGCAGCGGCCCCGCCGACATTGCCCGCGCGTTTGAGCTGGGGGCGGACGGCATTGGCCTGTTGCGCAGCGAATTTTTGTTTTTAGACGGCGGGCAGCCCGGCGAAGCCGAGCAGACCACTTTTTATTGCGACTGCATTCGCGCCGCGGGCGGGCGGCC
This sequence comes from Pygmaiobacter sp., assembly GCA_028689835.1. GTDB lineage: Bacteria > Bacillota > Clostridia > Oscillospirales > Ruminococcaceae > Pygmaiobacter. The sequence continues at coordinate 10,990 of JAQVCK010000002.1, read as the reverse complement.
CATCACCATCCGCACGCTGGACATCGGGGCCGACAAAGAGGTTGCCGGCCTGACGCTGGACGAACCCAACCCCGCACTGGGGCTGCGGGGGCTGCGGTTTTCTCTGGCCCGCACCGACCTGTTTCGCACCCAGCTGATTGCGTTGCTGAAAGCCGGCCTTTGCGGGCCACTAAAAGTGATGTTCCCGATGATCTCATCCCCCGAAGATTTGACCCGCGCCCTTGCCGAGGTGCAGACGGCCCGGCAAATTTTAACCGAGCGCGGAGAGGACTTTTCAAACAAGGTAGAATTTGGTATTATGGTGGAGACACCGGCAGCCGCGCTGATGGCAGAGGAGCTTGCCGCACAAAGTGCGTTTTTCAGCATCGGCACCAACGACCTCACCCAATACACCCACGCAGTGGACCGGGTCAACCCGGCGGTAGAGCCGTATTACACCCCGGCCTCCCCTGCCATGCTGCGGCTGTTGCGTATGATTGCGGATGCCGCGCGAGGCGCTGGCATTGAGGTGTCGGTGTGCGGCGAATCTGCGGCCGACCCCGACGCGGCACTGCTGTATACCCGTGCCGGTATTCGGCGGCTTTCCATGGCCGCCCCCGCAATAGCAGAGGTCAAAGAGCGTCTGCTGGATGAACTTATTACGATAGGATAGCCGGGCCGCCCCGCGGTACCGGCAGCTAAGGAGCTGCTGTTATGCACAATTACGTCATCATCACCGATTCCACCTGTGACCTCTCCCCGTCGCTCGTCGAAAAGATGCAAGTTGAAGTCATCCCGATGGAGTTTACCATCGAGGACAAAAGCTACCGCAACTACCCCGACAACCGCGACCTTGACCCCGCTGATTTTTATGCAAAACTGCGCGGCGGTGCCATGGCCACCACCGCACAGGTGACCGCCTTAACTTATACCGAGGTGGCGAAACCATTTTTAGATGCGGGGCAGGACGTGTTGTTTTTGATTTTTTCGTCCGGGCTTTCGGGCAGCTTTAACTCCAGCCGCCTTGCGGCGGAAGAACTGCGCCACAACTACCCTGCGCGCACGGTGCGCGCGGTGGACAGCCTTGCTGCCAGCATGGGCGAAGGGCTGCTGGTGTACCATGCGGCGATGCGCCGCCTTGCCGGCGACTCGCTGAACGAAGTGGCCGACTGGGTGGAACAAAACCGCAACCGCCTGTGCCACTGGTTTACGGTGGATGATTTGCACTTTTTGCACCGGGGCGGCCGGGTAAGCGGCGCGGCGGCGGTGATGGGTACGATGCTGGGCATCAAGCCGGTGCTGCATGTGGACGACGAGGGCCATTTAATCCCGATGGAAAAGGTGCGCGGCCGCCGGCAGAGCCTGGACACGCTGGTACAACACCTTGAGAACACGATTGCCGAGGGCGAAAACGAGACGATTTTCCTCAGCCACGGCGACTGTGCCGCAGATGCCGATTATGTGGCCGAAAAGCTGCACGGACGGTTTGGGATTGTGCACATTGAGACCAATTTTATTGGGCCGGTGATTGGCAGCCATTCGGGCCCCGGCACGGTGGCGCTGTTTTGGCTGGGCAGCCAAAAGTAAAAAACTAAAATAAAAACGCGGGGCAATGCCCCGCGTTTTTTGTTGTTTACTCTACGCCGCCCCACCGGGGCGGCATTTAATGCCCGTTGTGCTTTTGCTTTTGTTTTGCCCTGTGCAGCGCCAGCTTGTGCGCCGCCGCCTGCTGCTTTTGCACGCGGCTTTGCTGCTTGCGGGCAGTTTTGCCCTGTTGCTGCTGCGCCTTTAATGCCTGCTGGGCCTTGGTGCCCACCCCGGCGGGGGCCAGCTGCTTTTGTATTTCACGCTGGCGGCGTTTGGGGTTTTTGTGTGCAGACGGTTTTGCGTCGGCCTTGATGGCCGGGCCAACCCGCAGCGTATCCCAATGGGCTAAAATGAACGCGTAAATCTCCGCGTCCTTCGGCTCGGCGCCAAAGGTGACCTTGCACACCTGCAAGCCGTCTTTTTCCCACCGCTCGCAGACACCCACCCAAAACGGGTCTTCAAATAAAACACGAAACGAAACCTGTGTTGGTTTCATCCTGAACAACCTCCTTAAAGAACAACCTGCACAGGCCGGACAACCAAGGAGGCAGGTTACTGACGGCGGGGCCAAAGCCACGCCGCGCCCGGACTACCAACCGGGCCGTGTTTTTGCCTGTGCATCGAACAGATTACATAAAAAAGATAAAAGTGAAATATTGCTCTGCCGGTCAGCCCCGGCCATCCTGCTGCCCCAGCGCGCGCAGCGGCTTGTCAAACCGAAACAGCACGCAGGTCAAAAGGCCCACGGCCCCCAGCACCAAAAACAGCAGTGCGGCCCCGCTGCCCTTGCCCGCCCCCACCAGTGCCACCAGCGGGCTGGCGGCGCTTTGGCGCGCAAGCAGCGGCTCGAACATACGGTCCACCAAAAGCCCCCCGGCAAGGTTGCCCAGCGGGATGGTGAAGAATTGCAGCGTGTTGCGCGCGGCAAACACCCGGCCTTGCAGCGCCAGCGGCACATTGCCGCGCAGCAGAACGTCTAAATTTGCCCCCATCAGCGGGATGCCCACCCAGCCAAGGGCCGCGCCGACACACCATGCCGGGGCGCTGCGCCCCAGTGCGAGGATGAAATTTTCGGTGCCCATCGAGAACAGCAGTGTGTTCAGCACGACCCGCACCCGGTTTTTGGGCGCGGGCAATGTGGAGGCCAGCAAGCTGCCCACCAGTGTGGCCGCCCCGGTGACGGCGTTTACCAACCCCAATACCTGCTGGCCGCCACCCTGGCGGGACAACAGCATGGGGGTGAGCGCCGCGTTGTACACCGACGCAGTAAAATTGATGAGCGCCAAAAATAAAATCAGGTGTAAAATGCCCCGCTGCTGCTTTAAGTACCGCAGGCCGGCGGCAGCCCCGGCAAGTACCCCAGCGCCGCCCGCCTGTTTTACCGGTGCCCCCGGCAGGTGAATGCCCCACAGCAGGGTGGCAAACGCCACAAAAAAGCTGGCAAGGTCCGCCATCAGCACAACCTGTAACCCGCCAAAACCCAGCAGGGCAGCGGCGAGCACCGGGGTCAAAATGCCGGTGAGGGAATTTGAAAAATAGCGCAGGCCGCCCGCCTTTTGGTAATACTGCGGCGGCACCAGCAGGCTAACCGCCACATCTGACGCGGGCTGCTGCACCGTGTTCATCAGCCCGGTAAGCACATTGATGGCATACAGGTGCCACACTTGCAGCCCGCCGCCCAAAGACAGCACCAGCACGGCGGCGGTACACAGCGCGGCAAAGCTGTCGCTTGCCAGCATGACGGTTTTTTTGTCCCACCGGTCACACAGCGCACCCGCAAACACCGAAAGGCAGACATACGGTGCGTACGAGCATACCGTCAGCAGTGCGGTGGACAGCGCCGAACCGGTTTGGCCATAGGCCCAGATGATGAGCGCGAAAGACGTCATCGCACTGCCCAGCTGCGAGAGCGACTGGGTGGACCAGAGTAGTAAAAAAGGGCGCAATGAGGCCCTGTTTGTTTGTTGTTGCATTTGACTTTGCTCCTTTACTTTTCAACCTTTTGGTTTTAAAAAGGTGCAAAGCCCTTGCAGGTGACAATTTTCGTGCTCCGTGCGGCCACCCGCAATCAGGCCTTGCACGGAGCGTTTGCAATGCAGAGGATCATGTTTTGTCTCCTTTACTCATTTTATGCCGGGCTGCCCGGCAGTTACTGTGCGTGGGCGGCGGTGCGCAGTGCCAGCAGTACCATTTGCTCTACGCTGCCGGGGTGGTCGTCACGGGTGGGCAGGTCCTCAAAGGTCTCGTTGCCGTTTTCATCCCACGCAATGCCCACGGTGATGCCCACCATCATCAATGCGCGGCTGCCAAACTCCGCCGCCGCGGTGTACAGCGCGGTGCCCTCCATCTCCGAGCACAAAATGCCGTACTTTGCCCACATCTTTGACTTGTAGTTTTCGTCGCGGTAAATGCGGTCATTGCACACGGTGTTGCCCACATAGGTGACAAGGTTCATCTCGCGCGCAAACTCATCCGCGGCGCGCAGCAGGCCAAAATCTGCCACCGGCGAAAAATGCCCGTTGAACAGGTTATCGTTGATGCCCGACGTGGTGCTGGTGGCCTGCGAGAGCACAATGTCAAACTTGCGCATACTGGGCAGGTAGCCGCCCGACGTGCCGGCGCGCACTAAGATTTTGCAGCCAAAATCGCGGCAAAGCTCGGTGGCATAAATCAGCATCGACGGGTTGCCCATGCCGACGGCCATCACCGACACCCGCACCCCCTCAAAGGTACCGGTGTAGCACAGCGCGCCGCGCTGGCTGTTTACAAGGGTCTTGTCTTTTAAATATGTTTCGGCCATCATGGTCGCCCGCTCGGGGTCGCCCACCAAAACAACCCGCTCGGCAATTTCGCCGGGGGCGGCTGTAATATGCATGCTCATGGTAAAACCTCTTTTTTTGATTTTGTTTTTTTATTTACGCCGCCAAGGCAAAGCCGGGGCGGGGCGTTTAAGATAAATTGCCGGTCAGTACCATCACCGCGGCAAGGGCAGCCAGCGGCGCGGTTTCGCAGCGCAAAATGCGCGGGCCAAGGCCCACCTGTGTGCAGCCCGCGGCAACGGCCTGCGCGGCCTCCTGCTCGTCAAAGCCGCCCTCGGCGCCGGTGATAATGGCCACCGTTTTGGCGGCGGCCAGCCTTGTGTGCAGCGCGCTGCCGGGGGCAAGGGCGTCGCCCCCCCGCTCGTAGCAAAACAGCGCCACATCGGCTGCGGCCGCCTGCTTGCACATGGCGCTAAACGCCAAGGTGGGCAGCACTTCGGGCACCTGTGCGCGGCCGCTTTGCTTTGCGGCCTCTTTTGCGATGCGGGCCCAGCGCTCCAGCTTCGCCGCTTCATTTTTTATTTTTGCCACGCAAAAGCGGCTTTCAAACGGTACCACCCGCGCAGCGCCCAGCTCGGTGGCCTTTTGCACAATCAGCTCCAGCTTATCGCCCTTGGGCAGCCCCACATACAGCGTTACCGCAACGCCCGGCTCGGTGGTGGCGGCGCGGCGCGCGCGTATGGCAAGGCGTACCTGCTGGGGGGTAACTTCTACAATTTCGGCGTCGTACTCGCTGCCGCTGCCGTCAAACAGCAGCAGCGCTTCGCCGGGCTTGCAGCGCAGCACCCGTGCCACGTGGGCGGCTTCCTCGCCCAGCAGCAGCGCGGTGTCGCCCTGTATCTGCGAGGCAAAATAACGGTGGCTCATACATTACCCCTTTGCCGGGTGGTTTGCAAGAATGCACACCCACCCGTTGTCGCGCCGGATTTCGCGCACGGCAAGCCCTGCCGCGCGGATGGCCTGCGCCACTTCGTCCTCGCGCTCGTCGATAATGCCGCTGGCAATAAAGGTGCCGTTTGGCGCCAGCAGCGCGGGGATTTGCGGGGCAAGCTGTTTGATGGCGTTTGCCACAATGTTGGCGGTGATGAGATCGTACTGCCCCGACGCCTTGTCGGACAGATCGCCGATTTCGACGACAAACCGGTCGCTGACGCCGTTGAGCGCCGCGTTTTCGCCCGCTGTGCGCACGCACATGGGGTCAATGTCCACCCCTTCGGCTTTGGCGGCGCCCAGCAGTAGTGCCGCAATGGCCAAAATACCGCTGCCGGTGCCGATGTCAAGCAGGCGCTCGCCGCCCTGCACCAGCTCGTCCAGCGCCACAAGGCACAGCGCGGTCGTCTCGTGCGTGCCGGTGCCAAAGGCCATGCCGGGGTCCAGCCGCAATACGGCGCGCCCCGGCTCGTCGATGCTCTCCCAGCTGGGGCAGATGGCAAGCCGCCTGCCCAGCGTCATCGCGTGGTAAAAGGCTTTCCACCCGTTTTCCCAGTCGGCCTCCTCAATGCCCTGTACCTCCACCGTGCCCGCCACCTCGGCGGCAAGCAGGCGCTGGTGCAGCAGGTCCACCACCTCGGCAAGGTTTTGCTCCGGCGAAAGGTAAAGGTGAATGGCAACGATGTTGCGGTCCTTTTGCAACAGGTCCTCTTCAATCAAATCCACATGCGCGATGGCCTGCACCTGTGCCTCTAAGTCAGAATAATCCTCAATATAAATGCCGCCGCCCGACACGCCGGTCGCAATGGCTTCGGCGGTGTCCGCGTCTTTTTTGGACACGGTAATTTTAATGTCTTTCCACTCCATAGGCTTCTCCTTTAAATGCGGTTGATGCCAAGGCGCACCGCTTCGTCGGCGACGGCCTTTGCCACAATATCGGCCACCCCGCGGTCAAACGGCGAGGGCAGCACCTTTTCGGCACACAGCTGGTCTGGGGCCACCGCTGCGGCAATGCCGCGGGCCGCCGCCTCTTTCATGCTGTCGGTAATGCGCGGCGCGCGCACGGCAAGCGCCCCTTTAAACACGCCGGGAAACGCGAGAATGTTGTTGACCTGATTGGCAAAATCGCTGCGGCCGGTGCCCACAATGGCGGCGCCGCCGCGCTTTGCTTCGTCGGGGAAAATTTCCGGCGTGGGGTTTGCCATGGGGAACAGGAGGGGCTGCGGCGCCATGGTGGCCACCATTTCGGCCGTCACCAGCCCGGGGCGCGAAACGCCGATGAACACATCGGCCCCGCGCATCGCATCGGCAAGGGTGCCGGTGCGGTGCGACAAATTGGTCACCTTGGCCATTTCGGCCTGCACCGGGTTTGCAAACGGCGCGCCGTCGTACAAAATGCCCTCGCGGTCCACCAGTGTCACCCGGCCAAGGCCCATTTGCAGCACCAGCCGCGCAATGGAAATACCGGCGGCGCCCGCGCCGTTGATGACGATTTCCACCGTGCCCTCCGGCTTGCCCACCACTTTTAATGCGTTCAGCAGTGCCGCACACAGCACAATGGCCGTGCCGTGCTGGTCGTCGTGAAATACCGGGATGTCGCAGACCTCTTGCAGCCGCCGCTCAATTTCAAAGCAGCGCGGGGCCGCAATATCCTCTAAATTGATACCGCCAAAGCTTTTGGAGATTAGCTGCACCGTGCGCACAATCTCATCCGGGTCTTTTGAATCCACACAGATGGGAAACGCGTCGATGCCGCCGAACTCTTTGAACAGCACGCATTTGCCCTCCATCACCGGCATGCCCGCCGCGGGGCCGATGTCGCCAAGGCCCAGCACCGCAGTGCCGTCGGTGATGACCGCCACCAGGTTGCCGCGCCGGGTGTAGGTATAGCTTAGCGTTTCGTCCCGCTCTATTTCGCGGCAGGGCTCTGCCACACCGGGGGTATAGGCAAGCGAAAGGTCGGCCGCGTCCCGCAGGGGCACCCGGCTGTTCACCTCTATTTTGCCGCCCCACTTTTTGTGGGCGGCCAGCGCCGCGGCGCGCAGCGGTTCGTTTTGTTGCATTTGTCTTCATCCTTTCAGCCCCCGGCCCCCGCCGGTGCAAACCCCGTTTTTGTTTTACTAGCGACCCTATTATAACAAACCGCGCCGCCGCTGCAAAGCGGTTGCGGGGCAAAACATGCCAAAAAGCGGGGTGCCGTGCTATTTTTTGCCCCGCAAAACGCCTTGCGCCGGTGCCGGTACCCCCCATTTTGTGCTTGCCCCTGCCTGTTTATGCCGGCGGGCCGCAAACACACAAAAGCCGCCCGCCCCTTGCAATGGGCGGGCAGCGGCGCAAAATTATCATAAATACAACTTATAAACACAAAAAAGGTGCCGCGACGTTTTGCCAACGCCGCGGCACCTGTAAATCAGGTCGTGCCGAACATCTCTTTCAAGGTCTTAAAAAAGCCCTTGCGCTGTTCGTAGTTTTCGTCTTTCAACGTCTCTTCAAACTTTTTCAGCGCGTCGCGCTGGGTGCGGTTCAGCCGCTTTGGCACCTCCACATTGACCCGCACATACTGGTCGCCGCGGCCCTTGCCATTGAGGTACTGGATGCCCTTGCTTTTCAGCCGGAACACCGTGCCGCTCTGTGTGCCCTCCGGCACTGTATACTCTACCTTGCCGTCGATGGTGGGCACTACAATCTCGGCCCCCATGACCCCCTGCGAGTAAGTGATGGGCACCGTGACCCACACATCGTACTTGTCGCGCTCAAACAATGCGTCGGCACGCACCGAAATCAGCACAATCACATCGCCCGCGGGGCCGCCGTTCAGCCCCTTGTCGCCAAGGCCGCGCATCGCAAGGCTCTGGTCGTCGTCGATACCGGCGGGGATGTTGACCTCCAGCTTTTTGCTGCTGTTGACCCGGCCGGTGCCGGAGCATTTGCGGCAGGGGGTCTTGATGATTTTGCCACGCCCGCCGCAACGCTGGCAGGGCCGCTGGCTTTGCATGACCCCAAACGGGGTGCGGGTCTGGGTGGTCACCGTGCCGCTGCCGTGGCAGTCCGGGCAGGTTTCGGGGCTAGTGCCCTTAGCCGCACCGCTGCCCCCACACTCGGGGCAGGTATCCTGATGGTTGACCGTGATGGTCTTTTTACAGCCGTGTGCCGCCTCCATAAACGACAGCGTTACCGACACACGGATGTCCGCGCCGCGGCGCGGCGCATTGGCCCCGGCCGAGCGCCCCCGGTTGCCAAAGCCACCAAAGCCGCCAAACATGTTGCCCAAAATATCGCCGAGGTCGATGTCCCCGTCGAAACCCGAAAACCCGCCAAAGCCACCTTGCCCGCCCGCACCGTAGTTCGGGTCCACGCCCGCGTGGCCAAACTGGTCGTACCGCGCGCGCTTATTGGCATCGCTTAATATCTCGTAAGCTTCGTTCACCTCTTTGAACTTCTCCTCGGCTTCCTTGTCGCCGGGGTGCAGATCAGGGTGATACTTTTTGGCCTGCTTGCGGTATGCCTTTTTAATTTCGTCCTCCGAAGCGCCTTTGGCAATGCCCAGCACCTCGTAGTAGTCGCGTTTATCTGCCAATGAAAGTCACCTTACCTTATCTTCGCATCCGCCGATACCCGGCAGGAACGCTGGATGAAACCCCACAAAACCGACAGGGGCTTACAGCGGCACCATGGGCCGCCGCAGCGCGTTTTGCAGTTTGGTGCAAAACCCTGTCGGTCGGGGGCACAAGCTTTGGGGGCTAACCCCGCAAAAGCATGTGTTTACTTATTGTCGTCCACTTCGCGGTAATCGGCATCCACAACGCCGTCGTCGTTTGCCTTGCCCGCGTCGGCCGACGCATCGGCAGCACCCTCGGCGCCCTGTGCGCTTTGTGCCTGCTGGGCAGCCTCGCTGTAAACGCGCTGGCTCATCTCGCCAACTGCTTTTTCCAGTGCTTCACTTTTCGCCTTAATGGCCTCGGTGTCGCTGCCCTTCAGCGCCTCTTTCAGCGCGTCTTTGGCATCGGTGATGGCCTTTTTCTCGGCGTCATTCATCTTGTCGCCCATGTCGGTCAAGGTCTTTTCGGTCTGGTAGACCATCGAGTCCGCCGCGTTGCGGGTCTCAACTTCTTCCTTGCGCTTTTTGTCTTCGCCGGCATACTGCTCGGCCTCTTTCACGGCCTTGTCGATATCGTCCTTGCTCATGTTGCTGGACGCGGTGATTGTAATGCTCTGCTCTTTGCCGGTGCCAAGGTCTTTGGCCGAAACGTGCACGATGCCGTTGGCATCGAGGTCAAACGTGACTTCGATCTGCGGCACGCCGCGCGGTGCTGCGGGGATCCCGTCGAGGTGGAAGGTACCCAGCGACTTGTTGTCCTTTGCAAACTCGCGCTCGCCCTGCAATACGTTTACTTCTACGCTGAGCTGATTGTCGGCCGCAGTCGAGAAGATCTGGCTCTTTTTGGTGGGGATGGTGGTGTTGCGCTCAATGATTTTGGTGCACACGCCGCCGTAGGTCTCAATGCCCAGCGAAAGCGGGGTGACGTCCAGCAGCAGGATGCCCTGCACGTCGCCGCCCAGCACGCCGCCCTGAATGGCAGCGCCAATGGCAACACATTCGTCCGGGTTGATGCCCTTAAACGGGTCTCTGCTCATAAATTTCTTTACCGCGTCCTGCACGGCGGGGATACGGGTAGAACCGCCCACCAGCAATACCTTGCTGAGGTCCGACGGGGACAGGCCGGCGTCTTTCAGTGCCTGACGGGTGGGGCCCATGGTCTTTTCGACCAGTTGTGCGGTCAGCTCGTCGAACTTCGCACGGGTCAGGGTGGTGTCAAGGTGCTTCGGGCCGGTGGCATCTGCCGTGATGAACGGCAGGTTGATGGCGGTGGAAGCAACGCCCGACAGCTCAATCTTCGCTTTTTCAGCGGCTTCTTTCAGGCGCTGCGCGGCCATTTTGTCCTTGCGCAGGTCAATGCCGTTCTCTTTTTGGAACTCATCTGCAAGGTAGTCGATGACGCGCTGGTCAAAGTCGTCGCCGCCAAGGCGGGTATCACCGGCAGTCGCCAGCACTTCGGTCACGCCTTCGCCCATCTCAATGATCGACACGTCGAACGTGCCGCCGCCGAGGTCGTATACCAAAATTTTCTGGTCGTTCTCTTTGTCGATGCCGTACGCCAGCGAAGCGGCGGTCGGCTCGTTGATGATGCGCTTGACATCGAGGCCCGCAATGGCGCCTGCGTCTTTGGTTGCCTGGCGCTGTGCGTCGTTAAAGTACGCCGGCACGGTGATGACCGCTTCGGTCACCTTTTCGCCAAGGTACGCCTCGGCATCGGCTTTCAGCTTAGCCAAAATCATCGCCGAAATTTCTTGCGGGGTATAAGCCTTGCCGTCGATGTTTACTTTATAGTCGGTGCCCATTTCGCGCTTGATGGACGAAATGGTGCGCTCCGGGTTGGTGATTGCCTGACGTTTTGCGACCTGGCCCACCATGCGCTCGCCGGTTTTTGAAAACGCGACGACCGACGGGGTGGTGCGTGCGCCCTCTGCGTTCGCGATAACGACCGGCTCGCCGCCTTCCATCACGGCGACACAGGAATTCGTTGTGCCAAGGTCAATACCGATAATCTTTCCCATACTCTATCTCTCCTTTAATGCAAAAACTGCGTTGTGTTGTTTCGTTTTATTTAAACTGC
>JAQVCK010000239.1 GCA_028689835.1 Pygmaiobacter sp. | reverse complement strand
GCTTTGTTTTTATTTTGCAAAAGAATCCATCACGCTCAAAATCTCATCGACCTTTTCGTCAATCTCTGCACTTTGCCCACTGAGAAAGGCCTCCTGTACACAGCCCTCTAAATGGGCGCGAATAATCTCTTTATTCGCCTTGCGCAAAATAGCACTAGCGGCCATGATCTGGTTTGAGATATCAATGCAGTACTGGTCCTCTTCCACCATGCGCAGCACACCGTCAATCTGCCCGCGCGCAGTTTTTAACAGGCGCGCAATTTTTTGTTTATCGGCCCTCATCTGCCCGGCCCTCAGTCAATCGACACAACGTCATAGCCGGCTTCGGTGACGGCGCTTTTCAGTACGTCGTCCTGTACTGGGGCGGCCAGCGAAACGGTGGCTTGCTTATCCTGCAAGCTCACTTCGGCAGAGGAGACACCCTCAACAGCGGACAGTGCCTTTTCAACTCGCATTTTGCAGTGGTCGCAGCTCATACCTTCAATTTTAATCGTTTTGTTCATTACGGATCCTTCCTTTTCTGGTTCGTTTTGTGTGGTTGTAATTGGGGCAACGGCGGGGGTGGCAGCGGGCAGGCCCGTGCCCCCGGCAGCGCCGGTTGCGGTAAGTTTAGGCCGAAACAGTTTCAGCCGCAAAGCGTTGGTCACGACGAAAACCGACGAAAGGCTCATGGCGGCGGCACCAAACATCGGGTTCAGCTTCCAGCCCAGCACCGAGTAAAACACGCCGGCCGCAAGGGGGATGCCGATGGCATTGTAGAAGAACGCCCAGAACAGGTTTTGCCGGATGTTGCGTATCGTCGCGCGGGAAAGCTGAATGGCGGTCACGGCGTCCAGCAAATCGCTCTTCATCAGCACCACGTCGGCGCTTTCAATGGCAATGTCGGTGCCGGCGCCAATGGCAATACCCACGTCCGCGCGGGCAAGCGCCGGCGCATCATTGATGCCGTCGCCAACCATGGCCACTTTTTTGCCGCTTTGCTGCAAGGCTGCCACATGGCGTTCTTTGTCCTGCGGCAGCACCTCGGCAATCACCTGGTCAATGCCAAGCTGTGCGCGAATAGCCTCTGCCGTGCGCCGGTTGTCACCAGTCAGCAGTACCACATCGGTGCCAAGCGCCCGCAGTTCTTCAATCGCGGCGCGGCTGGTGGGTTTTACCACATCCGCCACGGCAATCACGCCCAGCGGTTTGCCGTCTGCGGCAAAGAACAGCGGGGTCTTGCCGCCGTTTGCAAGGGCGTCGGTATCGGCGCCAAAGGCCTCGGCGTCAAGGCCTGCCTTCTGCATCATGCGCAGGTTGCCAGCAAGTACACTGCGACCCTCTACGGTGCCGCGCACGCCCTGGCCGGGCACAGTTTCAAAATCGGCCGTCGGCTGTGTGGCAATGCCCTCGGCCCCAGCCCGGCGCAAAATAGCGGCGGCAAGCGGGTGCTCGGACGCATGCTCTATCGATGCGGCAACCTGCAACAGCGCAGCGGGCGAAACGCCGGCGGCGGGCAGCAGGTCGGTCACTTCGGGCTTGCCCTCGGTGACAGTGCCGGTCTTATCCAGCACGATAGTATCAATGGTGTGCAGCAGTTCCAGGCTTTCGGCAGATTTAAACAGAATGCCGTTTTCAGCCCCTTTACCGGTACCTACCATAATGGCGGTAGGGGTGGCAAGGCCAAGTGCGCACGGGCAGCTGATGACCAGCACTGCAATACCGATGGACAGCGCAAAGTCAAACGGGTAGCCCAGCAACAGCCAAACAACGGTGGCCACCACCGCAATGCCAATGACAATGGGCACAAACACGCCGCTTACTTTGTCGGCCAGTTTGGCAATGGGGGCCTTGCCGGCATTGGCGTCCTCCACCAGCCGGATGATCTGGGCCAGTGTGGTGTCGTCCCCCACGCGGGATGCCTTTAGCTTTAAAAAGCCGGATTGGTTGATGGAGGCGGAAAGCACCCGGTCGCCGGGGCCCTTTTCTACCGGCAGGCTTTCGCCGGTGAGGGCCGATTCATCCAGTGCGGCGTTGCCTTCTAAAATGGTGCCGTCCACCGGGATGCGCCCGCCGGGCCGCACAATCACCGTGTCACCCACGGCAACTTCTTCTACCGGTACTTCCACTTCGGCGCCGTCCCGCTCAATCGTAGCGGTTTTCGGCGCAAGGTCCAGCAGCTTCGTAATTGCGTCACTGGTGCGCCCTTTCGAGCGGGCTTCTAAATATTTGCCCACGGTAATCAGGGTCAAAATCGTACCGGCAGATTCAAAGTAAAGGTCCATGTGGTAGCGCTCTACCAAATCCATGTCGCCGTGGCCAAGGCCATAGCCCATCGCGTAAATGGCCACAATGCCGTAAATCACCGCGGCGGCCGAGCCAATGGCAATCAGCGAGTCCATGTTGGGCGCGCCGTGTGCCAGCGAGCGGAAACCGGCTTCATAGTAGCGGCGGTTGACATATAAAATAGGTAAAGTCAAAAGCAGCTGCGTCATGGCGTAGGCGATGGAATTGGGCATGCCGGTCAAAAAGCCGGGCAGCGGCATGCCCAGCATGTGGCCCATCGATACGAGCAGCAACGGCACAAGAAAAATAAACGAGATGATCAAACGCTTGCGGGTGTTTGCAGCTTCTTCGGCAGCTTTCGAGCTTGCCGCGGCGGGTTTTGCCACCCCGCGCGCCGCCTTTGCCGTTTGCTGCGGGCTGGCACCGTAACCACCGGCCTTAACGGCGGCAGAAATTTGCCCATCGTTGAGCTTTTCGGTATCGTAATCCACCAGCATGGTGTTTTGCAACAGGTTTACCGCAACAGAATTAACCCCAGGCAGTTTGCGCACGCTTTTTTCTACATGGGCACTGCAAGCAGAGCAGGTCATACCGGTCACATCAAATTTTTGCTTCATCTTGAAAACCTCCATATACCCCCACGGGGTGTGGGTCTATGGTTATCATACATCTTCAGTATGGGTTTGTCAAATCTAACTTAAAATTTTGCAACCGGCAGCGCAAAAAAAGCCGCCCCGCGGGGCGGCCCAGTCTGAAGACAAAGTGCCAGAAGGTGGTGCTTTGTCTTTTTTTAATGCACAAGGAATGGTAAAATAGAAACAGGTGATGAAAGATGTTGAACCAAAAAAGCGAGAATGACCGGAGACAGATTGGA
>JAQVCK010000238.1 GCA_028689835.1 Pygmaiobacter sp. | reverse complement strand
ACTCTTGGCAGTCCATAGTGATTGCCTCCTTTGGCAAATGGGTGTGTGAGAACTCCATTCTACCATGCAGGAAAATCTCTATGGATTTTTCTGTTCATCTGTCCAACTTCATTTTACAATCGACCAATAAAGAAAATGTTCTGCTAATTAAAAAATGCTTGTTGGTAAAGGAGCCGTTTATGAAAAATGGCCTGTTTGCGGGTGATGTACCCGCGTCATGTGAATATTGCGAATTCGGGCGCAAAGCGTCTGACCACGTGATGATATTGTGCATAAAAAAAGGAATGGTTTCCCCTTATTATTCCTGCCGAAAATTTCGATATTCGCCTTTAAAACGCATCCCAAAACGCAGGCCCAAGCTACCGGAGTTTACGTCAGAAGATTTTGAGCTTTGAGTAGTTGTAGTGCGTAATCCCAACTTAAAAAGCAAGGTAGCGCTTTGCACCCTGTAAAAAACCGGGCACTAACATGTAACTGTTAGTGCCCGGTTTTTAATACACTGAGATATTTCTTTGGTAAGCAATTATAATCAGAATAGCGTTAGACCTATTAATTCTTCTTTTTACTGCTACCAAGGTACGCCGCACGCACTGCCTCGTTTTGCATCAGCTGTGCACCCTCCCCTTGCAGCGTGAGTGTGCCGGTCTCCAACACATAGGCCCAGTCCGCCACTTTCAGCGCCATATTGGCGTTTTGTTCGATTAATAGCACGGTAATACCATCCGCATTGACTGTTTTGATGATTTCAAAAATATCCCGTACCACCAGCGGCGCAAGGCCCAAAGACGGCTCGTCCATCATAATAACTTTGGGGCGGCTCATCAATGCACGGCCAACGGCAAGCATCTGTTGTTCGCCACCGGAAAGTGTGCCCGCCAGCTGCCAGCTGCGCTCTTTCAGCCGCGGGAACAGCCCGTGCACATAGGCAAGGTCTTCACTTAAATCATCCTTGCGCAAATATGCCCCAATTTTCAGGTTTTCCAGCACCGTCAGGTTGGGGAACACTCGCCGCCCCTCCGGCACCAGTGTAATGCCCTTTTGCACAATTTCGTAAGCGGGCAGGCCGGTGATGGGCTGGCCTTCAAATGACACACTGCCACTTTGCGCCGGCACAATGCCCGCAATTGTGCGCAGTATGGTAGACTTACCTGCGCCGTTTGCGCCAATCAGCGTGACGATTTTACCCTTTTCAACCTGAAGTGAAACCCCTTTGACCGCTTGAATACCGCCGTAACTCACGCTTAAATTGTCTACCTTTAAAAACTCACTCATCTTCGCTCACCCCCAGGTAGGCATCAATCACGCGCTGGTTTGCCTGAATTTCTTCCGGCGTGCCATTTGCAATCAACCGGCCAAAGTCCAGCACATAAATGCGGTCTGAAATATCCATGACCAAGTTCATATGGTGTTCAATCATCAATACTGTCAAGTCAAAATCCTGCTTGATTTTGTAAATAAACGCGGTCAGCTCTTCGGTCTCCTGCGGGTTCATCCCGGCAGCCGGTTCATCCAGTAACAAAAGCTGTGGCTTGGTTGCTAGCGCGCGCGCAATTTCAAGGTGGCGCTGCTTGCCATAAGGCAGGCCCTCTGCCACTTCGTTTGCAAGGTCGGCAAGGCCCAGCAGTTGCAATAGCTGCATTGATTCCTCCCGAATTGCGGCCTCTTCTTTATAATTCAAGTGCAACGTGGCCGACAGCAAATTTGCTTTTAAATGTAAATGCTTTGCAATCATGACATTGTCTAGCACCGTCAGACTTTTAAACAGCCGGATATTCTGAAACGTACGCGCTACCCCAAGGCGGGTAATCGCGTCTGGTGTCTTAACAACGCTGCTTTCCACTGTGCCGCTGTGGCTGCCAGCATAAAGCTTTTTCATTTTACCCTGTGGGTGGTTGGAGATGATTTTTTTATCTTTCAGATAAATCGCCCCATAGGTAGGCGCATATACACCGGTAATCACATTAAAAGCGGTGGTTTTGCCTGCACCGTTGGGGCCGATTAGTGCAACGATTTCGCCTTTGCGCACCTCAAGGTTTAAATCATCCACCGCGACCACGCCGCCAAACTGCATTGTTATGTGCTCTGCGCGCAATAGTGCGTCAGCCATTGCGCCCACCCCCTTTCTTTTTACCAAGGGCAGTTTTCAGGTGTTTCAGCTTGCCCGGCAGGTTTTGAAAGAAGGTAAAAAAGCCGTCCCAAGTAAACTCGCGCGTGCCCATAATGCCACGCCGGTAAAACAACACAATTGCCATCAACAAGATGCTGAAGATGACCATGCGAAACCCGGTGCGGAACAACGGGATATTGACCCCCATAATGGTGAGCGGGTCGTCAAAAAAGCGCAACCACCAGTCTTTGCTGGCCACTACCAAAAATGAGCCCAGAATACTGCCGGTGACACTGCCCATACCACCCAGCACTACAATCAGCAAAATATCATACGTGATATTCACTTTGAAGGTACCCGAGTCGATACTGGACATGTACATTGCCAACATACCGCCACCAACCCCGGCAAAAAAGCTGGAGGTGACAAAGCTCATCAGCTTTGTGCGAAACAGGTTGATGCCCATGGCTTCGGCCGCGATTTCATCCTCACGTATGGCCTTGAACGCACGTCCATACGACGAATTCAGCATCAGCACCATCACCAGAATGCAAACAGCTGCAATGGCAAACGGCACAATTAAATGCGCAAATGTGGGGATCATCTTTAAGCCGTAGCTGCCGTTGGTGATCGTATCCATCTGGGGGGCGGCAATCAGCGCGCGAATGATCTCGGCAAAGCCCAGCGTGGCAATGGCGAGGTAATCGCTTTTCAGCCGCAGCACGGGGCCACCAATCAACACCGCAAACAGCGCCGCCACCAGCCCCCCTGCAATCAACGCAAGCGGGAACGGCAGGCTGAGCTTTTCCAGCACTGGGTTAATACCCGAAATGTAGTACACCGACGCCCGGTTTGTAACCGGGATTGTCAGCATTGCCGTGGTGTAAGCACCCAGCGCCATAAAACCTGCCTGCCCCAGGCTAAATAGGCCGGTAAAGCCGTTGAGCAAATTCATGGAGACTGCAACAACCGAATAAATGACTGCCTTTTGCAGGATAGAAACCGCCATACCATAATGAGACTTGTTCATATCCA
>JAQVCK010000237.1 GCA_028689835.1 Pygmaiobacter sp. | reverse complement strand
ATGCGGCAGTTTGTTTTGTGCAACAGGGAAAATGTGAAAAAACGGCTTGCCCCAGTCGCCCAAAAGTGTTATAGTATCACTTGAATATACAAATGTTTTTGAAAGGCGGACAGGAAGTGGAGAAAAAATATCTGATTGTTGATCAGGCCATTTTGCCAGAAGTATTTGCAAAGGTACTGCGCGCCAAAGAATTATTGGCAAGCGGCGCGGCGAAAAATGTTTCAGCAGCAGCAAAAATGGTCGATCTCTCCCGCAGCGCGTTTTATAAATACAAAGACAGTGTTTTTGATTTTGAAAACGCAAAGTCCATTGTCACGGTCAAAGCGGTGTTATTGGATGAAACCGGCGCACTGCAAGCGTTGCTTAGTGAGCTTTCTGCATCCGGCGCCAGCATTGTTACCATTAACCAATCTGCCCCCGAAAACGGCACGGCGGTGGTTTCGGTGACGCTGCGTACCGACTCGATGCCGATGCCGATTGATGATGTGCTGCTGTCAATCCAAAACCAGCGCACGGTGGTTAGTGTACGGCGTACGGTAAAAGAAATGTGAATGCGAAAGGCTTTGCATCACGGCGCGCAGCGGCACCGTGGTGCAAAGCTGTACTTTTAGCAACCAAGAGAAAAGGGTGGTTTTTTGATTAACGTAGCGATTTTAGGGTTTGGCACGGTAGGTAGTGGCGTTTATGAGGTGCTGAAACATAACGCAGCCAACATTGCCCGCAGGGCGGGGCAGCCGGTCGAAGTAAAATATATTTTAGACATCCGAGATTTTTCAGACCGGCCGGATGCAGCATTGTTTGTCAACCAGATTGACCCTATTTTAAAGGATGATCAGGTTAGCACAGTTGTCGAGACCATCGGCGGCACGAAGCCCGCTTATTTTTTTGTCAAATCTGCATTGGAGGCGGGCAAAAACGTTTGCACCTCTAACAAAGAGCTGGTGGCGACCCATGGGGCCGAGCTGTTGGCTTTGGCGGTGCAAAAAGGGGTTTGCTTTTTGTTTGAGGCCTCGGTTGGCGGGGGTACCCCGGTGATTACCCCCATTCACCAATGCCTTACGGCAAACACCATCAGCGAGGTGTGTGGCATTGTCAACGGTACCACAAACTTTATGTTGACTAAAATGGAGCAGGAGGGTATGACGTTTGATGAAGCGCTAAAGGTGGCGCAGGGCCTTGGTTATGCCGAAACGATTGACCCGTCTGCCGATGTGGACGGTATTGATGCCTGCCGCAAAATCGCGATTCTCGCGTCCATGATTTTTGGCAGTGAGGTGCACCCTGAAAATATTCCCACCAGTGGCATCAGGGGCATCACGATTGATGACATTTATTTCACCAAAAAAATGAAGCTGGCAATCAAGCTGATTGCCTATGCAAAAAAAGATGAAAAAACCGGGTTTTCGTGCGGTGTCGAAGCGATGGTGCTGCCGGCAGAAAGTATGATGGCCGATGTGGCCGATGTGTATAATGCGGTGTTGATTCGTGGTGATTTGCTGGGGGATGTGTTGTTTTACGGCAAAGGCGCAGGCAAACTGCCCACAGCCAGTGCGGTGGTAGCGGACATTGTAGATGCTGAAAAATCTGGCCCGACCGTGCACGATTCGCTGTTTTGGCAGCCCACCCCTGCGCTGAAAGAAAAAATTGTAAACCGCAACCAATATACTTATTATGTGCGGGTCAACAATGAGGACACCGAGACCCTGCGCGAAGACCTGAATGGAGTGGTGCTGACGCTGCAAAAGCATAACCAAACAGCAGTGCTAACGACCCCCATGACCGAAAAAGAAATGAAAAAACGCAAAGAAAAGCTGGAGAAGGATGGCATCCACGTGGCGCTTTGCCTGAAGATGCTGGAAGTATAACAATGGAAAATAAAGTAACAGTAAAGGCACCGGCCTCGATTGCTAACCTTGGCAGTGGGTTTGATACGATGGGCATTGCGCTCTCGTTGTTTAACACGGTGGAAATGCAGGAATGGGACAGCATTGCGGTGCGCACGACCGATGGTACGGTGCCGGTGCAGGGTGAACAGAATTTAATTTATCAAACCGTAAAAGCGGTGTATGACGAATGTGGGCGCAGCCTGCCGGGCCTTGCGCTGGTGCAGACCAGCCCGATCCCGCAGGCGCGGGGGCTTGGCAGCAGTAGCGCCTGCATTGCAGCCGGTATTGTGGGGGCAAACCGCTTGCTGGGCCAGCCCATGACGGAAAATGAGCAGGTGGCGTTTGCCGCAAAGCTGGAGGGCCACCCCGATAACGTTGCCCCGGCCATGCTTGGCGGGTTTGTTACCAGCGTGATGGAAAACGGCAAAGTGTATACGGTGAAAAAGCGGGTCAGTGACAAGTTGCGCTTTTTTGCCTTTGTGCCGGATTTTGAGCTGTTGACTGAAAAAGCGCGTGCCGCCCTGCCGGACACAGTGCCCCGGGCAGATGCAATTTATAATGTATCCCGTGCGGCATTGATGGCAGCGGCTTTTTGTGAGGGCAAGCCGGAACTGTTTGCAGTTGGTGCGCAGGATAAACTGCACCAGCCTTACCGCTTGCCGCTAATCCCCGGCGCGAAGCGCATTTTTGAGCTTGCGCCGCAGCTTGGGGCAAAAGCTGTATTTATTGGGGGGGCGGGGCCCACCATTGTTGCGGTATGCGATGCGGCAAACCTTGCTTTTGCCCCAAGGGCAATCCTTGCGCTACAAGAGGATGAGGCGACAAACCGGTTTTCGCTACAAGCGCTTACGGCACACAACGAAAGTATGTTTTAACCCGTTTTTATTTGCGGAGTAGTAGACCTATTGTTTGTGGGAGGCAGTCTATGGCATTGATAGTACAAAAGTTTGGCGGCAGCTCGGTTGCAAACCGCGAACGGCTGTTTAATGTGGCGCGCATCGTAGCCGATACCCGCCGTGCCGGTAACGATGTAATTGTGGTGGTTTCAGCACAGGGCGATACCACGGATGACCTGATGGAAAAAGCGGGTGAGATCACCGCCGACCCTTCCGGCCGGGAAATGGACATGTTGCTTGCGGCAGGGGAACAAATCTCTTGTTCACTGCTTTGTATGGCCCTTGCAGAGCTTGGATGCAGGTCTATTTCTCTGCTGGGTTGGCAAGCAGGGTTTTTGACCGACCGCAACCACCAAAAAGCCCGCATTCGCAAGGT
>JAQVCK010000048.1 GCA_028689835.1 Pygmaiobacter sp. | reverse complement strand
CACCACTTCGGGCGACAAGATGCGGCTGGTGGATTCCAGCGGGTCCACGGCAGGGTAAATACCCAGCGACGAAATGGCGCGCGAAAGCACCGTCGTTGCGTCCAAGTGGGCAAAGGTCGTTGCCGGGGCCGGGTCGGTCAAGTCATCCGCCGGTACATACACGGCCTGCACACTGGTGATGGACCCGTTTTTCGTCGAGGTGATGCGCTCTTGCAGCGCACCCATTTCGGTGGCGAGGGTGGGCTGGTAGCCCACGGCGCTGGGCATACGCCCCAGCAATGCCGAAACCTCGCTGCCCGCCTGGGTAAAGCGGAAGATATTGTCGATGAACAGCAGCACGTCCTGGTGCTCGCGGTCGCGGAAATACTCCGCCATCGTCAGCCCCGAAAGGCCCACGCGCATACGGGCTCCCGGCGGCTCGTTCATCTGGCCGTAGACCAGCGCCGTTTTTTTCAACACGCCGCTCTCGGTCATTTCGTTATAAAGGTCGTTGCCCTCACGGGTGCGCTCGCCCACGCCGGTGAATACTGAAATACCGCCGTGCTGCTTTGCAACGTTATTGATCAGCTCCATAATAATGACGGTCTTGCCGACACCGGCGCCGCCAAACAGGCCGATTTTACCGCCTTTGGCGTACGGGCAAATCAGGTCGATGACCTTGATGCCGGTCTCGAGAATCTCCGTCGTGCTCTGCTGCTCGTCGTACGGCGGCGGGTCACGGTGAATGGCCCAGCGCTCTTTGGTTTCGGGCGCGGGCAGATTGTCCACCGGCTCACCCAGCAGGTTAAAAATGCGCCCCAGTGTCTCATTGCCCACCGGCACCGAGATGGGCCCGCCGGTGTCCCGCGCGGCAAGGCCGCGCTGCAGGCCATCGGTCGAGCTCATTGCAATGCAGCGCGCAACGTTATCGCCAATCTGCTGCGCCACCTCCGCCACCAAAGTCGTGCCGTCATGCTCGACCTCAATGGCGTTCAGCAGCGCAGGCAGCTTGCCCTCTTCAAATTTAATATCCAGCACCGGGCCGGTGACCTGTACGACCCTGCCGATGTTTTCTTCCTTCATCCGCTGCCCTCTTTTCTAGAACTTATGTTGCACCGGCCCGCTGTGTGGCGGGCCGCAGTGAATTACATTTCCGCACCGGCCACGATCTCGGTGATCTCCTGCGTAATGGCACCCTGCCGCGCGCGGTTGTAGTGCAGTTGCAGGTCCTCAATCATCTCGCCGGCGTTTTTGCTGGCTGCGTCCATTGCCATGCGCCGCGCGCCCAGCTCGGACGCGACGGATTCGCACAGCGCGCCCCACAGCATACCGCCAATGTAATTTGGTACAATGGCATCGTACACCGCTTCGCTGCCCGGCTCATACAAAATCAACTGGCGCGGGGTGGTACGCTTTTCTTTTCGCCCCGATGCCGAAAGCGGCAGCAGTTTTAATGTGGCGGGCGACTGGCTGAGCATCGAGACAAAATTCGTATAGCAGACAAACAACTGGTCGTATTCGCCCGCCAGAAAATCTGTGCACAACAGCTTTGCCATTGCAAGGCTGTCACTCACCGAAATATCTTCGGCCACCGCAAAGTCTTCGCTGACCATCTGTATGCCGCGCTGGTGGCAAAACTCCACGGCCTTTTTGCCCACCGGCAGCACACAAACCGGCCCATCGCCCATTTTTTCCGCCGCTTCTCGCAGCAGGTTGGCATTGTAGCCGCCAGCCAACCCGCGGTCACCCGCAATCAGCACATAACAGCTTTTTTTCACCGGCCTGCTGCGCACAAAAGCACTGGAAAAATCCGTGTTGGCAGCCGCAATTTCCGACAAAGTCTCGTACAGCAGCGTAAAATAAGGCCTGCTGTGCTGCACCCGCAGCTTGGCCCGGTTCAGCTTAGACGACGCGACCAGCTCCATTGCCTTTGTAATCTGCATCGTGCCCTCAACGCTTTTGATGCGCAGCTTGATCTCTTTCATCGACGCACCACCGCTCATAGACTCTGCCTCCTTTCCTGTTGCAATCTGCCATTAAGCCTGTGCCATGGCCGCAAATTGTTTTTTATACGCTTCAATTGCCGCGCGCAGTTTGGTTTCGGTCTCTTCCTCCAGCTTGCCGCTGGTGAGAATCGCCTGTAAAACCTCCGGCGCGTTGCCGTCCAGGTAATCGTAAAAGCCCTCTTCAAACGCGGGCACCTGGTCCACTTCAATGTCCATCAAATAATCGTGGATGACCGCATAGAAAATGCAGACCTGCTTTGCCATTGGCACCGGCTTGCCACGGCCTTGGCCCAGCACCTTTACAATGCGCTCTCCCTGCGCAAGGCGGGTCTTAGTGTCGCTGTCAAGGTCACTGCCAAACTGCGCAAACGACTGCAGCTCGCGGTACTGGCTGTACACCAGCTTCAGCTTGCCGGCCACCTGCTTCATGGCTTTAATCTGCGCGTTACCGCCCACGCGGGACACCGAAATGCCGGGGTTGACCGCCGGTAAAATGCCCGCATGGAACAGTTCGGTCTCCAAGAAAATCTGCCCGTCGGTGATGGAAATGACGTTGGTGGGGATGTACGCCGAAACGTCACCGGCCTGCGTTTCAATGATGGGCAGCGCCGTCAAGCTGCCGCCGCCGTATTCCGGCGCAAGGCGCGCCGCGCGCTCTAACAGGCGGCTGTGTAAGTAAAACACGTCGCCGGGGTACGCCTCGCGCCCCGGCGGGCGCCGGATCAACAGCGAAAGCGCACGGTAAGCGACCGCGTGCTTTGACAAATCGTCATAGATAATCAGGGCGTCCTTGCCCTGGTCCATAAAATATTCTGCCATCGAGCAGCCCGCGTACGGCGCGATATACTGCATTGGTGCCAGCTCCGACGCGGTGGCCGCCACAATAATGGTATACTCCATTGCGCCAGCCGCCGTCAGCATCTCGGCAAGCTGCGCAACGGTGCTTTGTTTTTGCCCAATGGCCACATAAACACAAAGCACCCCTTTGCCGCGCTGGTTGATGATGGTATCCGCCGCAATGGCCGTTTTACCGGTCTGGCGGTCACCGATAATCAGTTCGCGCTGGCCGCGGCCGATGGGGATCATGCTGTCGATAGCCTTGATACCGGTTTCCAGCGGCACACTGACCATTTTGCGCTCGATGATGCCGGCCGCAGGCCGCTCGATGGGGCGCGTTTCGGCAGCGTCCACCGGGCCCTTGCCGTCAATCGGTTCGCCCAGCGCATTGACCACACGCCCAAGGAAGCCCTCGCCCACCGGCACCGACACCACACGGCCGGTGCGGCGCACAGTATCACCCTCGCGGATGCCCTCGTCAGAGCCAAGCACCACGATTGAAACGGCGTCTTCTTCCAGATTCAGCGCCATACCATAGGCGCCGTTTTCAAATTCAACCAATTCGTTTGCCATGCAGTTTGCAAGGCCAAACGCGCGGGCAATGCCATCGCCTACCAACATGACCGAACCGGTCTCGCTTTGTTCGATACGGTTTTCGTAATTCTTGATCTGGCTTTTTATAATTTTGGTGATATCACCTGAATTGAGCTGCATTCTTCCACCCGATTCCTCGTTCAGTTTGTGCGCAGTAACTCTCTGCGCAAAATATCCAGCCGGCGGCGTACGGTGCCGTCAAACTCTTTGCCTTCCATCTCTAGCCTGATGCCGCCCAGCAGTGCCGGGTCGGTTTTTACTGTCAACAAAATCTGTTTGCCGGTGAGCGCCGCAAGGCGTACCGACAGCTTTTGCTGCAAGGCTTCTTCTAGTGGCTGTGCCGTAAACGCACGCACTTCAATAATGCCGTGCGCCTTGTTGTAGCGCGCACGGTACCGCGCCGCCGCCTGTGGCAGTTGGCTGGCCTGTGCGCGCTCACACAACAGCCGCAGCATATTGAGCAAATAAGGTGCCACCTTACCCGCAAACGCCTCGTTTACCAGCGCAAGGCGCTGGGCGCGCGCGACATTTGGGGCATCCAGCAAGCGTGGGTAAGCCGGGTTTTCGGCAAATAGTGCCTCTACGCCGGCAAGCTGCTGCAACACCTCATCGTCATTGCCCTCGGCTGCACAAAGCTCAAACAGCGCGTCGCCAAATTGTGTCCCCGGCCCGGTCAAGACGCATCACCCAGCCCGGAGAGAAATTCTTCAATCATCGCCTCGTGGCGCGCAGGGTCGATCTCCTTTTCAACCACACGCTGGGCGATATCCAGCGCAATACCGGACACTTCATCTTTCAGCTCTGCTTCTGCCTTGCGCTTTTCGCGCCGCAGTTCGTCATCGGTGCGCCGGCGCAGTGCCTCGGCGGCCCCTTTGGCATCATTTACAATCTCATCGCTGCGGCGCTGGGCGGCAGTGGTTGCATTTTTTACAATTTCACCGGCTTCGCGCTCGGCCCCGTGCAGGCGGGTCTCGTACTCGCCGCGCATTGTTTCGGCATCGGCTTGGGCCTTGTGGGCGGTGTCATAAATGCCGTCCAGCTCGGCCTGACGCTTTGCCAGCACCTGCTGCACCGGCTTAAACAGCAGCTTTTTGACGATGGCCGTCAAAATCAGCAGGTTGCAGATGGTAAAAATGAAGGTCCATGGTGCAATCGTCACCAGGGACTGAAACGACTCCATGCTAGTTCCCCCTTTTGGGCGTTAAAGTCACAGAAGGTTAATGAAGATACCGGGCGCCACAAAGATCAGCAGCAGGCCGGTAACAAACCCGTAAATACCAGTGGTCTCGGCAATGGCGCAGCCAAGCAGCATCGTCGAGAGCAAGTCGCCCTTTGATTCGGGCTGGCGGCCAATGGCTTCGCAGGCCTTACCAACGGCATAGCCTTCGCCGATACCAGGGCCAACACCAGCGATCAATGCAAGGCCTGCACCAATGGCGCAGCCTGCCATAACAATTGCTTTTTCCAGCATAGAAAATTCCTCCTATAATTCAGTGATAGCTCATTTAAATAAAGACGAAAAAATCAAAACATCGGCAGCGGTTCGGTCAATCGTCGCTTGCCGCGTTGGCGATGTAAAGTGTGGTCAGCATACAGAAGATGAATGCCTGCATCACACTTGTAAACAGGTCAAAGTACAGCGAAAGGATCGCCGGGATACCGACCTGTAAAATGGGGATGTTGGACAAGAACTGGCCCACCATACCCGGCAACAGCCCCAGCAATGCTTTAGATGCCACCGCCAGCGCCGCATAGACGAGTGTGGAGATAACCCCGCCCGAGACAATGTTGCCAAAATGACGAAACGCCATCGATATAGGGGTTGCAATCTCGCTGAGGATGTTAAACGGCGTAAGAATAAAGATGGGCTGGGTAAACCCTTTCAAGTACCCGCCAATCCCCCCGTGCCGTATTTTGGTGTAGGTGATAAGCACAAACACCAGAATAGCCCACCCCATCGTGGTAGAAAGGTCGCTGGTGGGCGGGTACATCCCAAATAGGCTCAGCAGGCTGGACAGCAGCGACATGGCAAACAACGCCGCTATAAATGGCCCATAATAGGCAAACTTTTCACCCATGTTTTCATTGACGAATTTTTGCGCCGTCTCTACCAGATATTCGGCAATAATCTGCCGGCGGCTGGTTGCTTTTACCTTTAAATTACGGGTGAGATAAATACAAAGCCCGGTGATTACCAACATCACCAGCCAACTGTTGGTAATCGTCTCTGTGATGGGGATGCCGCCGAACACCGGGATGGTGAAGTAGATGCGAGCACCGGTGATATCCACATTCATTCGGCTCGCTCACCTTCTTCCGCCGCTTCGTCTTCTCCCTTTTTTTCGGGCTTATACATGCCAAGCATCTGCATACCGGCAATCGTGAGCCGTGGGAAAAGCTGTGGCAGTACTACGGTCACCCACGAAAAATACGGCAATGCAAACCCCAATACCACAACCCCCATCATCACAAGCATGCGCAGGCTGTACGACAGAGTCATCATCAATTTGCCGCGTGTGGCATTGCCGGTGGCAACCGATTTTTGCACGCTGAGCCCCAATACAAAGAAATTGAGTATGGCAAACCCACTGCCCAGCACCGCCCCCAGCACCACCGGCTGGTCTAAACGGCCCAGAACCAAAAAAACGAGCAGCATCACGGCTGTGAGCAACAGTGTGCCAACCGCAATGTGCATCGTTTCCTTCTTTACCGTCTCCTGCACTTTCATTTGGTTTAATCCTCCTCGGGTACAGCCACAGCACAACGGGTCTTGTCGGCTATGCCCTGTTCACAACGCTGATAGTAAAAAACTAAAGCGAACTGTTTTTGATAATATCATACAAAAAAGGTCTAGTCAAATGCAATAATTGTTTCTTTTTTCACATTGTCAAAATTGTCTTATTTTTTTGCAGAAATTTGGTTTTGTCGCTCGTATTATGCATGAAGGCGGGGCGGTTTTTCTGTCGCTTTTCCACAAAACCGGTGCAAGCAAGGCGCCGCTTGCACCCTAAACAATTTTCCCTCTCCGCCCCCGCAAAAACTTTTCTTTTATTTTACATTTTAATTTTTACCAAACTATGAAAACCGGAGGAGTCAAAAGCCGATGTCTTTACTTGAAGTACATGATTTAAAAAAGGTCTATACGACCCGCTTTGGCGGGGTGAGTGTCACTGCGCTAGAGCAGGTAAATTTTGCAGTGGCAGAGGGTGACTATGTCGCCATCATGGGGGAGTCCGGTGCGGGCAAAACCACACTGCTGAATATTTTGGCGGCGCTGGACCGCCCCACCAGCGGCGAAGTATTGTTAGACGGTCGCAATACCGGCAGCATCCCCGAAAAAGCACTGTCCGCCTTTCGGCGCGACCATTTGGGCTTTGTGTTTCAGGACTTTAACCTGCTGGACACCTTTTCGGTGAAAGACAATATTTTTCTGCCGCTTGTGCTGTCCCGCAAAAGCACCGCTGAAATGGAAAAACGCCTTGCCCCCATTGCAAAACAGCTTGGCATCAGCGAGCTTTTGGCAAAGTTCCCGTACGAAATTTCGGGCGGGCAAAAACAGCGGGTCGCCGTGGCCCGCGCACTGATCACCCACCCAAAACTGGTGCTGGCAGACGAGCCCACCGGTGCGCTGGATTCAAAAGCCAGTAGCCACCTGTTGGGGTTGCTGGACAGCATCAACGCGGGCGGGCAGACCATTTTAATGGTTACCCACAGCGTGGGGGCCGCCAGCCATGCGGGGCGGGTGCTGTTTATCAAAGACGGCACCGTGTTTCACGAGCTACGCCGCGGCACCGATGACAACGACCAGATGTACCGGCGCATTTCCGCCACGCTGACAGCACTGGCAGGCGGGGGTGAAGGCAATGTCTAACCTGCCGTTTTACCCGCGGCTGGCGGTGACCAACCTCAAAAACAACCGCCAGACTTACCTGCCCTATCTGCTGACCTGCATCATGTGCATCGTCACCTTTTACACGGTGCTGTCCATCTCGCTGAACCCCAGCTTTGAAACACTGCCCAGCGCGTGGGCCGTGCAGATGGTCATGGCACAGGGCGTCATCATCATCGCCATTTTTTCTGCTATTTTGGTGTTTTACACCAACGGTTTTTTGATCAAACGGCGCAAGCGCGAAATCGGCCTATATAATATACTCGGCATGGAAAAGCGTCACCTTGGGATGATGATGCTGTTTGAGACCCTTTTCACCGCTTTTTTTGCCATTGTTGTCGGTTTGCTGGTGGGTGCGCTGTTCAGCTGGGGCATGTTTGCCGCCCTGCGCGCGCTGCTGCACCTTGGCGATGCCGTCTCCTTTTCACTTTCTCCAGTCGCACTGGGCTCTACCGCCATGTTGTTTTTGGCGCTGTTCTTTCTCACCTTGCTTTCAAACCTGCGGCAGGTGCGGCTGGCAAACCCGGTCGAACTGTTGCACGGCGGTGAGGTGGGCGAACGCCAGCCCAAAAGCTCGGTGCCGCTGACCATTTTGGGGGTACTGTCGCTGGGCAGCGGCTATGCCATTGCCATTTTGGTCAAAAGCCCCATGGCGGCCATTCTACTGTTTTTAGTCGCGGTGCTGCTGGTCATCATCGGCACCTATGCGCTGTTTACCGCAGGCAGCATTGCGCTGCTGCGCCGGCTGCGCGCCAATAAACGGTTTTACTATCAGCCACGGCACTTTGTGTCGGTATCCGGGCTGCTTCACCGCATGCGGCAGAATGCAAAGGGCCTTGCCAGCATCTGCATTCTGTCCACCATGGCTATTTTGACCATCGCGACTACCGTCTCACTATACCTTGGGCAGGAGGGGATGTTGCGCAGCCAATACCCGTATGATGTGAGTATTTCACAGCGCCCGGCCACCGCCTCACTTTCTGCCGAGCAGATTGACGCGCTGATTGACGCCACTGCGACCCAGTACGGTGTAACCCCGACCGACCGCATGTCGTACCGGTACACCACCTTTGTCGCCCAGTTGGACGGCGACCTGTTGGACCCGACCCAAAACCTCGACATGTCCACCCCGGTGTGCTCGGTGACCATTTTACCGGTGGAGGACTACAACGCCCTTGCCGGTACCGATGTGTCGTTACAGGATGGCGAGGCTCTTGCGTTTTTGAGCAGCGGTGGGTACGGGCTGCCCACCATTACACTGGGGGATGCGACCTACTCAATCAAAAGCGAACCGCAAACCTTCCCGCTGCAAAGCCGGGGCAGCACCGGCGGTTATTACAGCACCCTGTACCTTGTGCTGCCGCAGCCGCAGGTGCTGGCCATTTCGCAGCAGTTCGGCGGCAACGATGCCGCGGTGCTGCGCCGTGCTTTTAATTTTAACGTCACCGGCGGCGAAGCGGACACCCTGCGCTTTGCGCAGTCACTTCAAACCACCATTCTGCCGCTGGACGGGGTGTCCATCAGCGCGCTGCCGCTGGCAAGGGCCGACTGGTATTCGCTTTACGGCGGGTTTTTGTTCCTTGGCCTCTTCATCGGCACGCTATTTATGGTTGCCACCGCGCTGATCATTTATTACAAGCAATTGTCTGAAGGGTACGAGGACCGCACCCGCTTTGGCACGCGCGCGGCGCTGGTCGCTGCGGCCTTTGCGGCGCTAAACCCGGCACTCATTTACGATGTTGCCGTGTGGAAACAGGTCGATTCCGTTTTAACACTCTTCCTACTGCTTGTTTTTTTGGCCCTGCAAAACAACCATTTTTTAGGGGCGGCCATTTGGTATGGTATCGCCCTTGCTGTCAAACCGCAGGCACTGCTTTACGGCCCGGTGTTTGCACTGGCCTTTTTGCTGCCCCTGCTCACCCAGCCCGGCTGGCGCGCAAAATGCAAAGCTGTGCTGCGGGCAGCGGGTGCCGCAGGGGTCAGCGTGGGGGTCGTATTGCTGATCTCGCTGCCGTTTACCGGCAACCAAACCCCTTTTGTGTGGTTGCTTGAAAAATACTTTTCTACCACCTCCTCATACCCTTATGCGTCGTTGAACGCCTTTAACTTCATCACAGCGCTGGGTGGCAACTGGCAACCACAGGCCAACCAATTTTTATTTTTAAGCTGGCAGCACTGGGGTACTGTGATGCTGGGGTTGTTAACCGTAGCCGTGTTTGTTTTGGGGTACTTTGCCGCGCGGGCTGGCAGGTTAAATTTACCCTTACTGGCTGCCTTTTACGGTATTGGCGTATTTTTGTTTGCGCACCGCATGCACGAGCGGTATTTGCTGCCCGCCATTGTGTTGCTGGTAGGTGCCTGGGCACTGGATGGTGACCGGCGGCGGCTATTCGCCGCTGGGGCGTTTTCTGCCGTGCTGCTGCTCAATATGGCCTTGGTACAATACAATGTAGGTAAAGATGAGTTTTTGCAAAGCACAAGTTCGGTTTTCATCTCGCGCAGTTTTGGCTTTTTTGCGGTGGCCACCTTTTGCTTTTTAACCTATTGGGTGTTACAGTCTGTGCGGGGGCAGGTACCGGCCACTATGATGCCAAAACCCAAGGCACCCCACCGCGACAGGCCGCAAAAAGCGACCTCTTTTAAGGCTTCTACCGCCGGTGACACCAGCGGCACCGCAACGGCAACGCCCTTACAGGCTTCTAGCTCGCCTGTAAGCATGCCCCAAAAGGCGCAGCCGTTTAAAGCGCCACGCGCGCCCCAAAAAACCGCTGCCAGCCTGATAGCGCCGCCACCGAGGTTTTCTTGGCGGGACACCCTTGCCATTACCCTGCTGACGGTGTTTGCCGCCTGCCTGTCGCTGCCTTACCTTGGCACCACACAGGTCCCGCAGACCTCTTTCACCGCCGCCGGCTCCGTGTCGTTTTCCATTGGGTACGACAGCCCGCAACAAATCGCTTCCATTTGGGTATACCCCGGCCTTGGCAATGGCTCGGTGCAGGTGGCGGACACCGCTGGCAACGTGCTGGCAGAACAGCCACTCACCGGCGGTACCTGCTTTGCGTGGCAGGTGACCGATGTTTTTATCAACGAAAAAGCCTTAACCGTGACGGTGACGGGCGGCACGGTGAACGAAATTGTGTTTGTAGATGCCGACCACAAGGTGCTGACCCCCAGCATTCTGCCCTCTGGCGCAGAGGCATTGTTTGATGAGGCAGCCACGTTGCCGGTACGGCCCAGCCAGTTGAACAGCATGTATTTTGATGAAATTTACCACGGGCGCACCGGCTTTGAAACGCTGCATGGGCTGCCCTTTTATGAGACGACCCACCCGCCGCTGGGCAAGGACATCATTGCCATTGGCATTGCGCTATTCGGCATGAACCCGTTTGGCTGGCGCGTCATGGGCACACTGTTTGGCATTGCCATGGTGCCGGTGTTTTACCTGCTGGCCCGCCGCCTGTTGAAGCGCACCTGGCTTGCCACCGGGGTTACCGCGCTGTTTGCGCTGGATTTTATGCGGTACACCCAGTCCCGCATTGCCACAATTGATGTTTACGTGGTGTTTTTTGTGCTGCTGGGCGCCTACTTTATGGTGTGGTTCTGCCAAAGCTTCATCCCCGGCGGGCGGCACGGGGCGTTGGTGCCCGCTGCGCTGGGCGGGTTGGCCTTTGGGCTTGGCTGTGCCAGCAAATGGACAGGGGTGTACGCAGGGGCTGGCCTTGCCCTCGTTTACTTTGCCGCGCTGCTGTTGCGGCACAAAGCGCTAAGTGCCGTGCCGGGGGGCAACCTAAGACCAGATGAAACTTACCGGCAAGACCTTTCGTTTGCACTGCTGGCGGGGCTTGGCTTTTATGTGGTGGTGCCGCTGGCCGTGTACCTGCTTTCGTACCTGCCGCTGGTACTGGCGCCCGACAACGGGTTTACCATCGCCAGCATTCTGCCCGCACAGCAAAGCATGTACAGCTACCACAGCCAGCTCACCTCTACCCACCCGTTTGAATCCAAATGGTACACCTGGCCACTGCTGCTGCGCCCGGTTTGGTATTACATGGGCAGCCGCCTGCCGGATGGCATGGTTGCCAGCATTGCGGTGCTGGGCAACCCCGTGGTGTTTTGGGGCGGCGCGCTGGCCGTGGCGGTACAACTGCTGCGCACGCTGCGCGGCAAAGCAAAACCCGCCGTTTGGTTTGTGCTGACACTGTGGGCGGCACAGTATTTGCCATGGGTGCTGATTACCCGCGCCACCTTTTTGTACCATTATTTTGCAGCCATGCCGTTTGCACTGCTGGCACTGGGGCTGCTATTGGGTGACCTTGCCGAACACCACCCGCGCGCCGCCAAGGTGACGACCGTGGCCCTTGTGGTGCTAGCCGCGGTGCTGTTGGCATATTTCTTCCCCATCTTGTCGGGCCTGCCCATCCCCGCGGCTTATGCCCGCGCGCTGAAATGGTTGCCCGGTTGGGGCTTTTACATTGTCTGACGCAGCACCTTGCCCTTAATTTGCGGCACCCTTGCCGCGGTGCTGCCCGCGGCAAAAGACTATTTTATATCACAAAAAAAGCGCCCGCCAAGTTTTTGGCGGGCGCTTACTATTTCTCTTTTAGCTGTTGACAACTGCTAAAGTTTTTTGCTCAAAAAACATCACTGTGTAATCCGCTGTGGGTCCAGCAACGGCAGATATTTTAGCTGGTACTGTTGCAGCTTTTCGTTAAACCCTTCCACATAGCCTTCGTGCAGCCGGCGGCGCATCTCGTGCGCGTCAAACTGGCCGTCACTTTCTGCGCCAATAATGCGGGCCGCAATGTTAGAACAGTGGTCGGCAATGCGTTCGAGGTTCGTGAGCACCTCTAAAAAGATTACGCCGCTTTCAATGGCACAGCGCCCGTTTTGCAGCCGTTGCAAATGCCGGTTGTGCAAAATATCGCAGATGCGGTCAATTGTTTCTTCCAGCGGTTCCACCTGCTCAGCTAGGGCAACGTCACCGTGGCGGAAACTGCGCTCGGCCAGTTGAATAATCTCACGAATCGCATTGTTCAGCACCTCAAGCTCCTGCAACGCATCGTCAGAAAAGTGGACATTTTTGTCCGCCATTTCACTGCCGCGCTCGACCACATTAATACTGTAATCGCCAATGCGCTCAAACTCGGTGATATAGGCCAGCAGGTCGGTCACCCGCCTGCTTTCCGCCTCCGCCAGTTCGTGGTCGGTAATCTTAACAAGGTAGTTGCCAATATAGTATTCCAGCTTATCCACAATGTCCTCGCGGGCATTGACTTCGGCAACCTTTTCGGGGCTGTACTGCCGCAACAATGGCACGGAGGCTTCATAGTTCAGCCGCGCATTGCGGGCCATTTTTTCAACCGCACTGCGTGCCTGTTGAATGGCCACTGCGGGCGAGCCAAACAGGCGTTCGTCCAGCACCGGCAACTCGAGGCTTGGCTCTTCGCCGTGGTCTGGCACCGTCATCGTGGCAAGCTTTGCCAAAAACTTGGTAAACGGTAAGAACAGCAACGTTGTAACTACGTTGAACACCGTATGAAAGTTTGCAATGTCGCCGCGGTTGATGGCATCGTTCCACATCGGGAACCCCACGATGTACTTAACCCCGTACAGCACTGCCATAAAACCAAAGGTACCAATGATATTAAAATACAAATGCACAAAGGCGGCGCGCTTTGCCCCTTTGGAGGTACCGATGGACGCAATGAGCGAAGTGGAGCAGGTGCCGATATTTTGGCCTAAAATAATGGGGATTGCACTGCCCCATGTAACGGCACCCGTGGTGGAAAGCGCTTGCAAAATGCCCACCGAGGCCGACGAGCTTTGAATTGCAATGGTAACCAGCGCGCCGGCAAGCACCCCTAAAAACGGGTTTTGCAGGCTGGAAAAAAGCTGCACAAAATGGGGGCTGTCTTTCAGTGGGGCAACGGCGGCCTCCATCGTAAACAGGCCGGTGAACAAAATACCAAAGCCCAGCATCGTTTGGCCAATGTTGCGCTTGCCCTGTTCTTTAAAAAACAAAAACAGAATAACGCCCACAAACGCAAGCAGTGGGGCAATGGTGCTGGGTTTTAAAAACTTCAGTACGATGCTGCCGCCGCCAATATCCGCAAGGCGAATCAACTGGCCGGTAACCGTGGTGCCGATGTTGGCACCCATGATCACCCCAATTGCCTGTGGCAACTGCATGATGCCAGAGTTCACAAGACCAACGACAATGACCGTGGTGGCAGACGATGACTGGATGAGCCCGGTAAGCACCGCACCAGAGAGTACCGCCATCAAAGTGGTGGAGGTGAGTTTTTTCAAAATCATCTCCATTTTGCTGCCCGCAAGCTTTTCCAGCCCGGTACCCATAATGTTCATACCGTACAAGAAAAGGGCAAGCCCACCTGCCATTGAAATAACGGAAAAAATGTCCATGTAATCCCCCGTTGTCTTTCTTACAAAATACAGGATAAGGTTGCTGTTGGCCCCGGCACTTCATACCGGAATCCACGAACGAATTCAGTATACCATTCTTTTGTAATGTTGCGGTATAGTTTTTGTAACGTCCGCCCTTAAAAACGGAATTTTAGACAAAAAAGCGTTGAATTTTTAGGGAAAACCCCGAAATTCAACGCTACTTTTTGCTTTTTTCGACAGTGGAAACTTCCTTTATTTGTAAATTGTCACTGCCACCCCGGCGGGCATACAAACGGCGTAATCCCCCTCCTGGCTGATAAACCCAAACCCCTCACAGATATGGTCCGGGCATTTCGAATCCACAAAGCGAATCGCACCATCTTTGACTTCCAGCGTCACGGGTAATTCCCCATTGTCAATATGGTACGTGCCGTCCTTCGATAAGCTGATGACCTGATCCTTGACCCCGTTGACCGTAATTTGCGCTTTTGCCCCGGTGTCCCGCGTCAAAAGGTAAAAGCCCCCCAGTGCCAGCGCGGCGATAAGCAGCACCGCAACGATGATCAAATCTTTCTTTTTAAAAAATTGTTGTTTTTCCATGCGTTTCTCCCAATCCTTATGCTGCAGGTTTTCTGCCCTGCCATTATACCCGATTCTCTGTTAAGGTGCAAACGCAGGAAATTTTTGGTTCTGTCACACTGTTTCAGCGGCAAAATCGGTCCACATAGGCATCCAGACATTTCTGAATAACCTTATGTGCCTCCTCCCGGCCGGCGACCTCGTTGACCACCGTCTCCTTGCCTTCCAGATTTTTATATACGGTAAAGAAATGCCGCATCTCGGTAAAAATGTGCGCGGGCAGCTCGTTGATATCTTTATATTCATTGTAAGTGGGGTCATTAAATGGGATGGCGATAATTTTTTCATCCAGCTTACCGGAATCCAGCATCGCCATGACCCCAATGGGGTAGCAGCGCACAAGG
>JAQVCK010000236.1 GCA_028689835.1 Pygmaiobacter sp. | reverse complement strand
CTGCGCGTTGCGGTGGATTTGAACCAGGCCTGGAACGACCTTGACAACGGCAGCCTGTTTTTGACCGGCGTGCTGGTGGTGCGCACCGAGTTTGCCAAAGAGCACCCGGAGCAGATTGACGCGTTTTTAAAAGAGTATGAAGCCTCGACCGAGTGGGTGAACGCCAATGTGGCCGACGCCGCACAGCTGGTGGAAAAATACGACATCGTAAAAGCCGCCGTGGCTGAAAAGGCCATCCCCGCCTGCAACATCACCTACCTTGCCGGGCAGCAGATGAAGGACGCGACCACCGGTTACCTGCAAGTGCTGTTTGACCAAAACCCGAAGTCGGTCGGCGGCCAGTTGCCGGATGACGGCTTCTATTATGGCGCCTAAATTTACAAAGTGGCACAGGCTCGCAGCGGTGGGCCTGGCCCTTTGCGTCTGGCAGCTGGCGGCTGTTTTGCTGGCAAGCCCGCTGCTGCTGGTCACCCCGGTACAGGTGGCGCTGCGCCTTTTCCAGCTGCTGGGCGAAGGTGATTTTTACGCCTCGGTTGGCTTTTCGCTGGCACGCATCATCGCCGGGTTTTTGCTGGGGCTTGCAGCCGGCAGCCTGCTGGCGGTACTGGCCAGCCGCTGGCCGCTGGCCGAGGTGCTGCTGTGGCCGTATATCACCGCCATCAAAACCACCCCGGTCGCCTCGTTTATCATCCTGTGTCTCATCTGGCTGGACTCTGCCAACCTCTCTGTTTTTATTGCCTTTTTGATGGTGGTGCCCATCGTCTACACCAACCTGCTGGAGGGTATTCGCGAAACCGACCCAAAGCTGCTGCAAATGGCGCGGGTGTTTGGCGTGCGCCCGCTGCGCCGGGTGCTGTACATTTACCTGCCGCAGCTGCGCCCCTACCTGCTTACCGCCGCCAGCGTTTCGCTGGGCCTGTCGTGGAAGGCGGGCATCGCAGCCGAGGTCATCGGCATCCCGGAGGGGTCGATTGGCGAGCGGCTGTACGAAGCAAAGGTGTACCTCAGCTCGGCCGACCTGTTTGCGTGGACAGTGGTCATCATTGCCATCAGTATTTTATTTGAAAAACTGTTTTTGTTGCTGTTGCAGCGCGGTTATGCCCGCCTGCAACGGCGCTAACGCTGCCGAAAGGGGGGCTGTGCGTGCAAGACATTGTGCTGGACCGTATTTGCAAAAGCTTTGACGGCACCCCGGTGCTGCAAAATATCAGCGCCGTGCTGCCCGCCGGGCAGATTACCTGCCTGATGGGCCCCTCCGGCTGCGGCAAAACGACGCTGGTGAATATCCTGCTGGGCCTGCTGCCCGCCGACAGCGGCGCCATGACCGGCCTGCCGCGGCGGCTTTCTGCCGTGTTTCAAGAGGACCGCCTGCTGGAAGAGTTTTCGGCCACGCTGAACGCGGGCTTTGCAAACCCCAAATTGCCGCGTGCCGTGGTGCGCAACCACTTAAAAGCAGTGGGCCTTGCCGATGCCGCCGACAGCCCGGCAGTCACCCTTTCAGGTGGCATGAAACGCCGGGTGGCCATTGTGCGCGCCGTGCTGGCAACCGCCGATTTTTTGGTGCTGGACGAACCGTTTAAAGGGCTGGACGATGACACCCGGCGGCTGGTGATGGACTATTTAATGGCCGAAACCCGCGGCAAAACCCTGCTGGTGGTCACCCACAGCGCGCGTGAAGCCGCTATTCTTGGGGGCACGCTGTTGCGCCTTGCCCCCATTGCCCCCACAGGAGAATAAAATGAATCAATACACAAAAAAAGAACTGGTGGAACTGCTGACGATGCCCGCCGATACGTTTGCCGCCGACATTACCCCCGCCGCAAAGCAGGTGCACATTGCCCAAAATGGCAACCGGCTGACGGCCACCGCCATGCTGGGCTATACAAATATCTGCAAAAACCAGTGCCTTTACTGCGGCATGCGCGCGGCAAACCACACGCTGCCCCGCTACCGCCTTACCCCCGACGAGATTACGGCCCTTGCAGACGCCGCTTGCGACAGCGGGCTGCGGCGCATTTTTTTGATTGCGGGCGAAGACCCGAACTACGGCTTTGACCGGCTGGTGCAAACGGTGGCGGCACTGAAAGCAAAGGGCTTTTACATCAGCCTTGCCTGCGGCGAATTTGGCCTTGCCGAGTTTCGCGCGCTGCACGACGCCGGGGCCGACGAATATGTGCTGAAGTTTGAAATGTCCGACCGGGACGACTTTAACCGGCTGAACCCCAGCACCGACTACGACCGCAGGCTGCAAGGCTGTGCGCTGGTAAAACAGGCCGGCATGCAGCTGGCGTCCGGTAACATTGTCGATTACCCCGGTGCCACGCCCGAAAAAATTGCAAATGACATTTTGCTGATGCGCGAGCTGGAAATCAGCTGGGCACCGGTGATTTCGTACCTGCCCACCCAAAACACCCCGCTTGCCGCAGAGGGCGGGCCCGGCAGCCGCGATTTGCTGCGGCGCGAAATTTCAATTTTACGGCTGATGATGCCAAAGGCGAACATCAGCGCCCAGCAGCCCGGCGATGATTTGACGCAGGGCCTTGGCGGCGAGCAGGGCAACCTTGCGGCCCTTGCCGCAGGCGGCAACTTTTTGTTTGCCGACCTGCTGCCCGCCGCAAAGGCCGAAGCCTTTCATGTGGTGGACCACCGCGCGGTGCAGGGCCTTGCCCACATTGAAACAATGGCCCGCCTTGCCGGCATGACCCTCACTTTTTAACTTATCAACCCCGCCGCCGGTGCGGCATGCCCTTTTTGCGCGTTTGCGCGCCAGACAACACGAAGGCCCCGCCGGTTACCCGGCGGGGCCTTCGTGCGTTATTTTTTGTGGCTGCGGGTCACACCCGCACAATGTAATCCTCTTTGCGGGGCTTTGCTGCGGGGGTCTCGGCGGCATAACCCAAAATGCAGTGCGCAACACCGGCATAGTTCTGCGGGATACCCCACTTTGCCATCAGTGCCTTGCCCGCTTCGCTTTCAAACACCGGGCGCGCGCGGTGAATCCAGCACGAGCCCAGCCCCACATCGTGTGCGGCCAGCATCAGGTTTGCCATCACCAGCGTGCCATCCTCGAGCCAGGTGGGGCGGGTGGTGTCGGCAAATACCACCACCACGGTGGGCGCACCGTAAAACGGGTCGCCCATACCGCCCAAAATGCCGGCGTTCAGCTTTGACAGCTGCGCGACCGTCTCTTTGT
>JAQVCK010000235.1 GCA_028689835.1 Pygmaiobacter sp. | reverse complement strand
GTTAACTCTCTCTCCTTCCCCACCTCTGCCTCCTCCCTGATGTAAATTGGGGTTTTGTCACCGCTGCTTTGCCCCTACCCCACCGCACCGCATCCGGTCGACCTTCGCCGGGTGCGGTGCGGTTTTTCTGTTCCCGTTACCGCACAAAAAAGGCGGCCCCCCCACCGGGGCCGCCTTCGTTTTTTGCCGTTTTATACGGGCAAGCGCTTAGTATGCCATTTTTTCTTCAATGTAGGCCACAAGCTCGCTGATGGCAATGCGCTCTTGCTGCATCGTGTCGCGGTCGCGCACCGTCACGCAGCCGTCTGCCTCCGACTCAAAGTCGTAGGTCACGCACAGCGGGGTGCCGATCTCGTCCTGCCGGCGGTAGCGCTTGCCAATCGAGCCGGCGTCGTCGTAATCCGCCATAAAGTGTTTTTGCAGGCCGGCGTACACTTCGCTCGCCTTGTCGTTCAGTTTTTTGGAAAGCGGCAGCACACACACCTTGTAAGGGGCCAGTGCCGGGTGCAGCCGCAGTACCACGCGGGTGTCGTTCTTTTCGGCGTCCACGACCTCTTCGTCGTAAGCTTCCACCAAAAAGGCCAGTGCCACACGGTCGGCACCCAGCGACGGCTCTACCACGTAAGGCACATAGTGCTCGTTCGTCTCGGGGTCAAAGTAATCCTGCACCTTGCCCGAAACCTCGTTGTGGCGGCCAAGGTCGTAGTCAGTGCGGTCGGCAATGCCCCACAGCTCGCCCCACCCAAACGGGAAGCGGTATTCAATGTCGGTCGTCGCCTTAGAATAGAACGAAAGTTCCTCTTTTTCGTGGTCGCGCAGGCGCATGTTCTCTTCTTTCATGCCAAGGCCGGTCAAGAAGTTTTTGCAGTAGTCTTTCCAGTAATAGAACCAGTCAAGGTCGGTGTCCGGCTTGCAGAAGAACTCCATCTCCATCTGCTCAAACTCACGGGTGCGGAAGGTGAAGTTGCCCGGGGTGATCTCGTTGCGAAACGACTTGCCCACCTGGCAAACGCCAAACGGCAGTTTGCGGCGGGTAGCGCGCTGAATGTTGGAAAAGTTTACAAAAATGCCCTGCGCGGTTTCGGGGCGCAGGTAAATTTCTGCCTTTGCGTCCTCGGTCACGCCCTGAAAAGTTTTGAACATCAGGTTAAATTTGCGAATATCGGTAAAGTTGGCGCCGCCGCAGTTGGGACACACAATGTTGTGCTCGCGGATATACGCCGACATCTCTTCAAAGCTCATGCCGTTGGCGTCGCCGCCCGCGTCCTCAATCAGCTTGTCGGCGCGGTGGCGGGTTTTGCAGTCTTTGCAGTCCATCAGCGGGTCAGAAAAACCGCCCACATGGCCGCTGGCCACCCACACCTGCGGGTTCATCAAAATGGCAGAATCCAGCCCGACGTTGTGCGGAGACTCCTGCACAAACTTTTTCCACCATGCGCGTTTCACGTTGTTTTTAAACTCGACGCCCAGGGGGCCGTAGTCCCACGTGTTGGAAAGGCCGCCATAGATCTCACTGCCGGAAAAAACAAACCCTCTGTTTTTGCAAAGGGCAATTACTTTGTCCATCGTCTTCTCGGTGTTATTCATCTTGTCTTGTTTCCTCCCATATCCTACGTCGGCGCGCACTGCGCCCCGCTTTGGTCGTTCTTTTATTGTAAGGCAGCCCCGCGGTGAAGTCAAGGTACAAGGTTGACATTCGGCCCTAGAATGATTTATAATTTACTAGTTGACGCGGTCGCCAGTTAAAACTGTTTTGCGGCGGCAGATAAAATATAAATTCCCGGGTGTGGCGCAGTTGGTAGCGCGGGTGGTTTGGGACCATCAGGCCGCAGGTTCGAACCCTGTCACTCGGACCATATAAGAACGCTAATATTGATACGATGAGTGTCAACATTAGCGTTCTTATTTTATGCCAAAAAAGCCAGTAAACAAGGCGTTTTCGGCACTTTTCTGTGTTTTCGGCTTTGCTGTTTGATCGCTGTACACCGGCGCTTTTCACCGAAGCGTCACTGTCCTCTATACCCGCGCTTGCGATTACCCGAAATAGTTTCACTTTTCCCCATAGTTTCATTTACCCTTAAAAATAGTTTCATACCCGCGTTTGCGATTGGTTCAGAGGGCAAAAAAGAAGGTGGAGCACTCAACGATCCACCTCGATCTC
Organism: Pygmaiobacter sp.; assembly: GCA_028689835.1. Lineage (GTDB taxonomy): Bacteria > Bacillota > Clostridia > Oscillospirales > Ruminococcaceae > Pygmaiobacter. The sequence goes on along the minus strand of JAQVCK010000235.1, from coordinate 1,035 downwards.
TCTGCCGCTTTTAAACTTGAACACTATCTTGCCATCCCGGAATACCGTCGCCAGATCAACTATTGCTATCCACAGCCTTTCGTCCCATTCTTCGAGGACGAGCGGCTGTATCTTTAATGCTTCAATGAAAAGCCGAAGTTCCCGGTTTTGGTCATGCTTCCGTTCTTTTTCTGCGGTTACCTCCGCAAGCCGTGCCGTCGCTTTCTCATAGCGGGCAAGCAGCCCGTTAGTGTGACATGTTACCTCTGATACTACTATATAGCAAGTCGTTTTCTCGGAACAAACTACACGAGGATAAGCCGTACTTTGTGGCCATCATTGTATCAATTATGTCGTACTCATCCTCGGTGATGATGCCTGCCGACAGCATCCGACGCGCCTGTGCCATCGCGGATTTGTAGTCGAGAATGCGTTCATCCACGGCAATCACCCCCAAACCGGGCGGCAATATAGCACTGATGGGAACAGTACTTTCGAGCCTTATTTCCAACGCTCACAAAGGGCTGACCACAGTTCGCGCAGATCAGGCGGTATTCTGTTCTGTGCTTGCTGCCCCGGTTGGCGTACCACCATGCCGCACGGCATAGGTCTGAGCAGAACTGCTTTTCTCGGTGTTTGGCCTTTACCTCGATGGGCTTGCCGCACTGCTTACAGACCGGCACGGTGGCTACGGTATATTCATTGAGCCGTGTCCGACGGCAGTAGGTCTTTATTGTATTTTCCGAAATAGCGAGCGTTTCGGCAATTTTTGCATAGGTGTAACCTTGCTTACGCATTTCAGTTATCGTGTCTTTCTGTTCGGTCGTCATAGCCTTGTCCTCCGTTCTGAGTAACCCGTCCTCAAAACTCGCTGGACATAAACAAGCTGTTTTGACGAAAAAAAGAAGCCCGTCGAAAAAATAATCCTCGACGGGCTATGACTGTAGGTCAACAACTTGACCTGTGGTATATGGACTTGTCGGCAAAAGCGGTGTATCCTTTACTCGCTGTATTTCACAAACGCATCAGTGAAGCCTGCGGCTTTGACCTTCGTGA
>JAQVCK010000234.1 GCA_028689835.1 Pygmaiobacter sp. | reverse complement strand
AGAGCGGGCCCGCCGCCGCACACAGGAGTTGAAACAAAAAGGGCAGGGCGCTGTGTATGAAGAAGTACTGGCGGATATTCGCAAACGTTGTTACAACGACAGCCACCGGGCGGCGGCACCGCTGCGGCAGGCACCGGACGCCGTATTAGTGGATACGACCGGCTGCGAATTTGATGAAGCCTACGAAAAACTGTACACACTCATCAAGGGGAGGCTGTCACAATGATTTACTGGATTGCCGTACTCATTGCATGGGTCGTGTTTCACATCCCTTACCGTATCCGCACCATTGGGCGCGAAAACCTGCCCAAGGACCGCGGGTATGTGCTGTGTCCCAACCACCTGTCGGCCATTGACCCGGTGTTTGTGGTATTGGCCCGCTTTTGGGGTAAAAAAATGTGGGTCATGGCAAAGGAAGAACTGTTTCGCAACCCCATCATCGCTTGGTTTTTTCGCCATGTGGGGGTGTTCCCTGTGGCACGTGGGCGGGGTGACCGCACGGTGCTGGACAGTGCAATTGAATCGGTGCGCTGCGGCCGCGGGATGTTGATTTTCCCCGAGGGTACCCGCAACAAAGAGGGCCCGGGCCTGCTGCCGCTAAAAAGCGGCGCGTTTGTTGTGGCGGCTTCTGCGAACGCGGATATTGTGCCCTGCCGCATTATTTACAAGGGCGGGCACCAACATTTGTTTTGCACCGTGACGGTCATTTTTGGCAAGCCAATCCCGATTGAGAGCCTGGGCCTTGGCGGGGAGCATCCAGCAAGCAAATTGCGTGAAGCTAAAAAAGTGCTGGCAGGCCGGTTGGAAGAGTTGTACGAGCAAAACCGGCGCTACGAATAAGGAGACCTTATGGAAATCATACTGGCGAAGACTGCGGGGTTCTGCTTTGGTGTTGACCGCGCGGTGCGCATGACTGAAGAGCTTGCTGCAAGTGGCCACAAGGTGGCGACGCTTGGCCCGCTGATCCACAACCCGCAGTGTGTCGCGGCGCTAGAGGCGCAGGGGGTCGTCACTGCAAACAGCCCCGCGGATGTGCCGCCGGGGTATGAGGTGGTCATTCGCAGCCACGGCGTGGGCGAGGACATCTATGCCGAGCTGGCGCAGCGGGGGATGCGTGTACAAGATGCCACCTGCCCTTATGTCACCAAGATTCACCGCATTGCCCAAAAGGCAGGGCAAGAGGGTGCCTTGCTGCTGGTTGCAGGGGATAAAAACCACCCGGAGGTGCAGGGCATTGTGGGCCATGCACATGGCGAAGTGTTCGTTTTTGCGGGCCTGCCAGAGCTTGAGGCCTTTTCTACACCGGAAAATTGCACAAAACCGGTGTTTGTGGTGGCACAAACAACTTTCGAAGTTACAAAATGGTTAGAAAGCACAAAGTTTATAAAAAAAGTATATACAAGTCCGCAGATTTTTGATACAATATGTAATGCAACGTGGGCGAGGCAGCAGGAGGCGGAGGAGCTCGCACGCCGGTGCGATCTTGTGGTCGTTATCGGTGGGCGACACTCCTCCAATACCCAGAAGCTGGCCGCCGTCGCTGGCAGGCATTGCAGGGTGCTCGCGGTCGAGACCGCGGCGGAGCTCACCGCAGGTGATTTTGCCCGGGTAACGCGTGTTGGCGTGACAGCGGGGGCCTCAACGCCATCGTCTGTAATTGAGGAGGTACTTAACAAGATGAGCGAGGTAGTACAAAACGAAGAGATGAGCTTTGAGGAGATGATCGATCAATCCTTGAAGCCGGTCTTCAACGGCAAGGTCGTAACCGGTATCGTCACCGGCGTTTCTCCGAGCGAAATCACTGTGGACATCGGCACAAAGCAGACCGGCTTTGTATCCGCTTCTGAATGGTCGGAAGACCCCACAGTTAAGCTGGAGGACGCGGTGAAGAAGGGTGACGAGCTGGAACTCGTTGTCATCAAGGTTAATGACCAGGAAGGCACCGTCGCCCTCTCCAAAAAGCGCTTCGAAGCCAAAGCCGGCCGGGCCGAGGTTGAAAAGGCACTTGAGGACGGCACTGTTCTCGACGCGACGGTCGCCGAGGCGGTCAAGGGTGGCCTTGTGGCATACGTGAAGGGTGTCAAGGTCTTTATTCCCGCATCGCAGGCTTCTCTGCGCCGCGGTGAAGACCTCAGCGGTCTGGTCAAACAGCCCGCCCGCATTAAGATTATCGAGTGCAGTGGTCGCCGTGTAATCGGCTCCATCCGTGCAGTTCTTGCCGAAGAGCAGGAAGTCAAAAAAGAGGAGTTCTGGTCTCAGGCCGAAGAGGGCAAGCACTATGACGGTGTCGTCAAAAACCTCACCGACTACGGCGCGTTTGTCGATATCGGCGGTGTGGATGGTCTGGTGCATATCTCCGAGCTTTCGTGGGACCGCATCAAGCACCCGAGCGAAGTGGTAAAGGTCGGCGACGAAGTTGACGTTTACATCAAGAGCCTTGACCGTGAAAACGGCAAAGTTTCGCTGGGCTACAAAAAGACCGAGGACAACCCTTGGGAGCGCCTGCGCAACGATTACCCGGTGGGCAGCGTGTTTACCGCACCGGTCGTTTCCATCACCAAGTTCGGTGCATTTGTGCGTGTGTTGCCCGGTATTGACGGCTTGGTACACATCAGCGAAATTTCGAACGAGCGTGTGGAAAAGGTCAGCGATGTGTTGAAAGTTGGCGATGAGGTCACTGTAAAGCTGATCGAAGCTGATTTTGAAAAACATCGTGTCGGTCTTTCGATGAAGGCAGCTTTGGACGAAGCCCCTGTTGCAGAGGGCGATGTGACGGTTGCTACCAGCGGCGACGCAGAGTAAGTTTTAAGTATAATACAAGCGGCCCTGCAATAAAATGCAGGGCCGCTTTTTTGTGATTCGATTTTTAAAGGTTTAAAGAACATAAAATAAGGCCCACCTTGGGCCTTTCTCTAAAACAGAATAAAAAGTTGCAGATTACTGGCGTAAGCCGGCTTATGCGAAGTAAAGCCAAGTGGCACAGGGCAATTGCGGGGGGCTAAGGTGCCGCATTATCAGTATTGCAGAACAAACTTAACGTTGCCCGTATTATAAAAAAGGCCGCCCTGCACTGAAATAGTCAATAGTTAATAGACACAAAAAGCCGATCAAGCCACCTGTTCGATTCTAAATTGGACGGGTGGCTTTCCATTGAGCTTGCGAATGGGACGAATGGTATTAAAATAGTCGATTGTGTT
>JAQVCK010000233.1 GCA_028689835.1 Pygmaiobacter sp. | reverse complement strand
AAAAACACAGATAAAAAACAGCAGCTTAAGCAAGGCATACAGCCAAAAAAAGCAGACAGCAGTATGTGCAAGACAGCCACAACAGATAATGGCTTTGCCGCCGCAGCAGCAGAGAAAAAAGAGACAGCTGTCTTTTTAAAAGCGCATATTTGCAGCATTGCAAAAGACAAGCCACCACAGCGTACAGCAGATATTTATGCGGCAGAAAGGCAACAAACACACGCTATGCAAACAGGCGGCAACACGGCGCCGTTACCTCAAAATTGCACCCCCTTTGGCAACACAGCGGCGCCAAATGCAAAGCCCTGCCTTACCTGCTACAGCCAAAATTTCGGCAGGGTATCTGCCTATGTACAGCGGCGCGTAAGCCACTGGCTGCAACAGGGGCTTTCGGCACAGCTTGTGTGTGCTGCCATTGAGCAGGCAAGCGGTGCCGGTGCCCGCGGCTGGAACTACATAGACGCCATTTTACAGCGCTGTGACAGCGCGCAAATTACCACACAGCAAGCTTATTTTGCACAAAAAAACACCCCCGTTACCTCTCACAACATCTACACGCAGGCGCCCCCAACAGACGCCCTTATGCGTGCAAACATCAACAAAATTTTATCCTTTGCCTAAAAAAAGGAGGAGCATATGCGTACAAAAATTATCCCCACCGATGTAAAACAAGTGAGCATACAGCTTTTGCGCGGTATGGACGCCCGCAAACAGCGCTACGAAAAAACACGTTTGCCCTTTGACGGGCAGGTGCTTGCGGCAGCGGCACAGGCACAAAATGCCCTTTGCGGCGACATTGCCGACGAGACCGTGCGCCAAACCGTCACCAAAAAGGTAGTGGAGTCTATCTGCTACAGCATACCGTACCTGTACATGGGCGAGTGCTACTGTGACCGAGACAAGTTTTACCGCTACCGCACCGACTATTTGCGGCGGCTTGCCTGCCATCTTGGCATGTTATAAGGGGGGCGCGGTATGACACAAGAAAAAGCTTTGCGGGGAAAATATAAGCCCGCATACTGCACCCAAATTTTAGACTATTTTAGTGCGCCGCCCCAAAATACGGCTTTTAAGCGCACCTACTACGCGGACGGCACTTTAAAAAGCGAAGAGCCCATTGTGCAGCCGCAGCCACTGCCCACCTTGCAGGGGTTTGCCGCCGCCATAGGGGTACACGCAAACACCCTGCGCGCGTGGGCACAGCGCCATGCAGATTTTGGCGACGCCTATGCCTGTGCAAAACAGTTGCAGGAAAACATCTGGCTGCAAAACAGCATGAGCGGTCTTTACAATGCCACGTTTGCAACCTTTTTTGGACGCAGCTGTCTTGGCTATAACGACAAGCCGCAGGAAAGCTTGCCCGAGACGCCGTTTCAGGTAAAAATACAGATTTTGGGGGAGGACACATGCGGCGAAAGCGAGAGATAAAGCTTACCCCAGCCGCCCCGCTTAACCCAAAGGTTAGGAATACAATATTTTGCGGCGGCAAATTGCGGGTGCGGGGAAGAGGAAATGTGGCACTTACCATAGCCGCACCGCAATAGAAGAAAAGCGGCGGCAGCTTTTAGGCGCGGCTAGGCGCGGCACTTATATTTGCTTGTGTTTGTGGGCTGTATTCATGGGCTTTTACACACGGTGCGTTTTACCGTTACTTGGGGGCAGCTTTTGCACAAGGCGGTGCTGTGCTTAGCCCAAAGGGCAGGAATACAATATTTTGCGGCGGCAAATTGCGGGTGTGGGGGAGACCGTCCTGTTTTTTGAAGAGGCAGATATTTGGAAAAAGAAAAAATGCAAAAAGCCGCAAAAAAGCAATGCGGCGGGGTTTGGGCGGCGGTTGCTTTGCCGCAAAACAGCCGTAAAAGCATTTATATGTTTGCAGTATGATGGCACCGCGGCTTTGGTGCAGAAAATACTGCTGTAGAGAGGAGAAAAATATGGACCAGCCTATTTTGTCCCCACAGTGGGGATTACAGTTGCAAATTACGCCGCGTCAGCATACCTTTATAACCGCAAAGGCGGACGAGGTGCTGTTTGGCGGGGCGGCGGGAGGCGGCAAAAGCTGGGCACAGCTGATTGATGCGCTGCTGTATGCGCTGACGTATCCGGGCAGCCGCCAGCTGGTGCTGCGGCGCACCTTTCCCGATTTGGAGCGCAGCCTGATTTTGGTGCATTACGGGCTTTACCCGCGCGCCATTTACCGCTACAACGCCGCCACCCACCGCGGCACCTTTGCCAACGGCAGCACGGTGGAGTTTGGCTATTGCGACAGCGAAAACGACGTGTATCGCTATCAGGGCGCCGAGTATGATGTAATTCGGTTTGACGAATTAACCCACTTTACACAGCAGATGTACATCTATTTAATCAGCCGTGTGCGCGGCGCAAACAGCTATCCCAAAGGTGTAAAAAGCACCACAAACCCCGGTGGCGTGGGCCACGCTTGGGTAAAGCAGCGGTTTATTGACACCTGTCCGCCGCGCCAATTATACCGCACCCACGCCGGCACGCGTCTGTTTTTGCCCAGTAAAATTTTTGATAATCCCTTTTTGTTAAAAAAAGACCCCGCCTATTTAAAGCGGCTTGAAAATTTGGCGGAAAAAGACCGCCGCGCTTTATTGCAGGGGGATTGGGACGTGTTTGAGGGGCAGTATTTTACCGAGTGGCGCCGCGAGGCACATGTGGTAAAGGCACACGAGATAGATAAAAATCACCGCCGTTATTTTGTTATGGACTATGGTCTTGATATGCTTGCGGGATACTGGATTGCACTGGACGAGCGCGGCAGGGCAACGGTTTACCGCGAAATTTACGAGAGCGGATTGATTATAAGCCAGGCGGCGGCGCGCATACAGGCGCTTAGCGCAGACGAGGATATTTATGCCTATCTTGCGCCTGCGGATTTGTGGAATCGCCGCCAAGACACGGGCCGCAGCGTGGCGGATATTTTTGCCCAACAGGGTATGTTTTTGCAAAAGGCGCAAAATACCCGCATAAGCGGCTGGTTAGATTTGCGCGAGTGGCTGCGGTGTGTGCCGGACGAGACAGGCGCGGTGCTGCCATCGCTGCGCATTATGGAAAACTGTGTAAACCTGATACGCTGTATGCCGCTGTTGCAGTATGACAGCGCAAACCCAACGGACGCCGCCACGCAGCCCCACGAAATTACCCATTCGCCGGACGCTTTGCGCTATTTTGCGGCA
>JAQVCK010000232.1 GCA_028689835.1 Pygmaiobacter sp. | reverse complement strand
GTTAAGCTGGAGGATGCGGTGAAGAAGGGTGACGAGCTGGAACTCGTTGTCATCAAGGTTAATGACCAGGAAGGCACCGTCGCCCTCTCCAAAAAGCGCTTCGAAGCCAAAGCCGGCCGGGCCGAGGTTGAAAAAGCACTTGAGGACGGCACTGTTCTCGACGCGACGGTCGCCGAGGCGGTCAAGGGTGGCCTTGTGGCATATGTCAAAGGTGTCAAAGTCTTTATTCCCGCATCGCAGGCTTCTCTGCGCCGCGGCGAAGACCTCAGCGGTCTGGTCAAACAGCCCGCCCGCATCAAGATTATCGAGTGCAGCGGTCGCCGTGTAATCGGGTCGATCCGTGCAGTCCTTTCTGAAGAACAGGAAGGCAAGAAAGAAGAGTTCTGGGCGCAGGCCGAAGAGGGCAAACACTACAACGGTGTTGTCAAAAACCTCACCGATTACGGCGCGTTTGTCGACATCGGTGGCGTGGATGGTCTGGTGCATATCTCCGAGCTTTCGTGGGATCGCATCAAGCACCCGAGCGAAGTGGTAAAAGTCGGCGAGGAAGTTGACGTTTACATCAAGAGCCTTGACCGTGAAAACGGCAAAGTTTCGCTGGGTTACAAAAAGACCGAGGATAACCCATGGGAGCGCCTGCGCAATGATTACCCGGTAGGCAGTGTGTTTACCGCACCGGTGGTTTCCATCACCAAGTTCGGCGCATTCGTGCGTGTACTGCCCGGCATTGACGGCCTGGTACACATCAGCGAGATCTCGAACGAGCGTGTGGAAAAAGTCAGCGACGTGCTGAAAGTGGGCGATGAGGTCACTGTAAAGCTGATCGAAGCTGATTTTGAAAAGCACCGTGTTGGCCTGTCGATGAAGGCAGCTTTGGAAGAAAACGCTGCTGAAGAGACCGACGCCGAGTAAGTTTTAACAGAATAACACGCGGCCCTGCAATAAAATGCAGGGCCGCTTTTTTGACTCTAAATTGACAAAAGCACAAAACAAGACGCCTTTTGTCATCTGGCTTTAGAATCATTAGCACAGTGGCGGCTTTGCGCGGCGTATGCAGGTTATAGCGCCAAAGCAGGTAACCGGGCAAACGCCCAGCACAGACGTGGGGTGGGCGCTGTTGCCCATACAATAAAAAAAGAGCCGCCCTGCACCGGGCGGCTCTTTTTCTTTTTTTGTTGCGACCAACCCGTAAGCCGGGTTCTGTATTAAACGACGATCTATCTTGTCCCCGCGTCGCCGCGGGGCTCACGCCACCTCTTGAAAGCACGCGGGGCACGTATCGCTTTCGTATCGGGTGTTGCTTCTGGTAGGGTTTACATAGCCGGTACGTCGCCGCACCGCTGGTGAGCTCTTGCCTCGCCTTTCCATCCTTACCGCCCCAAAGGCGGCGGTCTATTTCTGTTGCACTATCCCTAGGGTCGCCCCCGGCTGCCGTTAGCAGTTACCATTCCCCTGTGAAGCCCGGACTTTCCTCACAAAAGGGCAAAACCCTTTTGCGCCGTCGTATGAGTTGCTCGCAAAAAAATCAATCACTCAACGGGTTACCGGCGGCATCGGTGGAAATTTTGCCGGTCAAGATCAAAATCCCCTCCACAAAGCCCCAAATCGAGCTGGGCACACCGCAGCAGAGCACAAACAGAATGACCTGCCAAATGCCCTTTTCGTTGTAGCCAAGGTAAAAATTGTGCACGCCCAGACCGCCAAGAAAAATGCCAAGCAGCCCTGCGGCAACACGGTTTTTGCTGACAGTTGCCGTTGGCGCGGCGGGCCGCGCCCCCTGGCGGTTGGTCAGCGGAGAACCGCAATTTGTACAATAAATTGCAAGCTCATCCGTAGGGTGGCCGCAGCGTGGGCAAAAATTGTACCCGTTGCCGGAAGGTACCCCGCAACTGGTGCAGACGTTATTCCCCTCGCCGATCTCACGGCCGCAATTTCGACAAAACATGGCTTCAACGCCCCCTGTAAATCAATTCCGTTACAGCATGCGGTACCAACAGGTTACCGCGCATTTCAGTATAGCATAAAGCAATGCGGCGGGCAACAAAGGTGACAGTTTTTATCAAAAAAATTGTAAAAAGTACTGTTTTGGCGGTTGTAATCAAAAACAAATGCTTTTATAATAAGTACATTCGTGCGCTGTCCGTGTATAGTTATAAAAACTATCTTTGTCGGGGTTGGCCTTGGCAACTATTTTTTAGCACAAATTGTACCAAAAATACCGGTACAAAATGAAAAACAGCGTGCATAACAGTTTGGGAGGGGAAAGCAATGTTTGAAAACGCATATCTTGGGAAAGTATATGCACAGGTCGCTGCCCGCAATGAGGGGCAGCCGGAATTTTTACAGGCGGTCACCGAGGTGTTGGAATCGCTGCAAACGGTGGTGGATGCACGCCCGGAGCTGGAGCAGTGGGCCGTTTTAGAGCGTATGTGTGAGCCGGAGAGGATGATCCAGTTTCGCGTTGCATGGGTGGACGATGCGGGCCGTGTACAGGTGAACCGGGGCTACCGCTGCCAGTTTAACTCTGCCATCGGGCCTTATAAAGGCGGGCTGCGGCTGCACCCCAGTGTCAACGCGTCGGTCATCAAGTTTTTGGGCTTTGAACAGACGTTTAAAAACAGCCTGACCGGCCTGCCGATGGGCGGTGGCAAAGGCGGCAGCGATTTTGACCCCAAGGGCAAAAGTGACGGCGAGGTAATGCGGTTTTGCCAAAGCTTTATGACCGAGCTGTACCGCCATATCGGCCAGTTTACCGATGTGCCCGCCGGGGATATCGGTGTGGGCGCAAGGGAGATCGGGTACCTGTTTGGGCAGTATAAACGGCTGACCGGCGAATACAGCGGTGTGCTGACCGGCAAGGGCCTTGCCTATGGCGGCAGCCTGGTGCGCACACAGGCCACAGGGTATGGCCTGTGCTATTTGGTGCAGGAAATGCTCAAAACCATGAAGGGCGAGAGCTTTGAGGGCAAGGTGACCGTGATCTCCGGCAGCGGCAATGTGGCTATTTACGCCTGCGAAAAAGCGCAGGCATTGGGTGCGAAAGTGGTCGCAATGAGTGATTCTGCCGGCTATATTTACGACAAAAACGGCATTCAACTCGAGGTCGTCAAACAAATCAAAGAGGCCCGCCGCGGGCGCATTTGCGAATATCTTGATGCGGTGCCGGGGGCCCAGTACCACGAGGACTTTGCGGGCATTTGG
>JAQVCK010000231.1 GCA_028689835.1 Pygmaiobacter sp. | reverse complement strand
ACCGGCGGCTTTGCGCAGTTCTTCTGCGCCGGGGTGCAGCAGGGCGGCAAGGCACACCCAGTCCGAAAAGCTGTTTGCCCCCGCCACAAGCTGCGGGGTAAGCCCGCCCGCACCCAGCAGAGACACGGCCAGCTTTGACAGCATGGCCGCCGGGTCTTTTGCCGCGGTGTACAGCAAAAGCCGGTCTTTCGCGCGGGTCAGCGCCACATACAGCACCCGCATTTCCTCTGAAAGCTGTTCGCGCATCAGCGCCTGCCGGATGGCGCGCTGCGGCGCGGTGGGGTACCTTGCGCCACTTTCAGCCCGCAGACACAGACCAATACCCAGCCTTGTGTGCCGCAGTACCGGCGCGGTGTACAGGTCTTTTTTATTAAACTGGCGCGCAAGGTCGGCCACAATGCACACCGGGAACTCCAGCCCCTTTGAGCGGTGGATGCTGAGGATGCACACATACCCCGCCGGTGGCTTTGCACCGGCCCCCGCAGGCCTTGCCCGCGCGCTGAGCGCATTGTCGACACTGCGCAAAAAGCCCGGCAACCCGCCGCTGCCCGCCGCCGCGTACCCGCGTGCCATTGCCACAAATTGCAGCAGTGCGTTTTTGCGCGCCTGCCCGGCGTCGGCATCCCCCGCCGCGGCCTGCACCGCCAGCAGGTAGCCGGTGTCGCCCAACACCTTTTCACATATAGCGTCTGCTGGCAAAAAAGCGGCCTCGGTGCGCGCGGCCAGCAACCAGCGGCAAAACTGCTGCGCTTTGGGCAGCGCACTTGCCTGCACCGCGCCGTATAAGCTGCCCTTTGGCGTTTCGGCCCGCATGGCCGCCAGCTCGCCGCTGGTAAAACCAAACATCACCGATGTCAGCACCGCCGCCAGCGGTACATCCTGTGCGGGGTTGTCCAGCACCCGCAGTGCGGCGGTGAGCACCAGCACCTCCGGCAGGGTTAAAATGCCCTCGCCAAGGTCGGTATGTACCGGGATGCCCCTTGCGGCCAGCGCATCGGCAAACAGCTGGGCACTGCCGCGCGGCGAGCGCAGTAAAATACAAAAGTCACCGTAGTTGCACGCGCGCAGCGCGCCGTCTTTGCCGCGCACCAGTGCCCCGGTGTGTACCATTTCGGCAATTTCGGCCGCCACGGCATCCGCTTCGCCAAACGCGGGGTTTTGCGCGGCGTTTAACACCCGCAGCGTCACCCCCGGCAGGCCGGTGTCCTGTGCGTCGCTGCCGGGCAACAGCAGTTCGCCGCCGGTGTAATCCAGCTCACCCACCTCTTTGCACATCAGGCACGAAAACAGGTAGTTAATGCCGTCAATCACCGCGCGCGACGAGCGAAAGTTGTGCCCCAGTGTCAGGGCCGCCGGGTAGTGGCGGCCATCATAGGGGGCGTACCGCTGTTTTTTGTCGATGAAAATTTCGGGCATCGCCTTGCGAAAACGGTAGATGCTCTGCTTGACATCCCCCACAAAGAACAGGTTGCTGCCCTCGTCATTCGCAAGCAAACGGTACAACAGGTCTTGAATGGCGTTTGTGTCCTGATATTCGTCGATCATCACGACGTCAAAGCCCGCCGAGACCTCTTTTGCAAGCGGCGTTTTTTGCCCGTCCGGCGTTGCCAAAAGGCGCAGGGCCAGATGCTCGAAATCAGAAAATTCTAATATTTTTTCTTCGCATTTTGCGGCAAAGAATTTTTTGTCAAACAGCCGCAGCGCATCGGCAAGGGCACCAATCAGCGGTTTTGCCGCCGCAAGGTCCTCGCAAAACTCGGCTTCGCTGCAAAGCAACTGGTCGCTGAGTACATTGCCAATCTGTTTTTTAATGTCGCCGCGCAGTTGCTGCACGATTTGTTTTTCAGTACCGTCAAACCCACGTATCGCGGCAAGCCGCGGTGCCTCGTACCCCAGCAGCACCCCGCGCGCATCATCCCACCGGCCTTGTTCTAACAGGGTACCCGCCTGCACAAGGCAGGCGCGGTCGGCCTGCAACATCGGTTCATAACCGGCAAGCGCGGGCTCTTGTGCAACAAGGCGCAACGCCGCGTCGCACAAATTGCAGCCCATCTGCAATTGTTCGCCGGCGCCCTGCATCAACTCGCGCCCATAGGCGCTTTGCCACGGGGGCACCGGCGTTTCGTACAGCGCAGTAATCTCACCGAGGGCCTGCTCAAAAAAGGGCAGCGCGCGCAGGTGGTCGTATACCGCAAGCAGCGCTTCGCCCGCCTGCCGGTCGGTACGCGAGCGGCCAAATACCGACGCAAATTCGGTGAACTGCGGGTTTTCGTACGATTCGGCCAGCACCTGCGCCAGCACGGCTTCGCGCAGCTCAAACACAGCGGCTTCGTCTGCCACCGCAAAATCGGGCGGGATATCAAGGCCGCTGAAATGCTCGCGCAACAGCTGCATGCAAAACGCGCTAACGGTGGAAATGCTGGCCCGCTGCAATAGCATCTGCTGGCGGCGCAGCGCCACATCACCGGGCTTTGCGCGCAGCAGCTCTTCTAATTTCAGGCCAAGCCGGCTGCGCAGTTCTGCCGCAGCCGCGTTGGAAAAGGTCAAAATCAGCAACCGGTCGGCCCCAATGGGCTGGGGGCCGGTGAGCAACCGCAGTGCCCGCTCGACCAGCACTGCCGTTTTGCCGCTGCCCGCCGAGGCGGAGACCAGCAGTGTGCCGCCCCGGTCTTCGATGGCCTGCTGTTGTGGCGTCGTCCACTGGGTCATGCCTGCTGCCCCCCTTCTTTTTCTTCAAACGCATCGTCCGGTGCCGTAAGCTGGCGCTCGTGCCTGCCGTCCACATGGCGGCAGATCGAGCGAAAATCGCACCAGTCGCACGGGCGGGTATTGCCGCGCACCCATGGCTCGGCATCAATGTCGCCGCCGTACAGGCCGCCCGCCATCTGGGCAACCAGCTCTTCAATTTTTTGTTCAATGCGGCCCAGCTTTGCAAGGTCGGCCAGTTTTTGGCTTTTGCGCAGCCGCCCGGTGGTCGTGCGGCTGACCGGGATAAACGCCCCGGCCCCCTCTTTGTCCATCGCGCGCACCACCATCTCGTCATCGAGCACCAGCCCGTCTACCGCATAGGTGGGCTCGTAGGCGGCGGCCGCCTGCCGCTCGACCATCGGCGGGGGCGGGTCGGCAGAAAGGTATAGCACCCCGGCGGGCACCGCGCCCGCAAACGGGCCGCCATCTGCCCCGCACAGGCTGAACAGGTACA
>JAQVCK010000230.1 GCA_028689835.1 Pygmaiobacter sp. | reverse complement strand
ACCGGCGGCAGATGGCAAATGGGGGAGGTGACTGAATATGGCACAAAACGAAGGGCGTGCGGGCAACGGCGCAATGCTGAATGCCTACCCGGACAGCATGGGCGGCAGCCTGCCCCCCATTGTGCAATTGTTGCAGCAGCCGGCGATGCAGGGGGCGTTTACCTCCTTTTATATTCTGCCCAGCCTGTTTAACACCGACCTTGACCGCGGCTTTTCGGTGATCGATTACGGCATTAACGAGCTGATGGGCAGCGAAGAAGACCTTGATGCCCTGCGTGGCCTTGGCATGGATTTAAAGCTGGATTTTATTTTAAACCACTGCTCGGTGCTGTCAAAGCAGTTTCAAGACCTGCTGCAAAAGGGCGAAGAGTCTGAGTACAAAGTCTTTTTTATCAACTGGAACCGCTTTTGGCAGGGCCATGGCACCATGACACCGCAGGGCTACCTGCAACCGGATGCAAAACTGATTGAAAACATGTTCTTCCGCAAGCCGGGGCTGCCAATTTTAATGGTGCGGCTGCCGGACGGCAAAGAGGTGCCCTATTGGAACACCTTTTACCAGGAAGTGCGGTACGACCCCGTTGACCCGCAGGACCTGTTGCAGGCACTGGGCATACAGTATGGTGTGGCCGAACAGCTGGCGCAGCTTGTCAACACGGCATTGCAGCAGGGCGTAGCCCCCGCCGACATGCAGTTTGGCCCGTTTGAGCGGTATGCCCCTGCGGTGCGCGAAGTGTTAGAGCAACGCCGCAAATACCTTGGCCAGATGGACCTCAACATCCGCTCGCCGCTGGTGTGGCAGTATTACGACGATGTGCTGCGCACCCTTGCGGGGTACGGCGCGCGCATTGTGCGGCTGGATGCCTTTGCCTATGCCCCAAAAGAAGTGGGGGCGCGCAATTTCCTCAACGAGCCGGGCACGTGGGACCTGCTGGCCGGGGTGCAAAAGCTGGCGGACAAATACCAGCTGTCACTGCTGCCGGAAATTCACGCAAGCTATGCGGAAAAAACGTACGAGACCCTTGCCGAAAAAGGCTACATGACCTACGACTTCTTTTTGCCGGGGCTGGTGCTGGACGCGCTGGAAAACGGCGACGGCACACGGCTTGCCGCCTGGGCGCAGGAGCTGGTGGACAAAAAAATCCGCGTGGTCAATATGCTGGGCTGTCACGACGGCATCCCACTGCTGGACCTCAAAGGCATGATGCCCGAAGAGCAGATACAAAAGCTGATTGACACGGTGGTGGGCCGCGGCGGGTACGTTAAAAATTTGCACGGGCAAAAAAACATGTACTACCAGGTAAACGCCACCTATTACAGTGCGCTGGGTGAGGATGACCGCAAGCTGCTGTTGGCGCGGGCATTGCAGCTGTTTATGCCCGGCAAGCCGCAGGTGTGGTACCTTGACCTGTTTGCTGGCAAAAACGACCACGAGGAGGTGCGCCTTGCGGGCCCGGGCGGCCATAAAGAGATCAACCGCACCAACCTCACGGCCCAGCAGGCCCAGCAGGCGCTGTGCCAGCCGGTGGTGCGCCGCCAACTGGAATTGCTGCGTTTTCGCAACCGGTGTGCGGCCTTTGGGTTTGACGCACAGCTTGCCGTAAGCTGCCCAAAACCGCACACACTAGAGTTGCAATGGCGCAGGGCTGGGGCGGTGGCAACCCTGAATGCAGACCTGCAAAGCTTTGCCTTTACCGTCACCGGCACGGGGGCGGGCGGCGAGCCCACGTTTTCGTTTGAACAACAAGCATAAGATCATGAAAAACCTGCCCTTGCAGCTGCAAGGGCAGGTTTTTTTATAAAAAGCAAAAAAGGCCTTGACCATGACATTATGTCATAGTGTAAGATAAGGTAGACGGATGGGCCGGCCGGATGTCAAAAGGAGCGATGGGTTTATGAGAACGATCAAACAGGTGTCAGACCTGACGGGCGTCAGCGTGCGGATGCTGCATTATTACGACCAAATTGGGCTGCTGTGCCCTACAAAGACCACGGCGGCGGGCTACCGGCTGTACGATGATGCGGCACTGGAAACCTTGCAGCAGATTTTGTTTTTTAAAGAGCTGCAGGTGCCGCTGAAAGAGATGAAGCAAATTCTCGATAGCCCGAACTACGACAAATTGCAGACATTGCAGCGGCAAAAAAAGCTGCTTTGCCTGCGCCGCCGCAGGTTAGACGAGTTGATCGCCCTCATTGACAAAAAGATGAAAGGCGGCCATAACATGAGTTTTAAAGAGTTTGATTTAAGTGAATACTTTGCCATGCTGCAAGCGTTTAAAACCGAGCATGAGGACCAGGTGTGCCAGTATTACGGCAGCGTGCAGGCATTTGATGAGATGATTGAAAAGATGCGCGGGAAAGAAGTGTCGATTGCCCGCAACGCCATGAAAGAATTTGGCAGTATTGAAAAATACACGCAGGCAATCAAGCAAAACCTGGACCACCTGCCACAAATGATGCAGGGGTTTGAAGAGATAAAGCAAAACAAAGATGAATACCTTGCAAGAAGTGAAGCGCAGATGCAAAGGCTGACGGCAGACCTGACGCGTGACCCCGCGGGCCCCGAAGTGCAGGCAGTGATGCACGAAATTGACACAAGTACCCGGCAGGACCACGAGCGGATGCAGATGATTTTTGCTGAAAACCATTGGGGCTTTTTAAGTGAGTGGTACCTGACGAGGCCGACCTTGCAGGAAAAAATTGATGAAAAATACGGCAAGGGTGCCGCCGTGTTTATCGGCAAGGCCATGCAGGCCTTTGCAGAAGCCCAAAGGGCAGAAGCATAACAGGCAGCCGCCCGTAGCTTGGGGCAGGGCATATTGGGCACCCCCCATGGTACTGCAGCCGCCCTGCCGTGCCATACGGGCAAAGTGAATTTGCACTTGTAATGCCCAAACCAAAACAGGTTTTACGTGAATAGCAATTAAAACCACCGGCCGCAATAAAGCACGGCCGGTGGTTTTGTGTGGTTGAAAGGGCTGAAAGCAGCCCGCAGTTTTGGCCGGGCGTGTAAGGCTGAAACGCGGGTCGTTTTAATACAGTATGCGGGCAAAACTGTTTTTAGTTGTCGGCGGGGCCGCCACATGCTCGCCGTGCGGCGCGCGACAAAACAGTGGCAGCCGTCAGCGTATCGGCAAGCTGGAAATATCCCGTACCGGCAGCGGGTCGCCAAGCTGGCGGCGCAGCGCGGCAGCATCATACTCTGTGTTAATCACCACGGGC
>JAQVCK010000229.1 GCA_028689835.1 Pygmaiobacter sp. | reverse complement strand
TAAAATAAACCGCGTATCCCCTGCTCTCCAGCCCGCGAACAGTCTTTGCTAAAAGGTAATTGTTCATCCAGACCCCCCCCGAAAGACAAACGGTTTTAATGCCTGTTGCCTCGGATAGCTTTTCCACCTGCTCGACAGTCATTTTAACAACGCCATTATGGAAACGGGCGGCGCAAACGCCGACGTCAACGCTGTTTTTAATATCTTTTATCAGGGCTTTGATGAGCGGCCGCCAGTCGATAACCTCTTCGCATTGAGCAAAATCATAGGCCGCATCATCGGCGGTCACCGCTTGCTCAAGCTCGACGGCGGCCTGCCCCTCGTAATCACTGACACGATTAACACCTAAAATTGCCGATACACCGTCAAAAAGCCGACCCATACCGCAGGCTTGCGGGGCATTGATACCCTTTTGCACCGCTTGCCACAACAGGGCGGCATTAGCGGGCAAAAGCCCGTCGGGAGCGATTTTTACGGCCTCGTCAAAACCGAAAGCTTCCGCCAAATAAGCCAAGGCCAAACGCCACGGCTCACGAATGGCCTTAGCCCCTCCCGGCAAAGGGATATAAGCCAAATGGGCGGCGCGGCGAAAACCGCGCAGATCGCCGACTAAAAACTCCCCGCCCCAAAGCCTGCCGTCGCTGCCGTAGCCCGTACCGTCAAAAATCACGCCGATAGCCTGATCTTGCAGCTTGTGCTCGGCCAAAACCGCAGCCAAATGAGCATGGTGATGCTGTACGCCGACGGCTTTTAAACCGGTTTGTTCTATTATATATTTACTCGCCAAATATTCAGGATGAAGATCGTAGGCGGCCATGGTAGGGGTAATAGCAAATATATGCTTGAAAAACTCCAGCTCACGCAAATAACTGTCAAAGGTGGCGGAATTTTCCAAATCTCCCAGGTGCTGGCTGACAAAGGCTTGATCTCCCTTTGTTAAACAAAAGGTGTTTTTTTGTTCCGCGCCCGCGGCGAAAATCTGCTCAGCGCAGGCAAAAGGCAGCGCCAAGGGTTCGGGAGCGTAACCGCGGCTGCGCCTGATAAAGGCAGGCCGACCCAAGGCTACCTGAGTCACGCTGTCGTCGCAGCGGCGGACTATGCGGCGGTTATGCAGCAGGTATCCGTCCGTTAAGGGGGCTAAGCGGCGCAGAGCGTCGGCATCCTCAAAGGCAATCGGCTCATCGGAAAGGTTGGCCGAGGTCATCACCAGCGCGGAAAAACCCTCGATTAAAAGGTAATGCAGCGGAGTATAAGGCAGCATAACGCCCAGCCGTTTGTTATGGGGAGCCGCCTGCCCGGCAATAGCGCAGGGACTTTTTTTATTTAATAACACGATCGGACGGCGGCGGTCGGTCAACAGGGCTTCTTCGGTATCGTTAAGCTCGCAATAACGCTTGACGGCGGCGAGATCGGGCATCATTAAAGCAAAGGCCTTGCCGTAACGCAGCTTGCGCCCGCGCAAAACGGCGACGGCCTCGTTATTGAGAGCGTCGCAAACCAAATGGTAACCGCCCAGGCCCTTGACGGCAATAATTTGACCGTTACGCAAAGCCTCTTGAGCTGTTTTGAGCGGGTCACCGGCGATTATTTGTCCATTATTGCCGCAAAACGTCAACTGCGGCCCGCAAACGGGGCAAGCATTGGGCTGAGCATGAAAACGCCTGTTCTCGGGGTCATGATATTCACGCGCACACTCCGCACAGAGGCTGAATTCGGCCATTGAGGTGTTGGTGCGGTCGTAGGGCAGCTTTTCGCTGATCGTAAAGCGCGGCCCGCAGTTGGTGCAGTTGGTAAAGGCATAACGATAGCGGCGGTTGGCGGGATCAGAAATATCGGCCAGACATTCATCGCAAATACCCATATCAGGAGAAATCAAGGTTTGCGCCTCGCCGCTTTTACTGCTGATAATCGCAAAACCCTCAGTCCCCAGACAAGGCAGGCTCCGGCTCTCAATTTTATCGATACGCGCCAGATCGGGGGCACGCAAAGGCAGCAAACGGCAAAATTCTTCCACAGAATTTTTATCGCCCTCGACTTCAATGGTCACTCCCGCCGCCGTATTGCGGACAAAGCCGTTTAAACCCAGCTCACGACCCAGCTTATAAACAAAGGGGCGGAAGCCCACCCCCTGAACTATGCCGCTGATTTGCAGTTTTAAACGCTCAAGCTTTGGCACTGTTTTTACCCGCTTTTTGCAAAAGATATTCGGCGAATTTATCTACGCCAAAAACCTGCCCCTCGCGGCAGGAGGTTTCAAAAATTTTAATTTGCGGATTAATATCTAAAATTTCTTTTTTCATTTTTTCGGCATCGACACCGATATAAGGCAGCAAATCGAATTTATTTAAAACGACTGCCGCGGCGGCTAAAAAGGCGGTGGGATACTTGGCGGGCTTATCGCCGCCCTCGGTTAAGCTCATAACCAGGATTTTTTCGTGTTCGCCCAAATCGTAAGCAGCGGGACAAACCAAATTACCGACATTTTCGATCACCATTAAGTCAAGCTTTGGCAAATCGAAGCCGCCTAAGGTTTTGGCCACCATTTTGGCGTCTAAGTGGCAGCCGCCCTCGGTATTGATCTGGATTACGGGTACGCCGCAGGCTGCTATACGCGCCGCGTCGCGGGCTGTGGCCAGATCGCCTTCGACAACGGCCGATTTAATCTTGCCTTGCAAATAATGAAAGGTGGTTTCTAAAAGGGTGGTTTTGCCCGCCCCCGGAGAACCCAAAACATTAACCGCATAAATTCCGTTAGCGGCAAAAGCGGCCTTATTTTCTGCCGCGTAATGCAAATTAGTATTCATCATATCCTGCATAATGTCGATTTTCATTGTTCTGCCTCCCTAAATTTCATCGTCGTCGTCAAAATCAATACTTTCTAAATAAACATCTGTTCCTCCGGTAATATTAAAACGGTTGCTGCCGCAATAAGGGCATTTAAAAGGCACTTGCTCAGCCTCGTAGCTTTTATTGCAGTCTAAGCACTCGGCCTCGATCGGCACGTGGCGCATCACAAAACGGGCTTTTGCAAATATGGTTTTTTCCGTCAGAGCCTCAAAAGCAAACTCCAGCGCCGAGGGAATGATATTAGCCAGCGGCCCGTAAATAACGGAAATCTCGTTGACCCGCTTAACATTGTAGGGAGCCAGCGTAGAAGTGGCCGTAGCTAAAATATTTTCCATTAAAGATGTTTCGTGCATTTATTCTTCCTCCAGCATTTTTTGCAATTCGTC
>JAQVCK010000047.1 GCA_028689835.1 Pygmaiobacter sp. | reverse complement strand
TTTCCTTTGTTATCCTTTAAATTTCTTGTACTTATTACCTGTTTTACATCTATTTTAATATTTGCGTTTTTCGTTTTTAAGGTTGCCTTATTTGCTGTTTTTTCATCTGTATGACTTCACCAAAAATGCAACAGCTGGCGAACCCCAAGAAACAAACCATACACCCCAACCGTCGTCAAAAAACCCGAAACCACAACCCCTGCAAAAATCGCCACGGCGGCGCGTTTAGGGTCTAACTTTAAGATGTCCGCCAGTAGGACCCCTGCCCAACTGCCAATACCAGTGAACGGAATTGAAATAATCAATGCCAGCGCCATACAACCACGGCGGTGTAAAAAGGCAGCATGCTTTTTTGCGAAAGCATCTACATGTGCCATAATAGCACTAATTGGCCCAAAGCGGCGTAACCCAGCAAGCTTTTTTCTGCTGTTGCGCAGCAAAAACGGCACCGGCAAAAAAGTCGCAATTGTGGTACCCAAATAGGCAATATACCATTTCAGGTTCAATGCAGCCGCAAGAATAATTGAGCCTTTATTTTCAATCAATGGTACCATGGCAGAAAAAAAGACCACGATGCCTTTGGCCCAAGTACCAGATTGTGTAATTGTTGCCTGTAACGGCATTTGTCCATCTCCTTTATGGCAAAACCATGGGTGATGCCAAAACATCTGTTTTGCCACAGATCTGTAAGGGGCGAAAAACATTATAACACGTTCGCCCCCATACCGCAAAAACATTCTAACACAACTCTTTTTATAGCTGGGCAAAAACATGTTTCACATACAACAGCCCGGTATCTGCCATAGAGAAAAATTCGCTGTCTGCCACAATAATATGGTCCAGCAGGCGCACATTAATCATATCGAGCGCGGCCCCAATTTGGTTTGTCACCACTTTATCTTCTGCTGAGGGCAATGCAAGCCCACCGGGATGGTTGTGTGCAAGAATTACCGCAGTTGCATTGCTGATGACTACCTCTGCCATAACCTTTTTAAGGGTAATGGCCGCTGCGTTAACTGTGCCCTCAAACAGCTTTGCACAGCGCAGTATTTTGCGTTTGTCATCCAGCAATAGCAAGTAAACCTCTTCGCTGGTACTACCTGTAAACTTGGGCACAAAGTATGCGCCCGCCTGTTTTGTGGATAAAATACTGCCCACCCGGGCAGCGCGGTCATTTGCATAAAACGCACCACAGGCGGCGGTAAGTTTTAACAAGCAGGCAGATAAAGGGCCTACCCCTTCTACCGCACACAGTGTGGCGTAGGGCGCATCCAATACACCGGAAAAGCTGCCAAACCGTTCCAGCAAGCGATGCGCGATTTCACTGGTATCACAGCGCTTATTGGTAAAAAACAATAACAGCTCTAGCACATTAACCGGCGCAAACCCAGAGAGACCCTCTTTTAAAAAGCGTTCGCGCAAACGCTGCCGATGCCCGTCATGAACCCCCAAATTGACACCCCCGTCATATTGCATTATACTGAAGTGCAGCCATTTTACCACAATGTAAATTGTGGTTTAGGCAACCATGCTTATGCCGCAATTTCCATTATTATACATGAAAAGTGTCTGTTTTTAAAGACAGCAAAGGGGAAATCAGTTTGAAAAGCTATACTGCCGGGCCAAATGACGTTGGGGTGCGCCTTTCCCGTTTTGTGGAGAAGGTCACGACCGGCCTGCCCTCTTCTTTGATGCACAAAGCGTTTCGCAACAAGCGCATTAAAATAAACGGGAAACGCGCCGCCCCGGATGCCCGGTTGCAGCAGGGAGACTTGATTGAGCTTTATTTAAATGATGAATTTTTTGCCGCCTCCCCTCCTGTCCCCCAAAAAAGACACCGCCCAGCGGCTAGGTTACATGTGTTATATGAGGATACACAGATCGCCCTGCTACATAAACCCGTTCATCTACTGTGCCACTCTGACCGCACTGGAGATGCAAACCTGGTTGATTTATTTGTGGACGGTTTACAGGAAAAGGGGGAATACACCCCCGCTGGTGGCAGCCCGTTTCGCCCTTCGATTTGCAACCGGCTGGACCGTGGCACCGAAGGCATTGTGCTGGCAGCAAAAACATATACCGCCCTGCGCGATGGTACTGCGTTGGTGCGCGATGGCCTGCTACAAAAGCAATACCTTTGTGTGGCGAGAGGCACCCCACCGCAGGGCATTCACACCGCATATTTGCTAAAAAACGAAACTAAAAACCGGGTAAAAGTCTTTCGCAAACCCGCTGAGGGACGGCAAAAAATTATTACCGGCGTAACCGTATTACAAACCAAAGGGCAGCTTTCTTTGTGCAAAGTTACGCTTTACACCGGCCGCACCCACCAGATACGCGCACACCTTGCCTTTTTAGGCAGCCCGATTCTTGGAGATTTAAAATACGGTGATATCGAACTAAACAGCAACTACCCGGCTGTACGCGGGCAATTGCTGTGTGCATACCATTTAGGCTTTGCAATTGAAATACCACCAGAAAACACCCTGCACTATCTTGCGGGCAAACAATTTGAATTAGAGCACTGCGAAGTACGACATTTTTTTGAAACATTTCCCTAAACTTGGTGGCCTCACTGATATGGCCTATTTTTAGTACACCCCAATCAACAAAAAACCGTGCCCGCCGCAACGCAATGCGGCAGACACGGTTTTTGCTGTTTGGTTGTTCTACCAAAAGCAACAGAATTTATTTACTTTTTCGCCTGATCAATTTCCCACAGCTTTTTGATCGCTTCACAGCCCATCAACGACAGCGTTTTAATGTTGTCTTCACTGTGATCCAGTGCCTTTTCGGGCTCATACTCGCCCTCTTCCTCCTGCGACTGAATGATGTTGTCCAGTGTAACTGCCACAGCACCGCCACGCAGGCCCCAAATGCGGGTGAGCACCAGCACAATGCTGGTCTCCATCTCGCCGCCAAGGACGTTCAGGCGCTTGAGGTCGGGGTAGAATTCTTTCCAGCGGGACTGCCAGAAGTTATTGAACGAACTGCCGGGTTCCGGATAGTTGGCATAGAAAGTATCCTGCGTGCGGGTCGTGCCCACATGATAGCGCTTTTCCAGCTCTTTTGCAGCTTGAATACAGGCTTCTACCACTTCGTGAGAGGCAACCGCCGGGTATTCCAGCGGGGCATAGGCTTTCGAGCAGCCGTCATAACGGCAGGCCGAATCAAAAATTTGCAGATCGCCCTTTTTTACATAGTCCTGAAAGGTGCCACAGGTGCCGATACGAATAAAATTCTTGACACCGCAGCGGGCAAGCTCTTCCATCGCAATGGCTGTTGAGGGGCAGCCCATACCGGTGCTGGTGCAAGAGATTGGCACCCCTTTGTAAACACCGGTGTAGGTGACGTGTTCGCGGTTATCGGCCACAAAATGTGCTTCGTCCCAGTAGCTTGCAACGATAGGCACCCGCTTGGGGTCGCCCGGAAGCAAGACATAAGGCGCCACGTCGCCTTCTTGAATTTTCAGGTGGTACTGCAATGACATAACCTGTCCTCCTTTGGGTTTTGCCGCAGGCATTGCCTGCAAAATAAAAAGATACTACCTATTTATCATAATCGGCTGAGCCTCATTTGTAAAGTAAAAGTTATAACATTATGATGTATTCACAAAAAACGACACTTCTTTTGGGTAAAAAACAAACCACATTCATGCCAAATGTGGTTTGTAAATCCATAAATTACGTATTTTAGGAAAGTTCTACCGGTACCTGGTACGTTTCCCCCTGTACCCGGCTTTCCCCTGTTGCTGGGTCGTCGTACTCTTCTTGATACAATACTTTAAATTCGGTCTCCTCTGCCGGCACATCATATAGGTACGTATAGGTAGCGGATTCCCCCTCTTTTAGTTCATACTCCATCGGTACCATTTCATCATTAAACGTCTCTTGTGGCAAAATCACAGTATTATTCGACGTCACCAGTTGAAAATCGGTATCATACATCGGCACTACCGTAGAGGTAATGTTGGTAACGGTGATTTCCAGCTTTAAAAATTTGCCACCCTGTGTCGGTGTTTTGCCGCCATATTCATCCACCAGCTGTGCTTTGCCCATCACAAAGTCAAAAAACTGCGTTTTGGTGCTTGCCACCGGTTCTTCTGTCGGTGCGGGGGTCGCAGTCGGCACCGCACTTACTGCGGCAG
This sequence comes from Pygmaiobacter sp., assembly GCA_028689835.1. Classification (GTDB taxonomy): domain Bacteria; phylum Bacillota; class Clostridia; order Oscillospirales; family Ruminococcaceae; genus Pygmaiobacter. Next base: position 10,925 of record JAQVCK010000047.1, on the reverse strand, counting down.
GCAGCGACGAAGCTTCTTGTTGGTCCCATGGTGCCTGGCACGCAGTCATCGTGCCAACAAATAAAAAAGCGGCACAGAGAATTGCAACGAGCTTATTTTTATTCATGCTTTCCTCCCCTTATATCAGTAAATAGCGATACTAATACAAAATTGGCACTGTGTTTTCTTAATGATAACACAGTGCCGCCAGTGCTGCAAATATACATTTTTACTGTTTCGTGACCTTAATTGTGACTTTTAAGGTTTTCTAGAACACCAATTGCGCACCACAACATTTCCTTTGTCACCTGATAAGGCAAGTGTCGCATGTCCGGCATGGTCAAAGTTTCTTCCAACACCGGGGCCAACATTCCCCTTTCGTAACGCACCCCAATGTCTGCAAGGCAAGTTGGGATGCCAACCGACAAAAGAAAATCGCGTAACAACAAAAGCTCCCTCTCATTTTGGTCCAGCGCAAGCTGCACTAAAACACCATAGGCGACCACATCACCGTGTAGATAGCTCTTTTCAAAACCCGGCAAGATGGTCAGCCCATAAAAAAGCGAATGTGCCACCGCACCATTATACTCCTCTGCCACAAGGCATGAAACATACCCTGTGGTCACGACATTGGCGAGCACCGCTTGTTGCAATGCATCACTTGGTGTACCGGCTTCACCGTCTTGTAGGGCTTGTGCGCCGGCTTGCAACAGCGGGTCTCTGCACATGCGCGAAAGGTTAACAGCCATACCGGAAGAATGGTCCAAATCGTCGTTTCGGCTGGCAAACGTACATTCATAATGCTTTGCCAGTGTGTCGCCAATCCCGGCACGCAGGTATTTTACCGGGGCTGCGGCAATGACCGCAGTGTCGATAAATGTGTGCACCGGTGGGGCCGCAAAAAAAGCAAACTCAATAAATTTATGGGCTTCATCATAAACGACAGAAAGCGCCGTTGTTGCGGCGCAGGTAGCTGCAATTGTGGGCAGTGTAAACACCGGGACACCCAGCAGATTTGCTGCCCCCTTGGCCGTGTCGAGTGCCTTGCCGCCACCCATACCCACAATAATCTGTGCCCCAACTTGCTTTGCCGCCTTGGCACAGGCCTGGATGTTATTGTAAGTACATTCTCCCCCATACCACTGCACCCCGGCAAGCACCAGCTTACTGCCTGCAAGGGCGGCCTGTAACCGTGGCAGGGCCGCAGCAAGGGCAGTATGCCCCCCCACCACAAACAAGCGGTTCCCAAAGCTTTGGGCCGCCATTGGGAGTTGCCTGTATGCATCCACTCCCACGGTATAACGTGTCAATGAAACGGTATTTGCCATAAAACTGACTCTCCCCTTTTTTGCTTTACACCCCAGCTAAACTAACCAAAGAGGCTGATCTGACTACTTTTGGGCAGTTTTTGAAACACCCCCGCCGCATCCAGTGATTCAATAACTGAAGATGAAACACTGGCCAGCGATTGAAACTCATCCACCGACAAAAAGCTGGCATTTTCGCGACAGGTTTTTTCCATTGAAACCGCTGCAGCTTCGCCAATGCCCTTCATTGACAGGTACGGCAGCCGAATTTTACCGTCCTCTACAAGGTAGCGCTTTGCCTCGGATTTACCAAGCTCGATAGGCAAAAACTCATATCCGCGGGCCAGCATTTCGCTGACCATCTGCAAGCTGGTTAAAATGTCTTCATCTTTGGCGTTTTTGTTTTCTTTCAGCCGCGCGTTAACTTCTTTCAGTTTACGCGCCGCCACACGGCTGCCGCCCACCGCCGCCTCATAGTCAATATCCTGCCCGCGCACTGTAAAATAGGTAGCATAAAACTCCAGTGGGTGGTATACCTTAAACCACATCAAGCGAATAGCTGCAATTAAGTATGCCACTGCATGCGCTTTGGGGAACATATATTTGATTTTTTTACAACTTTCAAGATACCAGTCCGGCACATCATGCGCACGCAACATTTCCTCTGCGCCTTCCGGGAAACCGTTCTTCGCCACCTTGCCTTTACGGGTCAGTTCCATGATGTTGAACGCCTGTTTGGGCTCTACACCCTTATGCAGCAGGTAGGTCATGATGCTATCACGGGTACCAATGACCTCTGAAATCGTACAAGTACCATCTTTAATCAGGTCTTGCGCGTTGCCATTCCATACATCCGTACCGTGGGACAGACCGGAAATCTGAATCAGGTCAGAAAAGCTTTTTGGCTGCGCTTCAATCAGCATCTGGCGCACAAAGTTCGTACCAAGCTCTGGGATACCGAAAGTGCCGGTTTCACTGCTGATATCCTCCGGCTTAATACCCAGCGCTTCAGTGGAGGTAAGCAATGAAATGACCTTGGGGTCGTTCATCGGCACATCATCCATCTTGATGCCAGTCATATCCTCTAAGTGCTTGTAAAGCGTTGGCACATCATGCCCCAGCTCATCCAACTTTAACAACGTGTCATGCAGATATTTAAACTCAAAGTGGGTGGTATAAACGCCCTTGTCTTTGTCGTCTGCGGGGTGCTGAATGGGGGTGAAGTCGTACACCTCGTGATGCCCCGGCACTACGACCATGCCGCCGGGGTGCTGGCCCGTTGTCTTTTTTACGCCGGTGCATCCAATGGTCAGGCGGTTTTCTTCTGCCCTGTTTACCACGCGGCTGCGCTCGTCGAGATATTTTTTGACATAACCATAGGCCGTTTTGTCTTTCAGCGCCGACACGGTACCGGCCTTAAACACAAATTCTTTGCCAAATAGCTCCTCTGTATAGCGATGCACCTGAGACTGGTATTCGCCTGAAAAATTAAGGTCAATATCTGGCTCTTTATCGCCATCAAAGCCCAAAAAGGTTTCAAACGGGATATCATGCCCATCCATCGCAAGGTCGGCCCCACAGCGCGGGCACTTGCGGTCGGGCAGGTCAAAGCCATCTGCTACCGAGCCATCGTCAAAAAATTCACTGTATTTACATTTGGGGCACAGGTAATGCGGTGGTAACGGGTTGACCTCTGAAATACCAGAAAAATTGGCAACGGCAGAAGACCCAACGCTGCCACGGCTGCCCACCTGATACCCGTGCTCGTTAGAGTAAGCAACCAGCTTGACCGCAATGACATACAGCACCGCAAACCCGTGCTTGATAATACTGTCCAACTCGCGCGTGAGGCGCTTTTCTACCACTTCCGGCAGCGGGTCACCATAACGTGCACGGGCATTGTCCATCGTGGCCGTGCGCAGCATCTCGTCTGCTCCTTCAATGGTGGGGGTATAGGTGCCGCGTGGGATAGCGCGAATGTCACCGTCAATTCGATCCGCAAGGATACCCGGATTTGTGACCACCAGCTCAAACGCTTGTTCTTTGCCCATATAGGCAAATTCCTGCAACATGTCATCGGTGGTGCGGAAATACAGCGGCGCCTGATTATCGGCATCTTTAAACCCATTGCCCGCCTGCAACACCGCGCGGTAAGCGTTGTCCTCCGGCTCTAAAAAGTGTACATCCCCGGTGGCGACGCAGGGCTTTTTTAATTCCTTTGCCAATTTGACAATAGTACGATTAAAATTGCGAATTTCCTCTTCGCTGTTTACAAGGCCCTCGCGCACCATAAACTCGTTGTTGCCCACCGGCTGTACTTCCAAAAAATCGTAAAACTTTGCGATTTTTACCAGTTCTTCGTGGCTACGGGCTTCCACCACCGCTCTGTAAAGCTCTCCAGCTTCACATGCACTGCCAACCAGTAACCCCTCACGGTATTGTAAGAGCAGGCTGCGCGGGATACGCGGTACCTTAAAGAAATGCTGCGTATGGGCAAACGAAACCAGCTTATACAGGTTCTTTAACCCGATTTGGTTGCGCACCAGTAAAATCATGTGGAAGTTGCGCTTAGAAAGCGCCCGTGTGCTGCCAAGGCCGGTGTTGATTTCTTCCATATTCCGAACGCCCTTAAATTCCAGCTCTTCAATCATACGGATAAAAATTTCCGCCAAAATTTTAGCATCATCACTTGCCCGGTGGTGGTTAAACGGGGGTAATTCCAAATGATTTGCCACAGTATCCAACTTGTAGTTCTTCAATTTGTACATTGCTTGCGCCAGTGGCAGCGTGTCGATATAGGGGTTATGGAACGGCAATCCCGCAGCCTGTGCCGCCACGCGAATAAACCGGATATCAAACCCATGCGCATTGTGCGCAATCAAGGTTAAATCCCCTGCAAAGTCTAAAAACGCCTTCACGGCTTCCCCCTGGCTGGGGGCGCCGCGCACCATTTCATCGGTAATACCGGTTAGCTGAGTGATTTTAGGCGGGATGGGCCGTTGCGGGTCTGCAAAGGTGTTAAACACCTGCGTCACCGCACCATTTTCTATTTTTACTGCGCCAATTTCAGTAATGCGGTCCTCCTTCGGAGAAAGGCCGGTCGTTTCAATATCAAACGAAATAAAGCTGCCACGCAGACTGCCGTGCCCATCGCCGTACACCACATCAACCATGTCGTCGACAAAATAGGCCTCACAGCCATAAATCAGCTTGAAGTCAGGGTTCTTCTTTTTTACATTATCTGCTTCCAGCATCGCTTCCGGAAAACCCTGTACCACGCCGTGGTCGGTAATGGCAATGGCCGGGTGGCCAAAGCGTGCGGCCAGCCGCACCGCCGCAGCGGGGTCCCCCATTGCGTCCATTGAGCTGAGCTTCGTATGTAAGTGCAGTTCAATGCGCTTTTGCTCGGCATGGTCCTCACGCCCGCGGCGCTCGACCTTTAGCACATCAAACGGCATAATGACATAATCGTTTTCATACCGGTCATAGCTGCACAGGCCCTTAACAATCAACGTGTCGCCAGGCTGAATGTTATCCCAACGCTCGGTGTTTTCATCAAGCTCCGGCCTGATTTTCAAATTAATCGAAGAAGTTTTATCTGTAATAGCAATACGGTATATCTTGCGAAAACTGCCTTTGACTTCGTTTGCAAACACATCGCCCCAAACCGTCACTTTGCCGCTGTCCTGCCCAAGGTCTTTAATTGCCGTCACGTTATTGGTTTTGAACGGCCTGCCATTGACCAGCCTTGGTGGTGTGTCGGTCAGCTCCAGCCCATCAACTGCAATTTCCGTTTTTACACTGCGCGATGGCCCGCGCGCAGCAGAAACCTGTGGTGTCGGCTGTTTTGCCAGCATTTTTGCTTCTACTTTTTCTGCGCTGGGGCGCTTAGAGCAAATCAATTTGACAACCGGCAATACCCCGGTCGCTTTGCGCACACACTGGGCCATCTTTTCGGCAAACCCCATCTGGTGCAACAACACATCTCCGTGGCAAACATCAATTGTAATCGTCTGCCCCTCAATTACAATACCGCATCCCTCTAAAAAGCCATTCAGGGGTAACCCTTCACGCTTCAGCTCGTCGGCCAGCACCAATAACTCGGCGGGGCCAAGATCTTCGTATTGTAAGGCGCTACGCACCTGCACACAAAACCCCTCAAAGCGGCCGGTGAGCAACTGGGCAAGCTGTTGCTGCTGCTCTGTTGTAAACGGCACAGGGGCATGCAGCGTCACAGTGACCAGCGCAGCCGCACGGTCTACCGCAACGGCTTTCACTGCTGCCCCTGCCAACTTTTCGCCCAGCTCGCCGCCAACCTCTGGCCATAGCTTTAAAATCAGTGCTTCCAAACCGCGTACCCCCTTTTACCCGTTTTAATTGCTTTGAAAAGGGTCAAAGCTTTTCAATTTCTGCAATCAACTGGCCCACAATATCCCCACGAAGCGTGCGGATTTGTTGCCCTTTGATAAACAGCACCGCGCTGTCTACCCCACCGGCAATTCCGATATCTGCCTCTTTGGCTTCGCCTGGCCCATTGACAACACACCCCATCACAGCGACCTTGATTTGTTTTTTACACCCCTGTAAGCGCTCTTCAACTTCCTGTGCAATTTTTGCAATGTCAATATTGGTGCGCCCGCAGGTGGGGCAACTGATAATTTCCGGCCCGGGCACGGCAAAACCGGCGGCGCGCAGAATATCAAACCCCGCCTGCACCTCTTTTTCTGGCGCGTCAGTCAGCGAAACTCGCAAGGTATCACCAATGCCATCCAGCAGCAGCCCGCCAATCCCCATGGCCGATTTAATAAGCCCCATGCGGTAGGTGCCGGCTTCGGTGACACCAATGTGCAGCGGGTAGTCACAGCGCTGTGCCAGCAAACGGTAGGCTGCCAGCACGGTAGGCACATGGCTGGATTTGATGCTGATGACGATATTATCAAAATCGTGCCGTTGTAAAATGGCAACATGGCGCAGGGCACTTTCGCACAGCGCTTGTGGCGTTGGTGCCCCGTACTTTGCCAACAGGTCTTTTTCAAGGCTGCCCGCGTTGACCCCGATGCGAATGGGAAGGCCTTTTGCTTTACACACCTGTACTACCGCAGAAACACGGTCATCGCCGCCAATATTGCCGGGGTTGATGCGTATCTTATCCGCACCGGCCTCGGCCGCCGCAATGGCTGCGCGGTAATCAAAATGGATATCCGCGACAAGCGGCAGGTCAACAGCTTCTTTAATGGCCGCGACAACCTTTGCATCCTGTTCATGCGGCACCGTTACCCGGATAATTTGGCAACCCGCCGCGGCAAGGCTTTGGGCCTGGGCCACGTTGCCTGCAATGTCACTGATTGGGCGGTTCAGCATGCTTTGTACGGCAATCTGGTGGTTGCCGCCAATTGTAATATTGCCTATCTTCACTTCTTTTCGAAGCATTCTCATGTTATAGGTCCTTTCTGCCGCAACTGCACAGTTCAATGAATCAACCGCGCAATGTCATTGTATGTCACAAACACCATTAACAGCATCAGCACCGCAAAGCCACCCAAATTGATGGCAATTTCATACTTTTGTGCCAGCGGGCGGCGGCGTATCCCTTCGATAATCAGCAAGAACAATTTGCCGCCGTCCAACGCCGGGAACGGGATTAGGTTAAAAATGCCAAGGTTGATGGTAATCATGGCAAGGATCATCAAAATGGGCTGCCACCCCACCGATACCGCTTCGCTGATGACCGTGACAATGCCCACCGGGCCGGACAGGTTGTTGACCGCCACTCTGCCGGTAACTAAATCAACAAGGCTGAGAAAAATCATACGAGAGAGAGACGCTGTCCATAGCCCACCCTCCCGCAGCACATTCAGCGGGGTTTTTTCCAGCGGTAGCACTTTAAAATCAATTACAAGGCCGGTCGAACCGTCTGATTGTGTTTTGGTCTCAAACTTGACCTGCGGCAGCTCCACCTTTTTGCCGTCGCGCAGCACGGTGAGGTCCGCTGTGCCATTTTGCGTGCGCATAAATTCATACACAATATCATCGGCAATAAAGCAGCGTCTCCCGTTGACCGCAATAATTTCATCCCCCAGTGCAAGCCCGCTTGCCTGCGTAGAGGCATTTTCAGAAAACTGGCTGACTGTGCGGCTGGTGATTGCACTTTGCTGCGAAACTAAAATCAGCAGTATCACAAAACCCAATATCAGGTTCATTACCGCACCGGCCACAACAACCAAAATGCGCTTATAAACGGGGGCACGGGTAAACGAGTGCTCGTCGGTCGACGCTTCGTCCTCCCCCTCCATACTCACAAACCCGCCAATTGGCAATAGCCGCAGGGCATAGGTCGTTTCGCCACGTGTAAAATGGAACAACGTAGGCCCCATGCCAAGTGCAAATTCATTTACTTTAATACCGCAAAGCTTGGCCGTTGCAAAATGGCCAAACTCGTGAATAAAAATGACACCACCAAACACCAAAATCGACACCAGAATCGTAATGAGTAAAGACATAGCTTCTCCTTCAACAAATACCGGCTTTAGGCCAGTTGTTTTACGGTACGGCTAACGACCGCCTGTGTTCTGCTGTGCAAAACGCCGTGCCTCGGCGTCGCAATCAAATACGTCCTGTAAGGTATAGCTGCCCACCGCACCACTAAAGTGCTGTACCGTGCGCTGCGCAATTTCACCAATCTGCAAAAAGCCGATTTTATCCTGCAAAAACAGCTCTACCGCTTTTTCATTTGCCCCATTGAGCGCGGTGGGCACAAGCCCCCCCAACGCTATGGCCTGCTTTGCGGCCGCAAGGCTGCAAAAAGTATCTTCGTCCGCCACATCAAACGTCAGCGGCCCAAGGGCTGTAAAATCAAGCTCTGGTGCCGGGCCGGCTACCCGCTGTGGCCAAGTAAGTGCATATTGAATTGGGATACGCATATCCGGCACACCAAGCTGTGCTAACACCGAATTGTCGCTGAACTGCACCATCGAGTGGATGATGCTTTGCCGCTGCACAACGACCTGCACCTGCTGCGGTGTCACCCCAAACAGCCAAACAGCTTCAATTAGCTCCAGCCCTTTGTTCATCAGTGAGGCGCTGTCAATCGTAATTTTGCTGCCCATGTTCCAGTTAGGGTGTTTTAAGGCATCGGCAGCCTTTACCATTTGTAAGTCGGCACGTGTTTTGCCAAAAAACGGCCCACCAGATGCCGTGAGTAAAATTTTACTTAGTGCTTTTGCGGATGCCGCATCTTGCATACACTGAAAAATAGCAGAATGCTCACTATCGACCGGTAGCAGTTTCACCCCGTGCTGCCGTACCGCCTGTGTCACCAGCGCACCACCGGTGACAAGGCTTTCTTTATTGGCAAGTGCGAGGTCTTTGCCACTTTCGATCGCCGCGAGACTGGGGGCAAGGCCGGCAATACCAACAATTGCGTTTAGCACCAGCTGCGCACCTGGCATAGCCGCAAGCTCACACAGGCCTGCCGCCCCGCCCAACACCGCAGGCGGGTTTTGCATTGTTATAACCGCATCGCGCACCTGCTGTGCCGCAGTTTCGTCTGCAACAGCAACCACACGCGGGTGAAACTCAGCAATTTGCTGCAACAACTGCTCTGTGCTGCGGTTTGCCGCAAGGCCAAACACTTGATACCCTTGCACCCGCACTACATCCAGCGTTTGTTTGCCAATAGAACCAGTGGAGCCTAGTAATGTAATTTTTTTGGTCATTTGTGTCCCTTCTTTAGGGGTCAGCGCTGCACAAACGGCAACACCCGGCTAAGCAGCGATACAAACGGCATGACAAAAATCACGCTGTCAAAACGGTCTAAAATACCGCCGTGCCCGGGGAAAATCGACCCATAGTCTTTAATGCCACACTGCCGCTTAATGCCGGAGGTGAACAAATCCCCCATAATGCCCAGCACGCTGGCCACTGCACCTATACCACATATCATCAGGTAATTAAGCCCGCTGATTGAGGCAGTAGTACCCGGCTCGATGACCGGCAGCAACAAAGAATAAAGCCATGTAAATAGCAGCCCCAGCGAAATGCTGCCCAAAATACCACCCACGGCACCTTCTACCGTTTTATGTGGGCTAAGGGTGGGGGCAAGCTTGTGCTTACCAAAAGCTCTGCCGGTAAAATAGGCCATCGTATCCCCACCCCATGCAAAGCCAAAGCCCAGCATAATAAGGTACAGCGCATCATAATGGTATTGCTCAAATGGCAGCAAAACTTTAAATGAAATAATGGCATAAAAGCCAAACACCACAATACCACAAAACAGAATCGTTTCGCTAATCTGCGCAAAACTGAGTTCGCGAAATTCAAAAATTACGCAAACAGCAATATACACAATAAACAAAAACAGCAACAGCGGGATAAAACGGCGAATGCTTTCTCGCTCGCTTAGCATTAAAATAAATTCCATTGGTACAAGCGCCAGGTATAGCCAAAATGGATTTTTAATTTGAAATGCGCTGACAATTTCATATAAAGCCATCAGACAAAGCGCCGCAATAATCAAGTTAAAAAAGAAGGTATTATAAAAGTACAAAGCTAGAAAAAGAATGGGAATACCGACTAGCGAAGTAATGACCCGTGTTTTCATTGGTAAACCTCCCACTGCGGCTTAAAGGCCGCCATAGCGCCGGCTGCGGCTATTGAATTCGGCAATCGCCCAGTCCAAATCTTTTCTTGTAAAATCCGGCCAAAGCACATCCATATAAATAAATTCGGCATAAGCCGACTGCCAAAGCATAAAATTTGACAGCCGTTTTTCCCCACTGGGGCGCAAAATAAAATCAGGGTCTTTTTGACCTGCGGTATACAGTTGCCCTGCAAGCAAGTCTTCATTAATTTGCTCTGGCAACAGCTTGCCGTCCGCCACCTGCTGGGCCAAGGCACGCGCAGCATGGGTCATCTCTTCCCTGCCGCCATAATTAATACCCACATTGATAGTCATGCCGGTATTTTGCTTTGTGCCGTCCTCAATTTCAAAAATAAGTTGCTGAATTTCGGGCGTCAGCGGCGACCTGTCGCCCAACACAATAATGCGGTTGTCCTCTTTTTTATAGTCAAACGCACGCAACAGATATTCTTTGAGCAGCTTCATAATGGCGTCCACTTCATCCTGCGGGCGTTTCCAGTTTTCAGTAGAAAACGCATAAAAAGTGACGGCCTGTACCCCAAGCTGTTTGCAGTATTTTACCATGTCCTGAAAAACCTGTGCGCCCTTAGAATGCCCCATATTGCGCGGCAACCCGCGCTTTTTAGCCCACCGGCCATTCCCATCCATAATAAAACCAATGTGCAGCCCCTGTGCGCTGCTGTTTGCCTGTGCCATGCGCTACCCTCCCGGTTTCGGAAAAGGCCGAGCCGCACGTATTGCATGCGGCTCGGCACTTTTGCTGCTGCATCAGATTTCCATGATCTCTTTGATCTTGTCTTCGCAAACCTGATCGATTTTTTTAATGAATTTATCGGTCACCTTTTGCATCTCTTCTTCCAGACGCTTCTGGTCATCCTCGGTCAGTTCGCTGTTCTTTTTTTGCGCTTTAAATTTATCCATGGCTTCACGACGCACATTGCGCACGGCAATTTTCGCATCCTCCGCCATTTTTTGTGCCTCTTTCGTCAGGGCCTTGCGGC
>JAQVCK010000228.1 GCA_028689835.1 Pygmaiobacter sp. | reverse complement strand
GGTATTAATGCGAATGATGTTAAGCCCCCAAAGTCCAAAGAGCGAACCGAGCGTGCCGGTAGCCACAACAAATGCCGCCGTGAGGGACGGAATGCCGCCGTACATGGAGGCCACCTCTACAGCAAAGGGGATGGAAACCCCCTTGGGGAGGATGGAAATAACCACATCCTCCGGCAGACCACCCAGTTTGGCAATAACCCCGGCAGAAAGCATGGCCGCAAATGCGCCTGTGCATACACTTGCAAGAATGGGTAAGGCGTTGCGCAACAGCAGATGCCGATAGCGGTAGAGGGGCAACGCAAGGCTGACGGTGGCGGGGCCAATTAGCAGAGTCATAACCTGGCGGGCTGGTTCATAGGTTTTGTAAGGTATATCGCAGGCGACCAGCACCGCAATAACAATGGCTGCACTACCGGCCACAATATTGATAAGTGGATGCTTGTAACGCAGATACAGGTAGCGGATCAGGGCGTATGACAGCACCGTGCCCGCCACGCAAAGAAATGTGCTTATGATCCGCATGGGGCCTCTTCTCCTTTCTTTTCAGGCGCAAAGCGGTACAAGGCTTTTGCCATAAACCCCACAATAACCAGCGGCAGGGCGGTACTGAGCACGATGGCCGCCGTCAATACCCATCCGTACTCATAGAACACGCTTCCCCATTCCATCAGGCCCACCGCAATGGGCACAAAAAAGAACACCAGATGCCGCAATAAAAATTCGGCTGCAACTTTTATGTGGCTTTCTTTTACAACGCCGGTGAGCAGCAGGAAAAGGAGTACGATTATCCCCAACACATTGCCGGGCAGGGGGAATCCCGTTATCCGGGCAAGCTGATCGCATGCCCAGAAAATGACCGTGAGAATGACGGTCTGCCAAAACAGTTTCCATGTAGCGCGCATAAGATGTTCCTGATGTTCGGGTTTTTGTCGCCACCCGTTGACGCTGGTAGAACACCTGCGAAGGGGAATGTCTGCCAGCGGGCGGGCGGCTTGCGGCATACGCTATGCGATGGTAGAAGTCATGACAAATGAATAAAAATGAAAAATATAGTCACAAATGGTGAATGAATGGAAGTGTCAGACCTGCGCACATTTATAGCAGTTATGGAAACTGGCGGTATAAGCCTCGCCGCAAAGTCTCTTCATCGGGTACCGTCCGGCGTTACCGCGCGGATTATGCAGATGGAAGAAGACTTGGGCATCAAGCTGTTTTTGCGGGAGAAAAAGCGGTTGCTGCCCACCGCCAGAGGGCAAACACTCTATGCCTATGCCCGCCGGATAACAGCACTGATGGATGAGGCGGAACTGTGCGTAAAGGGTATGGAGCCGGGGGGCAGGTTCCGCATAGGCGCGCTGGAAAGCGCCGCGGCGGCGCGACTGCCTGAAATACTGGCCCACCTGCACGCAGAATATCCAGCTATCGAGCTGGAGCTGGCCATCGGGACAAGCTGTTCACTATATGAGGATATTCTGGAAAACAGGCTGGATGCAGTATTTATTGTTGATGCTCCAGCCGATGAGCGTCTGGAGCGGGTGGAAGCCTTTAATGAAAGGCTGGTGCTGATAGCTACCAGCGGGCACGCTCCCATACACACCCCGGACGATATTGGGCGCAAGGCCGTATTGGCTTTTCAGGGTGGTTGCGCATACAGAAAAAGACTGGTGAACTGGTTTAGAGCATATGGATGGGAGCCGCAGCATATAGTTGAGCTGGCTTCATACCACGCCATTGTGGGGGGAGTTATTGCAGGTATGGGCGTTGGGGTTGTTCCGGCATCAGTTCTTGAACTGTGCCGTACCAACGGCATGCTTTCTGTGCATGCTCTTGAGCACCCCTTGTGCAGTGCTGTAACGGAACTTGTGTGGCGCCGGGGTATGGCTTCTGCCAATGTGGCTGCAATTTGCCGTTGCCTGTCGATTTGTGGACAAAAAACGGCTGCTGCGGAGGCAGTCTAATCAGGGCCGTGGTTGACCTCTATGCGCTTGGCGCGATGACGCAGCGAAAAGGGTATCCTTCAAAACTTCGACCGGCTGCACGCAAGCAAGATTTAGCGTGCCCCTGGCTGCCTCCGGCTATGCCAGCGGCTTTGCCTCAAAAAAAGCAAATGTGTCTTTACCGTTCTGCTTGGCACGGTACAGAGCCGCATCCGCCTTGGCATACAGTTCACTGAAATTCTTGCCATGTCGGGGATAAACCGCCACGCCCATACTTGCGGCAATATGGTGCTGCCCCTCGCCGCCGTATGACGTGCGACGTATATGGCTGCAAAGTTCTTCGAGCTGTCTTGCGAGGGCATCAACATTTTTCTGCCGTGTAAGAACAACAAATTCATCGCCGCCAATGCGCCCCACCAGATCGTCAGGTTCAAAGCCCGTGCGCAGGGTCTGGGCAAATTCCTGAATAATTTTGTCGCCCGCAGCATGGCCCAGCGAATCGTTGAGTTCCTTAAAGTTGTCAATATCAAGCATCACCATGACAACGATGTCGCCATCGTTTTGCTGCTCCGCCAGCCGCTTATCAATCAGCATTTCTGTGGTGATTTTATTGTAAAGACCCGTCAGGCCATCTTTTTGCGCCATGTCCTGAAGGTTGAGTTCCAGCTTCTTTTCCCTGTCAATATTCTGCCGGCAGATGACGATGTGGATAGAATTGTTTTCTGCCCAGCGCAGAATATAGCCCGTTTCTTTAAACCATGCGTACTCGCCGCTGTCTTGCAGGTACTGAAAATCACAATGTAACTTGTTGCACTGTTGTTGCAGCGCCTTTAACACGGATTCCGGGCTAAATGTTTCCATATACAGCTCAGCGTGCTCCGGGAGAATGTGCTTTGACGCAATGGTTTGCAGCATTATGCTATACGACGAATCCGGTTTTAGCCCAATTTGCTGCAAAAACTTTTTTGTGCCCTCGCCGCAGGCTATGTCGTTGGTTATATCAAACTCAATAATACTATCGTAAATTTGAGATGTCGCATTTTGAAGTATCGCGTGATATTTCAGTTCTTCTGAAATAGTGAGGGATATTATTTTGTTTTTATATTTTCGAATTATTGTTGTTACAATAAAAATAACCAATATAATTGTGAGGAGAACAATAATGGCGCCAGTATAGTATTTTATTCTGATCTGCCTGACTATTTCTGACATATTTTTGTCAGTGACAAGGTATAAATCTGGGGTTGGAAGGTAGCGTGTAACGGCATATCCGCCCGTTTCATTTTCTGCATACCATACATATGAGCTTTCTACG
>JAQVCK010000046.1:8101-15151 GCA_028689835.1 Pygmaiobacter sp. | reverse complement strand
GTATTTGAAAAAGAACAACATGCCGATATTAAATGCAATGACCAGCACTAGTAATAGCTTTTTGACCCCGGCCCGCTGGTGGGTACGCCCTAGCGCCAAGGCCAGCAAATAGTTGCCGACAATGCAGCCGACCATAATTGGGAAATAACGCGCCTCGCCCCATGAATAGAAAAACAGGCTCACTAAAAACAGCGTGAGGTTTTTTAGTTTGGGGGGGGCGATGTAGTAGAGCGCCAGTGCAATCGGTAAAAACCGAAAAATAAACAGCAGGCTGCTGAAGACCAAAACAATCACCGACCCTGTTTTAAATTATAGTAATGACGCAAAGAAGTAAAAAAAGGCCGACGCTTGCAACGTCGGCCCAAGGCGGCGCAATGCCCGCCCGCCGCAAAAATTACACCATTTAGGCAAGCGCGTCGTCAATCGCTTTGTCGATTTCGGCATACACCTGATCCACTTCACCGTTTGCAATGCGGTCGTTGTCACCCGCAATGACCAACAGCACATAATCACCCTTTACCACAATACGGCCATTTTGTGCTTTGTCGGCCTGCGGCTGCAAGTACATATTGCATTGGTCATATTTTGCCTGCCGGCGCGCTTCAAATGCCGCTTTAATGGTATCGGCTTTGCCCTTGGCGGCCTTGACAATCAAAATCTCGTCACTCATAATGTTGACGTTTGAATATTTGCCTTTGTATTCCACCACATCGTCCATGCTGATGCCATACATCCCGGTTAAAAAGTCGTCGTCAATGTCGGCGGCCATCGGTACCGGTGCAACGGCCTCAATTGCGCTCATGACATCGTCTAAATTGTATTCTTTTGAAGAACTGCCGCAGCCGGTGACCAGCAGCGCAAGCGAACATACGGTAAGCAGTAAAGCAAGAGCTTTTTTCATACAGCAGGTGTCCTTTCAAGGTTTTCTTTATACGCTGTATATTCTACTTTAAAGTGGCCTTTTTTGCAAGTGTGCCGGCCCCAGTTATTACAAAAGTTACAAATTTAACACGAACCCTTTCACAAAAAGGGAGTAAACTAAAAGCCGCCCCCACCAAAAGGTGAGGGCAGCAGGCCGGGCTTTCGCCGCGGTATTTGTTTATATTAGTTCTCTGAAGAAGACGAATCGACAATCACTGTGTCGGTATTGCCGCTTTTCATGCTTGCCTCAAGGGCAGACATCAGCAGCTTGAAATTATCGGTCGACACCGTTGCACCAGCCACTGTGGTCACGTCTTTCAAATTACCCGATTCAAGATATTGGTTGGTGATATCCGCATAAAATTTTGCAGGATAAGTACCCTTGACCGGCTCCATTGCAGCACGATAATCTTCATCCTCTGATTTCTTTGCCCCATCGGCATTGACCCCATCGAACGTAAGTACCGTAACTTTGTTGTCGGCAACTTGAACATCCACATATTCTTTCCAGCCGTGGCTGTCATAGTCTTTGAATTCCGCGTGGTATACGCCATCCTGATACGATGCACCACAACCAGCGAGAAGGCTAAGCGCCAGCACGAGTATTGCAAAAACAGACGCCAATTTTTTCATTTACAGTTCACCTCCCGCCTTGGAAAAACTAAACGAAAAAACGCGTACACAATCGTTACGCGAACTCAATTATATACAAATTCAAAAAGGCTGTCAAATTAGCAAAAAATGCAAAAGGTAATAAAATACAACTTTTTTTGCAAAAGTGAAAACTAAATCGTACCAAATGCATAAAAAAGCAAATGTTTTAGCAAATTGAAACAAAGTTGTGCGTTTAAAATCTACAGCTTTTACAACAACAAATAGTACATAACTTGACAAAAAAACGGATTATCCCTAAAATAAATAAGTTATGACAATAGTTTAACAAGGGCGCACCGGCGGGCCTTTGCAGACAGGATGAGAAACAGATGAGCAAAAAACGATGGATGATCTTTGGTGGTGCACTGGTGCTAGTGGTGGCTTTGGTGCTTGGGCTAATTGTGTATCAAGGGCAGCGTACCGCAAAAACAAGGACAACGTTTGTGATGAGCACGACGGTCAGCCAAATGGCGTATGGTCTGCGTGCCGATGCCGCAATGGCTGAGGTGGAGAAACGGTTTCGTGCTTTTGAAGATGAATTTTCGCTGTTTCATGAGGATAGTGATATTGCAAAAATCAATGCCGCCGCAGGTAAGCAGCCGGTGGCGGTAAGTGGCGAAACTTACGACTTGTTGCGGCGCAGTGTGGCACTTTCGTCTCAATCAAATGGTGCTTTTGATATCACGATTGCCCCTTTGACCTTGTTGTGGGGGATTACAACCGACCATCCCAAGGTGCCCGCACAGGCGCAAATCGATGCGGTGCTACCGCTGATTGGGGATGACAGCATCCAATTTGACGATGCAAACAAAACTGTCTTTTTACCCAAAGAAGGGCAGGGGATTGACCTTGGGGGCATCGCCAAAGGTACTGCCTGTACGGTGGCAGAGCAGGTGTATGACGAATATGGCATCAAGTCGGCAATTCTCAACATTGGCGGTAATGTCTATGTGCGTGGCCATAAGCTGGACGGCTCGCTGTACCGCATTGGGTTTCGCACCCCGCTGAAAGATGCCAGTACTTATATTGCGTCGATTACGATGGAAGACAAGGTAATGGCAGTTTCCGGCGGATACGAGCGCTATTTTGAAGAAAATGGGGTGCGCTATCACCATATTTTATCGGGCCGCACCGGTTACCCCGCCGAAAGCGATATCGTTTCGGTGGGGGCGATTGCCGCCGATGGTACCGTCGCGGATTTTTACTCCACTACAATGTTTGTTTGGGGCAGCCAAAAGGTAGAGGAGTTTATGCGTACCAACACAGAGGTGGCTGTGATTATGCTAACGAGTGATGGGCGTTTGGTGGTATCTTCGTCTCTGAAAGACAGTTTTGCACTAAACGAAGAACAGGGTAGCCAGTACACGGTCGTATTTATTTAAATTGCAGGCAAAAAGCAACAGTGGCTGTGCTTTGCTGGTACAGTGTTGGGCGGAGGGTTACATTGAAAAATGGGAAGGCGCGCGGGGTTGCATTTGGCGGCATGTTGTTTGCCCTTGCAATTCTGCTAAGTTTTATAGAGGGGATGCTGGCCCCTGTTTTGGGGTTGCCCCCCGGCGTTAAATTGGGGCTTGCCAATATTGTAGTGATGTATACGCTGTTTTTTCTGGGCAAAGGGCAGGCGTTTATGCTGGTTATTTTAAAAAGTTTTTTTGTTATGTTGACAAGGGGGCCTTCTGGCGGCGCGCTTAGCCTTGCGGGCGGCTTGCTTAGTTTGACGGTATTGGTTTTGCTAACCATCTCTAAAAAGCACCGTCCATCTTATTTTGTTCTGTCTATCGCCGGGGCGGTGTTTCATAATTTGGGCCAGCTGTTAATGGCTTCACTTTGGTTGCGTACCGCATTTTCACTGGCGTATGCACCGGTATTGATTATTTCGGGTATTGCAATGGGTGCAATTACGGCTGTTTCATTGCGTTTGCTATTGCCTGCGCTGGAAAAGGCCGGGGTTGCGATACAGGGCACCGGGCAGGACCCAGACCAAAAATAAAAGAACAGATAAAACGCTCGCCGAATGGTGGGCGTTTTTTATATGTATTTTATCTGCAAAATGGCTTTTGGCATTGTGTACACACACGCAATGGCACCGCCCGCACCGATAAGGTTAGATCGGGGGCAAGGCAAATAGCATGTGGCGTGGAATTTACGTGACGTAAATTCGGAAATACGCAAATTGTAAATGGAAGCATAAATTGGAAGTAGGGATTTTTACAAAAAAGTCTCAAAACGCCTTGACAAAACTGTACCATGATAGTATAGTTTAATCGTTCGGTTATGAACCATGGCTTAACGATAAAAGATTCAAAAGACAAGGAGCATGTTAACGATGAAAAAATGGATTTGCACAGTTTGCGGTTATGTTTATGAAGGGGAGACCCCGCCGGAGTTTTGCCCGCAGTGCAAGGCACCGGCTTCTAAGTTTAAAGAGCAGGTCAGCGGCGAGCGCACCTGGGCAGCAGAGCATGTGGTGGGCGTAGCCAAGGGCGTCGACCCCGAGATTCTGCAAGGCCTGCGTGACAACTTTAACGGTGAATGCAGCGAAGTTGGCATGTATCTTGCAATGTCCCGTGTTGCCCACCGTGAGGGGTACCCTGAGATTGGCCTTTATTGGGAGAAGGCAGCCCATGAGGAAGCCGAGCACGCCGCAAAATTTGCTGAGCTGTTGGGCGAGGTGCTGACCGATTCGACCAAGAAAAACCTTGAAATGCGTGTAGATGCCGAAAACGGCGCTACTGCGGGCAAGTTTGAACTGGCCAAGAAAGCAAAGGAACTGGGGCTGGATGCAATCCACGACACCGTGCACGAGATGGCGCGCGACGAAGCCCGGCACGGCAAGGCATTTGAAGGTTTGCTGGCACGGTATTTTGGCTAAGATTTAAGGTTGTGTAAAAGGGCGGCGCAAGCCGCCCTTTTGTGTACCCTGTGGGCCGGAGTGGGCAAAGCCGCGGCATATGCCGTGCCACCGATTGTAAAGCGTGGAAAAGAAATGGCGCGAAAGTTGGCTGACTATACAAAAATAGGCGTTTTGTAGCGGTAGGGGCGTAAAAATCGTTGTTTGTGGCAAAAAAATGAGGTATGATACTAAATACAGGAAATTCCTAGTGAGGTATGCTTGATGAAACATGTTTTTATTGTAAACCCCAAATCTGGTAAGGCAGATGCCACGCAATATTTTATCCCAGAGCTGATTGAGCGGGTGGCCCCGTTGGGCCTTGATTATGTGGTCGAGATTACCGAGCGTCCCCACCACGCTACTGAAATCGCCAGCCAATACGCCATGACACGGGAGCCGGTGCGTTTTTATGCCTGTGGCGGCGACGGCACACTGAATGAGGTAATGGCGGGTGCCTACCGTTATCCGCAGGCAGAGGTTGCTTGTGTACCACTGGGTTCTGGCAATGACTTTTTGAAAAACTTTGGCGTGGCAGATGATTTTTTAAACCTTGAAGACAATATTGCCGGTTCGCCGGTGACGATTGACCTGATGAAGGTAGAAGACAATGAGATCTGCCTTGCCATCTGCTCGGTGGGCTTGGATGCGGCGGTTGCCTATGGGGTGCCCAAATACCGCAGGGTGCCTTTTTTAGGGGGCAAAGTGGCCTATAACATTTCGATTGTTGAAAATGTCTGTAAGCCGCTGGGCCACCGCATGACGGTTACCGTAGATGGCAAGCCGCTTACCGGCGAATATCTGCTGGCGGCGGTGGGCAACGGTACGACTTATGGTAGCGGGTATCAGGCAACCCCCCGTGCCGTGATGAACGATGGGCTGTTGGACATTGTGATTGTGAAAAAGATTAGTCGTTTTCAGGTGGCAAACATTATTGCAAAATACCAGACCGGGGCACATTTTGACGGCGAAGAGATTGAAGAGAGTGTGCGTGATATTTTTACCTTTGTGCGCGGCAAAAAGGTGGCGCTGATCCCGGAAAAACCCATCGTTGCCAACATTGACGGCGAATGCAATATCCGCAAAAGCATGCATATTGAAGTCATGCCGGCGTGCGCAAGGTTTGTGCTACCCGCAAAATTGTATGCAGTAAAAGACAGCCTGCGGGCATTGCAGCCGGTACAGGATTGGTAAAGTAAAAAGGCGCGGGGCGATTGTGTTGGCCCTGCGCTTTTTATTTTACGGCGTAAAAAAACTGTAAAACCGCGCCGCAGGTGGTTTGTTCATAATTTTTTTTCAATTAAACTCTTGCATTTCAAGAAAAATGCGTTAAAATAGTCTTAGCACTCAAGAACAATGAGTGCTAAAAATTAACATTTAAATATAAAATTCTTTGTAAAGGGGATATCACGTATGAAGATCGTACCTTTGGCAGACAGAGTTGTCATTAAGCCGGAAGAAGCAGAAGAGACCACAAAAGGCGGTATTATTTTGACCGGTTCGGCAAAAGAAAAACCCCAGGTCGCAGTGGTTGTGGCAGTTGGCCCCGGCGGCATTGTGGACGGCAACGAGGTTAAAATGACCCTGAAGGTCGGCGACCGTGTGATTGCTGCAAAATATGCAGGTACCGAAGTTAAGATCGACGGCGAGGAGTGCCAGATTCTCCGGCAGAGCGATATTCTTGCAACCGTAGAGTAAGACGGTTTGAATCATTTATTTTAATTACCGAATAAAAGGAGCAGATTCAATATGGCTAAGCAGATTATTTATGGCGAGGAAGCCCGCAAGGCACTGGAAAAAGGGATTGACCAGCTTGCCGATACCGTGAAAATTACCCTCGGCCCCAAAGGCCGCAATGTTGTGCTGGACAAAAAATTCGGATCACCGCTCATCACCAACGACGGTGTGACAATTGCAAAAGAGATTGAGCTGAAAGACCCGTTTGAAAACATGGGCGCACAGCTTGTCAAAGAAGTTGCCACCAAGACCAACGATGCAGCCGGCGACGGCACCACCACCGCTACCGTGCTGGCACAGGCACTGGTGCGCGAGGGCATGAAAAACGTTGCAGCGGGCGCTAACCCCATGGACCTGAAACGCGGCATGAAAAAGGCAGTTGAAGCTGCGGTTGAAGAGATTAAAAAGCACAGCAACAAGGTCAGCGGCGGCGCAGACATTGAAAAGGTCGCCACCATTTCTGCTGGCGATGCCGAAGTGGGCAGCCTGATTGCCGGTGCAATGGACAAGGTCACTGCGGATGGCGTCATCACCATTGAAGAGTCAAAGACTGCCGACACCTATTCTGAGGTCGTCGAAGGCATGATGTTTGACCGCGGCTACATCACCCCGTATATGGCAACCGATACCGAGAAGATGGAAGCCGTGATGGATGACCCGTATATCCTGATTACCGATAAAAAGATTTCTGCCATTCAGGACCTGCTGCCGATTTTGGAGCAGATGGTCAAAATGGGGAAAAAGATGGTTATCATCGGCGAGGACGTTGAGGGTGAGGCATTGTCGACCCTGATTGTCAACAAACTGCGCGGCGCACTGAACTGCGTTGCTGTGAAGGCCCCCGGTTT
>JAQVCK010000046.1:0-8091 GCA_028689835.1 Pygmaiobacter sp. | reverse complement strand
GTCGCAAAGAGATGTTGCAGGATATCGCCATTCTTACTGGCGGCCAGGTCATCAGCGAAGAGCTTGGCCTTGAGCTGAAGGATGCCACAATTGAAATGATGGGCCGTGCAAAGCAGGTCAAGGTCACCAAAGAGAACACCGTGATTGTGGACGGTGCAGGCGAAAAGAGCGCTATCAATGACCGTGTTGCACAAATCCGCGCGCAGATTGAAGAGAGCACCTCTGATTTTGACCGCGAGAAGTTGCAAGAGCGTCTTGCCAAGCTGGCTGGCGGTGTTGCTGTCATCCGCGTTGGTGCCGCAACTGAAGTGGAAATGAAAGAGAAGAAACTGCGCATCGAGGATGCACTTTCTGCGACCAAGGCGGCTGTGGAAGAGGGCATCGTCCCGGGCGGCGGCACCATTCTGGTCAACGTGATCCCGGCCGTGTTGAAAGCAACCGAAGCGCTGGAGGGCGACGAGAAGACCGGTGCCAAGATTGTTGTCAGCGCGCTGCGTGAGCCGCTGCGCCAGATTGTGAAGAACGCGGGCCTTGAGGGCAGCGTTGTTGTGGATAAGGTGGAGAACAGCGGTAAGGTTGGCTATGGCTTTAATGCCCAGAGCGAAGTTTACGGCATGATGATTGAAGAATTTGGCGTTGTTGACCCGACCAAGGTTACCCGCAGTGCACTGCAGAACGCTTCTTCGGTCGCCGAAATGGTATTGACCACCGAGAGTCTGGTTGCAGACATCCCTGAAAAAGAGCCCGCAATGCCGGCAGCTGACCCGTCGATGGGTGGCATGTACTAAACAGTACCGTTTGTAAACGGCGGTAAATAACGCCCTTCGTTTTGAAAGGAAGGGCGAAAGAATTTATGATCGGGTCGCCTTTGACTGGGCGGCCCGATTTTTTGGTTCCTATATGCCATTTTAGGCAAAACAGTTGCGAATTGGGGGCCAGTATGGTATAATCAGCCCACATTGAAAACGCCCGTTTTCAGTGAAACAGAGTAGAATGTTGTGCGCAAGGCCAGGTATGGCCGCAGTGTTTGCCGGACGGGGAGTTGCCGGCAAAACGAATGAGGGAAACCTCTGCGGTGCAGCATTCGCATCCCGCTGTACCAAAAATTAAAAGTGCCGCCAGCATAGCGGCGCTGTAAAGCACTCTTCCCGGGTGCGTTGGTACATAGCCGATGCATGAAGGAGGAGTATTTTTATGTATCAAGGCACTAACTCGTTGACATTTTTATCCCCATGGACTGCCGCGTATTGGAAAAGCGCGGTAGGTGAACTAAAAAAAGTACGCATGCTGGTACTTGCCGCCTTTTTTGTGGCGCTGAATGTCGTCGTTTCCGGGCTCTATCTTCAGGTGGGTGAAAACCTGCGTATTTTGTTCAGCTTTTTCTTTGCGGCGCTGGGCGGTGCAATTTACGGCCCGGTGCTTGCACTGATCGGTGGTTTTTGCTCGGATATTTTGGGGTACATGCTGCACCCAGCCGGCCCATTTTTTTTAGGGTACACGCTCAGCACCATGCTGGGGGCACTGGTGTATGCGTTGCTGTTATACCGTGCACGCATCAGTGGGCTTCGCCTGTTTTTGTCAAAGCTAATCGTGAATACCGGTGTCAACATCGTTTTGGGCTCTTTGTGGAGCGCGATGCTGTATGGCAAAGGCTATTATTATTACGTTGCCAAAAGCGTGGTAAAAAACCTGCTGTTATTGCCCATTGAAACCGCTTTGTTGTTTGCCTTTTTTGCAGCATTGCTGCCGATCACCTGCCGTATGGGCTTCACCCCACAGCAGCAGGGGGTTAAGCTTTGGTAGCGCATAGCTATCACTGATAGACAGGCTAAGGGAAAAGAGGGAGAATGAAACAGATACCCAACAGTTTGACCATCGTGCGTATGGCGCTGACCATCGCGTTATTGTGGTTGTATCCCCTTGGAAACGGTTTTTTTGTGGTTTACTTAATTGCCGGGCTGACCGACATAATAGACGGCCCGCTGGCCCGCTGGTTGGGTGCAGAAAGCCGGTTTGGCGCAAAGTTGGATTCTGCCGCAGACACTCTTTTTGTGTTTGTGGTGCTGGTGAGGCTGTGGCCGTATTTGGTGTTGCCACCGGTTGCGCTGTTGTTCATCTTGGGCATCGCCCTGCTGCGCGTGGGGGCGGGTGTTGTGGCAAAGTTGCGTTTTGGCGTATTTGGCTTTTTACATACCTGGGGCAACAAGCTAACTGGGGCATTGCTGTTTTTGTACCCTTTCGTATTGCGGTGGCCCGTTGCAACGGGTCTCTTTTGGGTGGCGGGGGTGGTCGCGTTGTTTGCAGCAGCAGAAGAGCTGGCTATAGAACTGACCGCCCCGGCGTGGCAACCGGACCGGCCGGGATACTTTTTTCATTTACCTAAAAAGCAAGAGAAAAATAGAAAGTAAAACAAAAGCGCCGCTGCCGGGGATATCCGGCAGCGGCGCTTTGTTACCGCCCGGCAAAAAATGCTGTAGGTATGAGTAGTTTGGCAAACACCATTTGCGCTATAAATGGCAGCGCAAAAGGGGTGGCGAACGGGCCCTTGTCTCATTACAGAGGACACGACAAAAGCCAAAAAGGGGTTGACAAGAACAGACTATCGTGATAGTCTGTTCTTGTCAAGACTACTTCAATAGTCTAAAAGGAGGTGCGCGATGGAATCCAAACTGTTTGATTCGGAGCTGAAGGTGATGCAAGTACTGTGGGAACAAGGGCCATTGCCGGCGCGTGCGATTGTGGATGTGTTATCGCAGCGTGTGGGGTGGAACAAAAATACGACTTATACGGTAATTAAAAAATGTATCGAAAAAGGCGCAATAGAGCGCACGGAGCCGGGTTTTATTTGCCGCGCGCTAATTGGCGAAGACGAAGTGCAGCAAAGTGAAACAGAACAATTGATTGACAAACTGTTTGGCGGGTCAACCGAACTGTTCTTTTCGGCTTTTTTAAAGGGGCAAGGTATTTCTGAAAAAGAGGCGAACCGGCTTGCCCAAATGATTAGAGAGAAGGAATAAAATGCTGCGTTTTACAATGGGGATGCCGCTACAAATGATGGCGCTGTACGGCAGTGTGATGATTTTGGTTGTCCTGTTTTTGCGGCTGTTTTTTAAAAAGAAGTTGCCGCCGCTCGTTTTCCCTGTGCTTTGGGGGCTGGTATTGGTGCGGCTGCTTGTGCCGTTTTCACTTTCTAGCCCGCTAAGTGCCCCGTTGCCAAGCTGGCTACAGCAGCCTATTACTTATTCGGGCAATATGGCTGCGACAAGCAATG
This sequence comes from Pygmaiobacter sp., assembly GCA_028689835.1. GTDB lineage: Bacteria > Bacillota > Clostridia > Oscillospirales > Ruminococcaceae > Pygmaiobacter. The sequence continues at coordinate 4,820 of JAQVCK010000046.1, read as the reverse complement.
TCATGGTACAGGAGGCAAATACTGCCGCGTTGACAGCGGGGACACAGCAAGCCACAGAGGTGTTGTTTGGACAACCGGACTTTGGCCCGATGATGGTTGCACTTGTTTTTGTTTTGGGGTGCGTGGCAACCGCAGGGCTGCTATTGGTACAAAAAAGGCGTGCTGACCGGCAGCTAAAAGACAGCCTGCTGGTAGAACAAAACGTGACGATTTGTGATGTGCTAAACCAAACCAAACTGCATAATGTGCTTGTGATGACCAATGACCATATTGCAAGCCCTATGGTAAAAGGTATTTTGACCCCCTGCATTTATCTGCCTACCGGCATGGATTTTACAAACACCACTGTTTTGAGGCATGTTATGCTGCATGAAGCAACGCATATCCGGCGCAAGGACAACTTGTTCAAATTGGTGCTGCTGGTGGCTTTGTGCTTGCACTGGTATAACCCGCTGGTTTGGCTGATGGCAAAAATGCTTTGTGCCGACTTGGAGACCGCCTGTGATGCCGCAGTGTTGCGCCAATGTGGGGAAGAGCAAAAACAGGAGTATGCATATAGCCTGCTTGCTATGGCAGTCGCCGGCCGGCCGGGCCCGCTTTTGTACAGCGCCTTTTCTAAAACAGAGGTAGAGCGGCGTATCAAAGGGGTTTTGCAGTACCGCAAAACCACACTAGCGGTACTAGTGGTTTCGGTTGTTCTGGTACTTTGTGGTGGTACGGCATTTGCAACAGTGGGGCAGGCCCCGTTTGAAAATTCATTCAGCTCTTTTTGCGCCAGCACCAATTCGCGCTGGGGTGCAAAGGTTTACCTGACAAGGGACATTACCACTGGGGAAAACGCGCAAAAGCGTGTCGACACTGCCGTGCTACAAATACTGGCGGAGGATCAAACAGCAGACCCCAAACAGCTAAGCAGGCAAATAGCGGCAGCCTTGTCAGCAGAATTTAGTGTTGAGCCGTCGGCGTTTTCAGTAAAGATGCAGCTTTGCCCCACAGAAGAAGCGCTTGCGGCGGAGTATGCAGCGCAAGGCCTTGTATTACAGGCAAACGGGCGGTATCGCTATCGCGATAAACTGGTGCGCGATTATGAGGATTTGCTTTTAGGCGCCGTGCAGATTAACGAGGACGGAGAAGTGGACATTACCGTTGAACGGGATGATAAGGGCAATATTGTGGCAGTACAGCACAAAATGGCCGGGGATGCTTCGTTTGACCAGCGAACAAGGGAACTGGAACTTGAAAAGAAAACCCGCAATACCATGGAAGAGGGGGTAACAGTTACACAGGATATCCGAAATTAAGCCAAGTTCTTTTTTGTTTCTGCGTCAACCGCAGCTTGGCGTGCCCCCTTGTGTATCGTTTTAACAGGGCAAATAAAGTATGGTATAATAATCAAAACATGTGGGCAGCTTGCAGTGCAATTAAGCGGCGGGGTTTAAAATGGCCGATGGGTGGTACCTTTGCCATGGCAGGGCTTACCGGCACAAAAGTAGAGGCAGGGCCGCAGTAAAAGGAGACAGACATGCAGAACATGTTAATTACCGGGGCAAATGGCTTTTTGGGTGCCCGCCTTGCGGGTTATTTTGCAGCGCGTTATCAAGTGGCGACACCTACTCACGCCGAAATGGACCTGACAAACCCGGTGCAGGTAGAAGCGGTAGTGCGGCAATTTGCGCCAAACATCGTTTTGCACTGCGCTGCGGTGTCGGACGTAAAGGCGTGTGAAGCAGACCCCGTGCGCTCGCAGGCCATCAATGTGGGGGGCACCGAAGCGGTTGCCGCAGCCTGTGCAAAAATTGGCGCAAAGCTTATTTTTTGCAGTTCTGACCAAATTTATTTTGGCAGTGACGGGTTGCAAATGCATACGGAGGACGAGCCCGTTACCCCCTGTAATGTGTATGGCCGGCAAAAGTTGCAGGCAGAACAGCAGGCGCTTGCGCTTTGCCCCACGGCGGTTTGCCTGCGCCTGAGTTGGATGTACGACTGGCGCACAGTTTTGCCGGCAGAGCATAGTGATTTGTACCGCACGCTAAAAGACGCAGTACAAAACAGCAAGCCGTTGGCTTACCCCGTGCATGATTACCGCGGCATCACCTATGTGGGTGCACTGTTGCAAGCGGTAGAGCAGACCTTTGGGTTGCCGGGCGGTGTTTATAATTTTGGGTCTGAAAACAACGCCAGTACCTACGAAACAGTAACCCACTTTTTGGCCCTGCTGGGGGCAGAAGGGTACCCGGTAGAGCAAAATACAAAAGCTTTCGCCGACAGGCCGCGCAATTTGACCATGAGCCTTGCCCGCCTTTGCAGCTTTGGCATTACCCTGCCGGATACGGTAGCGGGGTTTGCCCAATGTGTCGCCGAGGAAGCGGCGGGGTAGCTGCTGGTGCTTTTTAGCGGTAAAGGCCATAAAGAAAGCAAAGCCCCTGCCATATGGCGGGGGCTTTGTCGTTTAATCCATGAAAGCACTTATATTTATTTTAACCGATGCTGTAAGATATCGTCGTAAAACCACGGGTTTGCCGCTTTCAATTCTTTGCCGCACAACGCGGCAAGCTCTGGTTGTTTCAACTGCGGCAACCGCAGCCGCCATGCGCAAAGCAGCTGATATTTGGCGCGCAGCTCGCGGTTCGCCGTTTGGTTGCCGTATTTCGAATCCCCCACAAGGGGGCAACCGATGCTGGCAAAGTGTGCGCGTATCTGGTGGGTGCGCCCGGTAATCAGCGAAACCTCCAGCAGGGCCAGCCGGCCACTGATGGCAAGGGTGCGGTAACGGGTTTCGATGGGTTTTGACCCGGCGGCGGGGGAGGTTAAAATACGCACCGTGCCGGCGGATGCGTTTTTAGTTAGCCAGCCCTGTAAGGTCGCAGCCGCAGGCTCAGGCCGGCCAAAGGTGACACAGAGGTATGTTTTACGCAGTTTGTGTTGTGCAAACGCATCGGCCATTGCATCAAGGCAAAGCGCAGTTTTGGCAATTAGCACAAGGCCACTGGTGCCGGTGTCCAACCGGTGACACAGGCTGGGGGTAAAGGGGTTGCCAGGCTGCCATGCACCGCTGCCTGCAAGATAGCGCAGTGCGCGGTTGATCAGCGTATCAGGCACCTTGCTGTCTAGGTCTGCCACTAATAGCCCGGCAGGTTTTTCAGCCACCAGCAGGTGCGCGTCCTCGTACACAACACAAAGCTCTGCCCTCGCCAGCCGCCAGGGGGCAGCGGTGTCCGGCTGTGCCAGCAGGTCATCTGGCAAGTAAAGCGCCAATACATCGCCTTTTTTTACTTTGTGGGTACCGTCGCAATGGGTACCATTACAGCGGATGCCTTTTTTTTTGGCAAAGCGGTATACGGTGCTGGGTGTCAATAAAGGGTAGACCCCCGGCAAATAATCTGCAAGCCTTGTAGGCAGCGCGGTGCGCACAACGTGTTGCTGCATCAAACCCCCCCCCTTTTTTTTTACAAAATTTTCGCCTTAGTATACCACATTACCGCCCAGTTGAAAAGTAAAACAACATAGCAGATGGAATTGACTTTTGGTCTGCAATATTGTAAGATAGTAAAGCGATTTTGTGATTTGCCGCTATGGTGGAATAGGCAGACACAAGGGACTTAAAATCCCTCGGTAGAAATACCGTACCGGTTCGACCCCGGTTAGCGGCACCACAAAAAGCCATGCATCAGTATTTTATTGATGCATGGCTTTTTGTTTTTGAAAACTGAAAAAAGGCGGGGCGTAAATAGGGTCGACTTTTGCCTGGGGATGCAGTAAAATAAAAGTGATAATTTAAACGGGGGTTTTTATGAGCAACTTTACAGTGACCAGTAGTGCTTTTTTGCCGGGGGGCAAAATCCCAACTGACTATACCGCACGGGGGGCGGACCGTTCGCCGGGGTTTCAGCTTCGTAACATTGCCGCCGGGGCACAGTCGCTTGCCATCACAATGGATGATGCAGACCACCCGTTAATCAAGAATTTCAACCATTGGCTAATCTGGAACCTGCCGGTGCAAAACATAATCCCAGAGGGGGTACCAAAGGGCGAAACGGTGCCTGCACTGGCAGGGGCTGTGCAAGGGCTTGCTTACGGCCGCCATTGCTACAAGGGGCCAAAGCCGCCGTTGCACAGCAACCATCAATATTGCTTCACTTTTTATGTGTTAGACTGCCCCCTATCTCTGCCCGCAAATAGCCGTAAACGGGCATTGCTGTCTGCCATGCAGGGCCATGTGCTGCAAACGGCAACGCTTTGTGGTACCTACCAAACCCCGCGTGGGGCAAGGTGAGTGCCTGAAAGGAGAATACACGATGCTGAAAGTGATTTTTCATGTGGATGATACGACGCGCTGGCCCCTTGTGCTGGGCAACGCTGAGAACCTGTTGCGCGCCGCCAAAGAAAAACGTGAGGAAGCCGAAGTAGAGGTTTTGGCAAACGCCCTTGCAGTAGTGCAATGTGTCCAACAGACAGGGGACGAATTGCAAGAGCAGATGTGCAACCTCTCACAGAAAAAGGTGCGTTTTGCCGCCTGCAATAACTCCATGCATGCGCAAGGTATTGCACCCGCATCCTTGTTGCCGTTTGTGCAGGTGGTGCCTGCGGGTGTGTTAGAACTTGCCGAGCGCCAAAACCAAGGTTATGCCTACATTAAACCGTAATAGAAGCTGCAAAGCAAAACAATGCCCGCCCCCAATAGGGGCGGGCATTGTTTCAGATTGTAGACAAAACACCGTTTGGGACTTAAGCCCAGGCGGCGTTTTTAGCAATAATTTTCTGGCTGAGAACAAAATGAATGAAAAAGAGGGACGAAAAGCCGGATTGCGGCTTGAACCTGG
>JAQVCK010000227.1 GCA_028689835.1 Pygmaiobacter sp. | reverse complement strand
CAGCGGCACATCCAAAAATTCGCGCAATTCACTGAATTCGACAATCTCGTCAAATTTTTCATCAATGAAAGAGGGCTCCAGCCCCAGCACCGCACCGTTGAGATAGATGTTTTCACGGGCGGTCAGGTCCATATCAAACCCGGCACCCAGCTCGATCAGTGGGGCAATGGTACCACGCACCACTGCAGTGCCAGCCGAGGGCTTTAACACACCCGCCACAATTTTTAAAAGCGTTGATTTGCCGCTGCCATTGAGGCCGATCAGCCCATACACATCGCCACGCTCCACCGTTAATGAAACGCCGCGCAGCGCATAAAACTCTTCAAATTTCAGCGTGCCTTTTGCTTTTTTGATAAAAAATTCTTTCAGGTTGTCAACCCGTTCTTTTGCCATGTTAAACCGCATGGAAACGTCGCGCACTTCAATTATGCTCATTTTGTGCACCCCTTAAATGTACAGGACAAAACGGTCCTGCGTTTTTTTGAAGAGCAACAGCCCAACAATCAGCGCAACGACAGCCGAAAGGCAGGTGCCAATCCACGCGTTCAGGCTTGGCATATTGCCATAGATGACAAAGTCGCGGAACATACTGACAAACCAATAAAGCGGGTTGAACGGGATGATTTTCAGCGCCCATTCCGGTAAAATCTCCACATCATAAAGAATTGGGGTCAAATACATCAGCGCCGTGACAAGTACCCCGTACAGATGCATGATGTCCCGAAAAAACACGGTAGCAGAAGCCAAAATAAGCCCCACCCCAAAGTTAAAAATAAACAAAATAACCAGTGGCACCCAAAAGAGCAGTGCCGTCGGGTGCAGCGGCGTGCGGGTCGCCATCAGCACCAGCACCAGTGCAATCAGGCTGAACAGCGTATTGACAAACGAAAATGCCACTTTTTCCAGCGGGAAAATATATTTGGGGATGTATACCTTGCGGATGAGTGGCGCACTGCCAAGGATACTGCTCATCGCCGTTTGGGTCGCCTCTGCAAAAAAGTTATAAACCAGTTGGCCGGTCAGCAGATATACTGCAAAGTTAATTTGCATATCCCCACGGTTCATCTGGATATTATGAAAAATCTGGCTAAACACCACATAAAGTACCATCATCATCAATAACGGGTTGAGCACGCTCCATAAAATGCCCAGCACACTGCGGCGGTATTTCACCTTGATGTCACGGCTAATGAGGTTGTGCAGCAGATGGCGGTACCGCCAGAAATCCTGAATATAAGGTTTCAGTTTGCTCATTTCGCAAGCCACCTCGTAAAGTAATCAAAGTTTTGCTGTGCAAACGCAGGGTGCTCGGCATCCTTTTCGCTGGTTAAAAACGGCGTGCCCACCTGCGGCCACTCCACCCCAATGGTCGGGTCGTTCCATGGGATGCCCCCCTCATCGCCGGGGGTATAATAATCGGTACATTTATAAGTAAATTCGGCCTCATCACTCAGCACCACAAATCCATGGGCAAAGCCTTCCGGGATGTAAAACATCTTTTTATTTTCTGCCGAAAGTGTAACACCTGTCCACTTGCCAAAGGTGGGGCTGCCGGGGCGGCAGTCCACCGCTACATCAAACACCTCACCAGAAACGACCCGAACCAGCTTACCCTGCGGGTGCTGTTTTTGAAAATGCAGCCCGCGCAACACGCCACGGCTGCTTTTTGACTGGTTGTCCTGCACAAACTCGCGGTCAATCCCCCCCTGTGCAAACTCACGGCGGGTATAGGTCTCCATAAAATAGCCACGCGCATCGCCGAACACCGTCGGCTCGATGATAATCACCCCGGATACCCCGGTTTCAATGAAGTTGAATTTTCCCATGTCATACCTCTGGTTATTTTGAATTTTCTGTTTTTTAAACTATACATGCCCACACTTTTACTGTTTTGGCACATTTTGATACATTATGTATTCTATCACACGGGCATAAAAAATTCCACTTTCCACGCCGATTTGTCGCCGAAGTTTCAAAGTAGCTGATAACCTAAATACACTGGGCGAAAAAACGGTGCCCTGAATACAGAGCACCGCCATAAGCAAATGGCCACACTTAAAACAGCCCGGTGATTTTACCGCTGGCATCTACATCAATCTGCTCGGCCGCCGGTACCTTGGGCAGGCCGGGCATTGTCATAATGGCACCGCACAGCACCACAATAAAGCCCGCCCCGGCAGAAAGCCGCACGTCCCGCACCTGCACGGTAAACCCGCTTGGCGCCGCCAGCAACTTGGGGTTATCACTGAACGAATACTGTGTTTTGGCAATGCAAACCGGGCAGTGGCCATACCCAAGCTGTTCAAATGATGCCAGCGCCTTTTGTGCCGCCGCCGAAAACTCGACATCGTCGGCGCGGTACACCTTGCGGCAGACGGCGCGCACCTTTTCGGCAAGCGGTAGCTCATCGCCATAGGTAAGCTGCAGGGCCGGTGTCTCGGCCTGTGCGTCAATGACTGCAAGCACCTGCTGTGCCAGCTGTTCGCCGCCGGCACCGCCTTTGGTAAACACCTCAGACAGCGCGCAGGGCACGCCCATGCTGCTGCACAGGGCCTCCACCTCACCCCGCTCGGCGTCGGTATCGGTGGGGAAGGCATTGAGCGCGACGACGACCGGCAGGCCGAAGTTTTGCATGTTTTCAATATGGCGGGCAAGGTTCGGCAGCCCGGCACGCACAAAATCAACACTGGGCTCGCCGAGTGCCTGCTTGGGGCAGCCGCCGTGATGTTTGAGTGCCCGCAATGTTGCCACCACAACCACCGCACTGGGCCGAATGCCGGATAATCGGCACTTGATATCCAAAAACTTTTCGGCACCAAGGTCGGCGCCAAAGCCCGCCTCGGTCACCACATAGTCTGCCAGCTTGCGCGAAAGCCGGGTAGCAATAACACTATTGCAGCCGTGGGCGATGTTGGCAAATGGCCCCCCGTGAATTAATGCTGGGGTGTGCTCTAATGTCTGCACCAAGTTAGGGTCAAACGCATCTTTCAGCAGCGCAGTCATTGCGCCCGCGGCACCCAGCTGTGCCGCCGTCACCGGCTCGCCCGCATAGGTCCAGCCCACCACAATGCGCCCAAGCCGCTCTTTTAAATCGGCAAGGTCAGCGGCAAGGCAAAACACCGCCATCACTTCACTTGCCACCGTAATGTCAAACGCGTCTTCGCGCGGGGTACCATTTGTCTTGCCACCAAGGCCATCCACAAGGTCGCGCAATTGGCGGTCGTTCATATCCACACAGCGGTGCCAGGTGACGCGGCGTGGGTCGA
>JAQVCK010000226.1 GCA_028689835.1 Pygmaiobacter sp. | reverse complement strand
TAATGACCAAAAATTGGAAAAGGTTCGAGTGAATTATGGAATCTCAAAAGAAATATCTGCAAATCTATGAAGCGATTCTGGGACGCATTGAGCGTGGCGATTATTCCGCAGGCGACAAGTTGCCTACTGAGCAAGAGTTTATAAAAGAATACGGCTTTAGCAGACAGACCGTTCGCCAAGCGCTGTTTAAACTCGAATCAGACAAGGTGATCAACCGTGTGCAAGGCAGTGGTTCTTTTGTTGCAAGCGTGGCAGTTGGCCGCAAAAAAACGATGCGGATAGCGGTCATCACGACCTATATCAGCACCTACATTTTCCCGGCTATTTTGCGAGGGATTGAAACGACTGCCACCGCGGCCGGGTATTCCATCCTGTTAAAAGCCACCAATAACAGCGTTGCGCAAGAGCACGATGTTTTAGAAAACATTTTACCCCACGATGTGGACGGTGTTATTGTGGAGGGGACCAAAACCGCGCTACCCAACCCCAACCTTGCCTTTTACCGCGCGCTTGCGGGCAACCATATCCCGCTGGTGTTCATCAACAGCTATTACCCAGAGTTGGATGCATTGAAACAGAAAAACATCCGCTATGTCATCACGGATGATTATCAGGGAAGTTACGGGCTGACTGCGGGGCTGATTCAAAAAGGGCATACCGCGATTGGGGGTATTTTTAAAAGCGACGATATGCAAAGCATGCGCCGATATGCCGGGTATATGGATGCGCTGCTTGACAGCCATCAGCCGGTAAAAGACGAACAAGTTCTCTGGTTTAACACAGAAACAAAATTTGGTATAGCGCAGCAGCTGGCGCAAACCGGCTTACCCCAAGGCTGCACTGCCATCGTGTGCTATAACGATGAAGTCAGCCAGCAGGTAATGCAGTGGCTTCAAACCCAAAGTAAAAATGCAATTACGGCCATGCGTTCTTTTGACAATACACTTTGCGCGCAAGCCTGCGGGCTGGATTTTTTTTCGCTGCAGCACCCCAAAGAAGCGGTTGGTATCCAAGCGGCCCAAAAGCTAATAGCATTGATGAATGGCGATATGGCAAACAGCACCATTCTTTCCTGGGGGTAGCTTTTTTGGTGCAGGTGAACCTAAAGGCTGCCCATTTCTATTTTAGTGTGGGGATGCGTATAAAACGAAACAGGCCGGCAATTTGCCGGCCTGTTTCGTTTTATCACCACAGCGGGGGACGCGAACCCGTTTGCCGCAGCCCCCGTGTTCGGTGTATTTTGCGGTGTATTTTGTGTTGCCCGGAGGGCCAAAAGGCCCCGCAGAGGGCAAAGCAGATAAATTGCAGAAAAAACGAAGTGAAACCGATAAAATGCAAGATTCATGTACAAATAGTAATATAATAGATGGAATATACAGCAAAAACCTCGTTTTTTATGCGTTTACTGGGGCCAAAGCGGGCGGGGCGACAGCAGGAGTGGCCACAAAACAGGGTAGGCTAGCGTGTACTAAGGGGGGCACAAAGCGGTTTTTGGGTAGGCTGCACAAAAGGGCGGCGGCAATACAGGGAAATACAGAATGGGGCATAAACCCATAAAACAATACAAAGCGGAATTTCACAAAGCCTGCGCAGCGCCCGCCCGCGCAGGGAACAACTGCAAAAACAGGGTATGGTAATACAGGGGCATAAGGGCGGGAGTAGAGCCACCGTGCGCCGCGGGCAACACCAGATACAACTGGCAAGACAACGTGCAACCCGGTCGTACAAAGCACCGGCAACACCGGGTGCAACCGGGAATCACCGGCGATACCCCCAAGGCACAGTGCCCCCACTGCAACCGGGGCCCGGCCATGCAGCCCTTTGCCTGCGCAACACCGGGTAGTAATGCGGTGTCACCGTGCCGATTTTATAAAACGGATGGCTTTGGTGCCAAACCGCAGGCCACAAAAGGCCCCGAAAAAATTTTTTAAAAATTACTTTGACAGATAGAATAGTTTGTGCTATGATACCTCTGTCAGATAGAGCTCTATTTGATAGAGTAATGTGCAAAACCCAGAAAACTGTTCGGGGGAGGTGTTTCGTTGATCAGCAGCGATATTATCCGGGGGCACCTGGATGCGATTATTCTGCGGCTCATTTCTGAAAAAGACCGTTATGGGTATGAAATATCGAAAGAAATTGCAAGCCGCACCCAAAACGAATTTCAAATTAAAGAGGCCACGCTGTATGCGGTCGTGCAGCGGCTGGAAAAAAAGTCGTACATCACGTCTTACCTTGGCAGCGTGTCCAACGGGGGCCGGCGCCGCTATTACAGCATCACCGATGCCGGCAGGGAATACCTGAAACAAGAAATCGAAGACTGGTATTCTGCGCGCAATATTATCGATATTTTTATGGAGGGCCAAGCATGAGTAACATTGAGACGCACATCAATAAACTCTTTCGGGATATCCCCGACAGCAGCCGCAAAACCGAAATCATGCAGGAGATCTGCCAAAACCTCAACGAAAAGGTGGCAGACCTCACCGCGCAGGGTATGACCCAAGAAGAGGCGCAGAAAAAAGCAATGGAGGACATTGGGGATATTGAGGAAATTCAAGAGGAACTGGTAAACACCGCGCAGCTTGCGCAAAGCAAAAATTTGGGGTTCTCGTTTTCCTTTTCTATTTGGGGCAGCCTTTTGCTGACTGCGTTTTTTGTTTTTATCAATTTTTATTATGCGCCCAACGTCATCTGGTTCGTCTACCCGCTGTTTGCAATTTTGTGGTGGCCGCTGTCGATGTTTGCGCTGTGGGAGCGGCAAAAAACCGGGCGCAAAATGGCGTTCCCGTATTCGGTGGCCGGGGCGGGCCTCATCATCGCGCTGGTGTTGTTTATGAACCTGTATTACACGCCCCAAACCATCTGGTTTGTTTACCCCACCTTTGCCGTCATCTGGTGGCCGGTCTCGGTATATTTTTACAGGCTGCGCCAAAAAAACAGGGAGGATGAAACCCATGACTAAGCAAACAACAAGCAACCACCGGTATGCGGCCAGTTTTTCGCTGGTGGGCAGCGCACTGATTGCCCTTTTCTTCGCGCTGGTTAACCTGTTCAGCGGCACGCGTTTCCCGTGGGCCATCTACCCCATTTTTGCCGTGCTTTGGTGGCCGATGGGCGTGATTTTGGGCCGAAAGCCCAAAGCGCTTTCGGTTGCGGGCAGCCTTGCGATTATCGCACTGCTTTTTTTGACCAATTACCTGACCACCCCTGCCACACCGTGGTTTTTATACCCCACCTTTGCGGTGCTGTGGTGGCCGCTTGCCCTGTT
>JAQVCK010000045.1 GCA_028689835.1 Pygmaiobacter sp. | reverse complement strand
ACTCTTGGCAGTCCATAGTGATTGCCTCCTTTGGCAAATGGGTGTGTGAGAACTCCATTCTACCATGCAGGAAAATCTCTATGGATTTTTCTGTTCATCTGTCCAACTTCATTTTACAATCGACCAACAAAAATAAGTTTTTCTTTTGACACAAGTACCGCGGCAAATTCCAGCGATGAAAAAACAATCTATATCCATGATGATATGGATCAATTAAAGTTAAATGCAGAGTTGAAAATTGATTCTGGCGATGCAACCATTCAAGTATTAAATACTGCAAACAATGAGGTCGTTTGGGATGGCAACTATAAAGAGGACTCAAATTTTGAAATTGAATTGTCTGATATAAAGGCAAATAGTGCGTATTTATTAAAAATCGAAACAACGCAATCTAAAAAAGTAAGCCTTATCATTACCTCTGATGTCAAACTTTCTGATGTCAAATTTGTTGAAAATAAAGAAAAACCCGAAAAATAGATCATTGAAAAGAAATAGCCCTTCTGAAACTTAGAAAACAAGCCTTCCCAAACTTACCACGCACGGCGCCCCTGCTTTGCAGGCAGCACCTTGCTGTTTTTGCCGTAAACGCCAACACCGTACCGGCCCAGCGGGTAATTTGGGGTGCAGAGCCGCCAAAGCCAACACTCTTTTTACAACAGAAAAGCCCCGCCCCGCGCCAAACAACCGGCGCGGGGCGGGGCTTTTCTAGTTCGTTTTATACGGCACCGCTGCCGGGCAGCAAAATGCGGTCGTTGTTCAGCGACGAGCGAAACTTTGCCAGCAGCGTTTCCACCGTCATGCCCGCACGGGCTTCGCCCGCAAGGTCCAGCACCAGCCGCCCGTCCTCCAGCATCAGGGTGCGGGTGCCGGTGCGCAGTGCGGTGTCAATATTATGGGTCACCATCATACAGGTCAAGTGGTGCTCGCGCACAATTTCATTGGTCAGCGCCAGCACCTTTTCCGCCGTGGCCGGGTCCAGCGCGGCGGTGTGCTCGTCCAACAATAACAGCCGCGGCGGCACAATGGTCGCCATCAGCAGTGTCAGCGCCTGCCGCTGCCCGCCGGAAAGCAGGCCCACCGGGGTTTTTAGCCTTGTTTCAAGCCCAAGGCCCAACCGCTCTAACTGGGCGGCAAAAAAAGCCCGGCGCTGTGCCTTGCCCCGCAAGGTGCCGCCCCGCCCGGCGCTTAAATAGGCAAGCGTCAGGTTTTCTTCCATCGTCATCGACGGGGCCGTGCCTTTCATCGGGTCTTGAAAAAGCCGCCCAATCAGCGCGGCGCGGCGGTGTTCGGGCAAAAAGGTGATGTCCTGCCCGTCTAACTCAATAAACCCGGCATCGGGCAAAAACTCACCGGCAATCGCGTTGAATAGCGTGGATTTGCCCGCCCCGTTGCCGCCGATCAGCGTGACGAACTCGCCATCCTGCAACGTGAGGGTCACGGGCCCCAATGCGTGCTTTTCGGCCGGGGTGCCGGGGTAAAAGGTTTTTTCCAGCTCAGTGACGTGCAGCATGCTCCCGCACCGCCTTTCGCTTTTTTTGTGCCAGCTGTACCCGCTGCTTGATGGCCGGGGCACTGATGGCCGCCGCCACGATGATGGCCGAGACCAGTTTGAGGTTTTGCGGCGTCACCGATGCCGACAGCGCCAGCGCCAAGATCAGCCGGTAAACAATCGCCCCCACAATGGCGCCCGCAAGGCGCCGGGGCATACTGCTGCGGCCGGTGACCACCTCGCCGATGATGAGTGACGCGAGGCCCAGCACCACGGTGCCGGTGCCGCCCCCCACCTCGGTAAACTGCTGGTATTGGGCAATCAGCCCGCCCGCAAGGCCCACCAGAGCATTTGCAATGGCAAGGCCAATCAGCGTTGTGACGGCTGGGTTGATGCTGGACGCGCGCACCATAGCGGGGTTGTCGCCGGTGGCGCGCACCGCAAGCCCGGTGCGGGTGCGCAAAAACAGCCCCAGCAGCGTGCAAACAACAACATCCACCGCAGCCAGCAACACCAGCGGGCCCACGCTGTCGCCCAGCAGGGCGCGCACGGCGGTAAACACCGTTTCGGTGCGCAGCAGCTGTAAATTGCTGCGCCCGCCCATCACCATTAAATTGATGGAGTACAGCGCCGTCATCGTGATAATGCCCGCAAGGATGGGCGCCACCTTGCATTTGGTTTGCAGCAGCGCAGTCACCACCCCGGCCAGTGCCCCGGCCAGCGGGGCCACCAGCAGCCCGAGCAGCGGGTGGCCCGCCAGCACCAGCATGGCACTGGCCCCGGCGCCCAGCGTAAAGCTGCCGTCCACCGTTAAATCGGCAATATCCAGCACCCGGTAAGACACCAGCAGCGCCAGCGCCACCAGCCCATAGATCAGCCCTTGTTCAACCGACCCGCTAAAAACCAATAAACTCATCGCGGCCCCTCCTGTTTTGCTGTTATTTTGCGGTGTAGGCGCTCACGTCCACCCCAAGGGCGGCGGCGGTGTCCGGGTTGACCGTCACGGCATAGTCGGTCATCGTCTCCACCGGCAGGTCTTTGGGGTCGGTGCCGGTCAGCACCTTCATCGCCATGTCGGCAGTCTGGGTGCCCAGCTGGGTGTAATTGACCCCCACGGTGGCAAGCCCGCCGTCCTTCACCATGCTATCGGCTGCCACATACACCGGCACACCGGCTTTGGTGCAGATATCGGCAACGGTGCTCATGGCAGAGGCGACGGTGTTGTCGATGGGGATAAACACGCTGTCCACCTTACCCGCCAAGGTGCTGATGGCGCTTTGCACGTCGGACACCGACGACACGCCGCTAACCTCGTACGAAATGCCCTTGCTGTCAAGGTACTGCTTTGCCTCTTCAATCACCGTCTGGCTGTTGACCTCGTTCAGGCAGTAGAACAGCCCGTAGTTTTTCACCTGCGGGGTCAGCTTTGCGGCAAGGTCAAAAATATCGCCCACGGCAATCGCGTCCGACGTGCCGGTGATGTTGTAATCCGGCGCGTCGGGGGTGGTGACAAGGCCCGCGGCCACTGGGTCGGTGACGGCGCTGAAAATGACCGGGATGTCGGTGACCTGCACGGCGGCAGCGGCACCCTGTGCGGCCGGGGTGGCAATGGCAATGATGACATCGACCTTGTCGGCCACAAACCCACGGCAGATGGTGTCGATGGCGGCCTGGTCGTTTTCGGCGTTTTTATAGTCAACCGACAAGGTGACACCCTGTGCGGCGGCTTCGGTTTTTAGCTCTGCCACGATGGCCGTGCGGATTTCGTCCAGCGACGTATGGGTGACCAGCTGGATCAGCCCTACTTTGTAGATGTCGCCGGTTTTACTGCTTACCGCCGGTGCGGCGCTGGCAGAGGGCGCGCTGGCGGCAGCGGCCCCGCAGCCGGTCAGGGCGGCGATACATAATGCACCTGCCAGCAGCTGGGCGGCTAATTGATGGCGTTTTACATTGCTATTTTTCATGGGGTACACTCCTTATTTGTTTGGCAGGCGGGCGGCAGGGCGTTTGCCCTGTAGCCCGCGGTGGCTGTTCGGCAGCTGCCGCCGTGCGGCAAATTCAGCTAGCCACGCCATCGCCGGCAGAAAACGTCTTTCGTGTGTGGGGTCTTGTTCATCGTGTCCCGCCTCCTTTAAAATTTGAGTGCCCTTGGCACGGGCGCCGCCGTTTTGCAAAATAAAAAAGCCCGCCCTTGTGTTATAAAAACACAAGGACAGGCTTTGCAAAATTGCAATGACCTGCGGTACCACCTTGCTTGCCCGGCACAGCCGGGCCGCTCATGCAGATGCCAACACACCCGCCGCCCTGTAACGTGAGCACACGTCAACGGATACTAGGGGCTTTTTGCCCGGTTCACCATGCCCTCGGCGGTCCATTTGCCTGCCCCGCTCTCCGCCCGTTTTCAGCTACCCGGGCTCTCTGTGGGTGCGCGCGCACAGCATGCTGTGCCGACAGTGTTATCTCCGCCTCATTGGTTTACGGCTATTAAACAACAATTCTGTGCGCCTGTCAAGTACTTTTTAAAACTTTTTGTGCAGCCCCACCGTTTTAGCCCGCAAAGAATTGCCGCCCGGCAGGCCGCCGGGCACCCTGCACCCGGGGCCGCACCGTGCGGCAGTTTTTTGTCGTTATTCTTTTTTTGCCGGGTCTTGCAGCAGTTCCAGCACCCGCGGCGAGCGCTCGATGGCGCGCACCAACAATAGGCCCAACAGCACACAGCTAACCAGCTCGCCAAGGCCCACGGTGGTTATGTTCAGCATTAGCACCGGCAGCGTGGCGGGCGTATCCATAAAGAAAAACGTGATCTCGGCACCCACCACCAGCGCATTGATGATAACCGGGGCCAGCGCCGACAGCACCGGCAGCCCGCGCCAGCGCAGGTTGCGCAGCCGGTAGGTTAGCAGGGCGGCCACCAGTGTTGCCAGCGTGCCAAACACCGCGTCGATGGGGGACGAGCCCAAAATGTTGGTCAGCAGGCAGCCCAGCGTGACCCCCACCACCGCTTCGGGCCCAAACACCGGCAGCAGTGTCAGCGCTTCGGCCACACGCAGCTGCACCGCCCCATACGAAATAGGGGCCAGCACAATGCTGATGGCGGTGTACAGCGCCGCCACCATCGCACCGCGCACCATACTGCGCACCGTGCTTTTACGAAATAAAAAAAAGCTTGACATTTAGTCGCTCCTTTGGGCAAAAAGGGGAAAGCAGCCCCACGCCCTGCGGCAAATTTTACCCGTGCGGTGCCGCAATTACCCGCCGGGCTGGGCGCGTGCAAAACCACGCACCGGCCGCAAACGGCCCCGCAGGAAGACAGGGCAGGGTTCCCTGCTCCACTGCTGGGGCCAAAGTCGGCCGGTTTTTATTGTACCACAGCGTGCGGTATTTGCAAGCGGGGGCGCCCGCGCGTATAATAAAGCAATCAAATGACCGCTTTTTAGGGGGTACCACCATGCAGCAGAAACCACAGGGGCTTTCGGGCAACGCACTTAAACTGATTGCCGCGGCGGCAATGCTGGCCGACCATTTGGGTTGGCAACTGCTGGCGGATGACACGCCCGCCGCCGCGCTGGTGCACTTTATTGGCCGGCTGGCACTGCCCATTTTTGCGTTTTTCATCGCCGAGGGGTACCTGCACACCCACAGTCTGCCGCGCTATGCCGCACGGCTTGCCGTGGGGGCCGTGCTTGCCGCTGTGCCGTTTTCACTATTCCTCAGCGGCACACTGTTTGGCACGCCCTTTAGCATACTGTACACCCTGCTATTGGGGCTGCTGGCCATTGCGGCAGCCGACCGGCTGCGTGGTGGGGTGCTGTTTGGGGTACTGCTGGCCCTGCTGGCGCTGGCGCTGCCCGGCGACTGGGGCCCGTTTGCCCCACTGCTTTGCCTTGCCGCGTGGCAGGCCCGCAAGCAAAACACCATCCCGGTAGCTGCCTACGTTGCCGTAGGGCTTGCCCTATGCGTGGGCCGCTTTGCCGACACCCTGCTGGCAGGCCGCGCGCTGTGCCCGGCGCTGTACCTTGCGTTACCGGCGCTTGGGGTGGCCGTTGCCCCCGCTTTGCTTGCCCTGTACAACGGTACCCGTGGCAAAGGCGGGGCAGTGGCCGGGTGGGCGTTTTATTTGTTTTACCCGCTGCATCTGCTGCTGATTGACCTGCTATTGTGATGGCGCGCTGAACTGTTACGCCGCCCGCTGCCGGCCCGTATTTGCTGCCGTCAGCTTTGCCAAAAGCGCGGGCCTGCATACGACTAGCTGCAAAAAAGCTTGCCAAAAGGGGGATTATGGACTACGAGATTAAAACACGGGGCGCGTTTTGCGTGATGGGGCAAGAAGTAAAGCTTGCTGGCACCAAAACCGAAAACGTACAAATCAGCAGCCGGTTTTGGCAAACTTTTAACCAAAATTTAAAACGGGCGGGCTGTACCGGCGGGCCTGCCTGGGTAAAATACGCCTTTTTACAGCGGCGGGCAGACGGCCTGTTTTACACCCCTGCCGTGCCGCTGCAAAGCACGGTGCCGCCGGGCTTTTTTGTGCAGGAGCTGCCGGCCGCCACCTACCTTGTGGCGCAGCACCACGGGCCGATGCGCAATATTTACAATAGCTATGAAACCCTTTACCGCACCCTTTTGCCAAACAGCGGCAGGCACCCGGCGCAGCAGCAGTTTTTGCATTTTGAGCGGTATGACCACCGTTTTTACTGGAACCGCGAATCGTCGGTACTTGAGCTTTGGGTGCCGGTAGCCCCATAGATAAAGACAAAAACAGCGGCTGAAAACACAGCCGCTGTTTTGTTATTGCCAAAATAAATGCAACAAAAGTACATTTTTTAGATTTACTTTATAGCCGCATCGCGGGGCCGGGTAGAATCCCGCACCGTCAGGCTGACCGGCAGTTTGTAGTACAGTTGCTTTGGCGTTTCACCATGAATCATCCCCAGCAGTAGCTCGGCTGCAAGGTGCGCCATCTGCTCAACATCCTGCCGCACACTGGTGATGCCCGGCCCGCAAATATGTGCCACCTGGCAGTCGTCAAACCCGGTCACCAGCACGTCACGCGGCACGTTTAGCCCCTCTTCGCGCAGTGCAATCACCGCGCCCGCCGCAAGCGTGTCGGTGGTGCACATCACCCCGTCAAACTGCGCGCCGTGTGCCAGCAGCGTTTTAATACCCGTCTGCGCGGCGTCTACCGATACCTCGGCTAAATCCGCCCGCAGGGCCTCTTCCTCCGGCATGCCCCACTGTGCCAGCGCGCGCTGAAAGCCACGGTAACGGGCTACCTGGTTTGTGTCGTTGGCAAGGCATTTCAGCATTGCAATATGCCGGCAGCCTGCACGCAGCAATTCACTGGTGGCAAGGTAGCCGCCCTCTTCGTTGTCAGATTCAATCATCACGCCGCCCGCCTGTGGGCCCCTGCTGGGCCGGTCGACATACACGACCGGCAGGGCGCTGAGGTCCGGGTAATTGCGCGTGCCGGAAATCAGCACAATGCCGCTGACGTTTTGCGCCGTCAGCGACTGGATGTGTTTTTGTTCCAGCGTTTGCGATTCGTTGGTGTTACAGATTAAGCACGAATACCCACGGGCGAAAAAGTCCATCTCCAGCCGCAACACCAAATTGGCGAAATGCGGGTTGGTAATGTCCGGCACCATCACGCCAATCACCTCGGTGCGGCTGGTGCGCAGGCCTTTTGCGCTCATGTTTGGCACATAGTCATTTTGCTGTATTACTTTTAGCACCCGCTGTTCGGTCTCTTTTGAAAAACGCCCGTTGTGGTTGATGACCCGCGACACTGTCGCAGTAGAAACGCCCGCAAGGCGGGCAATTTCTTTGATGCTTTTTGCTTTTTCCACCTGTGTGCCCCCCACCTACCCATGTTGCTGTTCACCACCCAGTATACCGGGCCACGGGTGCTTTTTCAAGCACCGCAAAAAAGGGGGTGCCTATTGCAAACCCAAAAAGTCAGCCCTCTGCCGCGGCAAGGCGGCCGGTTTGTTCAATTTCGGCAATCATCTCTACCCGCACCTGGTGGCGCCCGCCCTCATAGCTGGCGTTTAGCCACTCATCCACAATCATTTTGGCGGTCTCGATGCCAATCACCCGCGCGCCAAACGCAATGATGTTGGTGTTGTTGTGCTGTTTTGACAGCTTTGCCGAGTACGGCTCGCTGCACACACACGCGCGGATGCCCTGTACCTTGTTTGCCGCCAGCGAAATGCCCACGCCGGTGCCGCAGATCAGCACGCCGCCGTCCACTTCGCCCGCCGCCACCAGTTTTGCCACGCGGTAGCCGCTAATGGGGTAGTTAAACCGCTCGGTGCTGTTCGTGCCCACGTCCACGACCTCAATACCCTTTTGCTCTAAATAAGCCTTTACTTCATTCTTCATCTCAACCGCCACATGGTCATTACCAATTGCCAGTTTCATGGTTTTCCCTCCAAAGGGCAAAGGGGCAAGCCCTGCGGCCCGCCCTTTACCCGTACTGTTTTTTGTTATAAATACGTCTCGTCTGCCAGCCGCGCACGGGCATAAAGGGCCGCACCCACCGGGCCGTTTTGCTGGTCCGGGCGTGAGGTACGCACATCTAAATTGCCCTCCGGCCAAGGCTTGCGGGCAAACCGGTGAATACCCTCTTGCAATTGCTGGTGCGGGAAGCCCGGCATTTGCAGCAACCCGCCGCCCAAAATAATGCAGTCGGGGTCCAGCAGGTTCACCTCGGCTGCCACCGTTTGGGCCATGCCGTCTACAAACTCGCGCAGTGGTGCCTCCCCCGCATGCCGTGCAAAAATTTGGCGGATGGGCGTTTTGGGGTAGGTTTCTGCCTGCAACCGCTCCAGCGCAATGCCGGACACCACCGTTTCAAGGCAGCTGACATTGCCGCACATGCACACCCGCTGGTTGCCGTACACCGGCAGGTGCCCCAGCTCGGCCGCGACACCGTTGCGGCCCAGCAAAATCTTGCCGTCCACCATAATGGCATTGCCGATGCCGGTGCCAAAATAGATGCCCGCCACGCACCCGCGCGCGGTGACACCAAGGTCATCAAGGTCAAACAGCAGCAGGTTGTTGACGTCGCGGTTGATAAACACCCGCACCCCCAGCGCCGCCTGCAATGCTTCTACGACTTCGAAATGGTCCGGGACTGTGGGGATATTTGGCGTTTGCACCACCACGGTGCGCGCGCGGTTGATGGTGGACGGAAACCCAATGGAGACCGCCAGCGGCAGCTTGCCGCCCGCCTGCCGGGCGCAATAGCCCCGGATGGCCTCGGCCAGCTTTGCCGCCGGGTCGCTGCCGGGGGCAAACACCTCCCGCGTGCTCAGCTGTTCAAAACCGGTCAGCCGGGCGGCTTCGTCCACCAGGCCAAAGCGCATGTTTGTGCCGCCGATATCGACCCCCAGTACCGGGCCGTGTTGTTGTGTCATGGCTCGTTCCCCCTCACAGTTTGACGCCGGTTTCTTCCTCAAACTGCGCTTTCATTTGATCGCAGGCCGTTTGCAGGTCGCTGTCCAGGCTAAACAGCCCGGAGGAGCCGAGCACAAAGACATCCGCCCCCGCCTCGTACAGGCGTTTGAAGGTTTTTTTATTGCAGGAACCGTCAATCATAATTTTGTAGTGCCAGCCGTTTTCCTCCCGCAGGCGCTTGGCCTCGGCAATCTTTGCAAGCATCTCCTCAATAAAGGGTTGCCCGGCAAAGCCGACGTCCACCGTCATCAGGGTCAACAGGTCGATGCGGTTCAGGTAATGCGCGCAGTAAGACAGCGGGGTGGCGGGGTTTAACGTCACCCCCACTTCGCAGCCCAGCTCTTTGATGCGGTTCAGGGTGCGAAAACAATCAGTGTTGATTGTTTCGGCGTGCGGGCTGATGGTTTTGGCCCCCGCCGCGGCACAGGCATCCAGCCAGTCACCGGGGTCGGTGGTCATCAGATGTACGTCCATCGGCTTTTTTGCCACCTGCGCGCAGGCTTTCATAAAATCGGGGCTCAGCGTGATATTTTTGCAGTAGTGCCCGTCCATAATGTCGATGTGGTACCCGTCCATATTGCGGTCCAGCACCTCGATTTGCTCGCGAATTTTTAAAAAGTCCATACACATCAGGCTGACGCAAAATTCAGGTTTCATGGTGTGTCTCCTTTGCTTGGTAGTTGCCGCCGGGCAGTGCCCGGGCGGGGCGCATCAGCCGTTTTTACGGCTTGCGCCGAAGAAACGGTCCAGCGTGACGGCGAGGATCAGCAGGCAGCCCATTGCGAGCTGCTGGTAGTAGCTGGACACGCCGACCATGTTCAGCCCGTTGTTGATGACGCCGATGATCAGGCCGCCAATGACGACCTTGGGGATTTTGCCGATGCCGCCGAAGAACGACGCGCCGCCGATGATGACGGCCTCAATGGCATAGGTCTCGTAGCCGGTGCCGGCGTTGGGCTCTGCCGCGGCCAGCCGGGCGATGTTAACCATGCCGGCAAGCGACGCACACACGCCCGAAATGGCAAAGGCGAGGATGGTGTGTTTTTTGACCGCGATGCCCGCGTACCACGCTGACTGCGAGTTGCCGCCCAATGCGTACAGGTTGCGCCCACTTTGGCTTTTTGCGGTAAAAAAGGTCAAAATAATCGCGGTGATGAGTGCCACCACAATGGGCACCGGCACAATGCCGCCCAGCTTGCCGCCCACGGTTTTAGAAAACGCCGCAGGCAGGCCGGACACGGCACGTGCGTCGGTGACGATGTACACAAGGCTGCGCAGAATAGCCTGCGTGCCGAGTGTGATGATGAATGGGGGCAACCCGGTGGCGGTGACCAGCACACCGTTGACCATGCCGATGAGCGCGCCGAACACCACAATGCCCAGCAGCACCGCCACCACGGGGTGCAACCCCATATTGACCATCAGCTGTGCGGTCAGCGCGCCGGACAGCGCCATGATAGAGCTGACGCTGAGGTCGATGCCGCCCAGCAGAATGGCAAAGAACTCGCCAAGGCCCAGTAAAATGGTAATGGAGCTCTGCTCCATCACCTTGACCAGGTTGCCGCCGGTCAAAAAGCTGGTCGGGCGCAACACCCCGAACACAGCCACCATCAGCGCTAGGATCGTGATCGTGCTGTACCTGTCCCAATATTCGCCGAAGGAGAATTTTTTCGTTTGTTTCGTTGTCAACTTGCGTTCCTCCCGTTTCATGCAGTTTCGCCGGTGGCGGCTTTTGCAAGCTTTTCTTCTGTTGCTTCGCCAATGTCGTACGTTGCGGTGATGCGCCCGCCCGCCATGACCGCAATGCGGTCGCACAGGCCCAGCAATTCCGGCATTTCGCTGGATACTACGATTACACCAATGCCGTTATCGGCAAGGCTGCGCATCAATTTATAAATTTCACTTTTCGTGCCCACGTCGATGCCTTTGGTCGGCTCGTCAAAAATCAGCAGTTTGACACCCGCGGCCATCCATTTACCTAAAATCACTTTTTGCTGGTTACCGCCCGAAAGCTGAGAGGTCAGCTGCTCGAGCGACGTGCATTTAATCTGCAACTCGTCGCGCTGCAATTCGGCCAGCTCTTTTTCTTTCGCGTCGTTCGTTATGCCGCCAAGGCCGCCGAACGACGACTTTTTCAGTTGGTACGCGATTGCAATATTGCGCCGGTTGCTGAAATTCGGGAAGAAGCCGGTCTCACGCCGGTTCTCGGTCACAAGGCCAATGCCCTGTTGCAACGCGTCGTATGGGCTTTTGATGTGCAATGGCTTACCCTCCAGCAACAGTTCGCCCTCTGCTTTGGGCGCCGCGCCATAAATGGCGCACATTGTTTCGCTGCGCCCGGCCCCCACCAGACCCGAAAAGCCCAAAATTTCGCCGCGCCGCAGTGCAAACGAAACGTCCTTTGCCTTGCCGTCGCGCCGCGTGAGGTGGTTGCATTCAAACAGCACGTCGCCAAACTGGTATTGCTCTGCGGCGGGGTGCTGGTAAGTGCCCTTGATTTCGCGCCCTACCATCAGCCGCACCATGTCGTCGGTCGTGAGGTCCGGCACATTGTAGGTGCCCACATACCCGCCGTCTTTTAAAATGGTGATGCGGTCGCCGATCTCCGCAATCTCCGACAGCTTGTGCGAGATAAACACAATGCCCTTGCCCTGTGCCTTTAACTGGCGGATGATGGCAAACAACCGCTGCACTTCGTCTTCGGTCAGCGACGAGGTGGGTTCGTCCATCACAATAATCCGCGCGTTGAACGCAATGGCCTTTGCGATTTCGACCATCTGCTTTTCGCTGATGCTCAGGGCCCCCACTTCGGTGCCCGGCTGCCGGTGGCCAAGGTTCACCCGCTGCAACAGGTCCGCCGTTTCGGCGTTCATGCCCGCCGTGTCCACCAGTGTCAGCGGCCCGGCCTTTTTGGTCTTCAAATGGCCCATAAAAATGTTTTCGCGGATGTTTAGCCAGTTGACGACGCTCAGCTCTTGGTAAATAATGCTGATGCCGCATTCGGCAGAAAGATGGGGCGACAGCTTGGCGTATTCGCCATAACCGTCGATGGCAATCACACCCCCATCGGGTGTATATGCCCCACTGAGCACCTTCATCAGCGTGGATTTGCCCGCGCCGTTTTCGCCCAGCAGTACATGTACTTCGCCGGGCTGCACATCAAAATGGATGTTGTCGAGGGCAATGGCCCCGGGGAAGTATTTGGTGATGTTTCGCATCTCAATGATGGGTTTCAAATCGATACGCTCCTTTCCTGACTGTGTGCCCCCACTGCCCGGCAAACCCGCCCGGGCACTCAGACGCTGTCAGCTGGGCAGGCACCCCGCACCTTGCGCAGTGCCTGCCGCTCACAGTGCCTGCCACGGGGCCCCACCAACCGGCCGGGCCCCGCTGTGCACTGTGATGCGCTTATTTTTTAATGTAGGTGGATGCGTTGTCCGCGGTGATTAGCACTGCATCGATGCCGTAAACGGGTACTTCTGCGCCCGGGGTCATCGCTGCGTCTTTTTCTACCGCTTCCACCATCAGCTCAAGGCCCTTCGCGCCCACGGCGGCGGGGTCCTGTGCAACGGTGGCGGCCAGCTTGCCATCGGCTACCGACTGAATGGCGTCGTCGTTGCCGTCGGTGCCGCACACTTTAATGTCCTTGCCGGAAGCTTCGACTGCCTCCTGCACGCCCATGGCCATGGTGTCGTTGCAGCAGTAGATTGCCTTGAGGTCGGGGTGTGCGGTGATGTAGTTGGTTGCTACGTCATAGGCCTTGGTGCGGTCCCAGTCGGCCGGCTGGCTTTCCACAATGGTTAGGCCTGCGTCTTCAAATGCGGCTTTGGCACCGTCGCGGCGGTTTTCGCCCGAAATGGCACCGGCTTTGCCCTCTACGATGGCAACTTCGCCCGCGCCGCCAATCTCTTTGATCAGGTATTCGGCACCCAATTTGCCCACGGCCACGTTATCGGTGGCAACGTAAGCGTAAACAGCGCCGCCCAACTGGGCCAGTGCGTCCATGTTGATCTTTTCGTCGATGTCCACGATTTTGATGCCCTTGCTAACGGCATCGGCGATGGCGTTGTTCAGGTTCACGTCCGAAATGGGGGCAACACCAATGGCTTTATAGCCCTTCGAGATGGCGTTTTCCAGCAATGTCACCTGGCCCTCCACGTCGTCCTCGGTGTTGGATGCATAAATGTCGACCTTGATGCCCATCTCTTGTGCTTTGGCTTCAATGCCGTCACGCATTGTCTGCCAGAACTGGCTGGAAAGCACCTTCAAAATAACCGCATATTCTGCTTCACCGTCCGCAGGGCCTACGGTGGCGACCGGGGTAGAGGTAGAGGCTGCGCTGCTGGCCACAGCAGACGACGAGGTGCTGCCGCCACAGGCGACCATGCTCAGGCTGAGCGCAAGGGTCAGCAGAGCGGCAATTAAAACTTTTCCTTTTTTCATAGCTTTTTCCTCCTGAAATTTTTGTTGATCCGGTACCGATGTCTGAAAAGCGGGAACCGGGAAATCGATTTCCCATTTCGCCTCAACTATACGTTCAGCCCAATTAAAAGTCAACAACCTGCCGGTAATTTCATCGGTTTGATGGGTAAACGTTTGCTCAAATTGTGCAAACCTACTAACGAAATAGGGATAGATTCCCACAATTGGTAAAATCGCCCAGCTAGCACCGTACCGTTGTGCCGGGGCAACCTGCGGGTGAATGGGGGCACTAAAACTGCCGGGCAGGGAACGGCAGGCCACAAAACCCGGCCCGGTGTGGAGATTTACCGGGGTGTAGCGCGTTAGCTGTATGGGGCCGATAGCGCCGCGCAACCTTGCCCCGCCGCAAGGCTGCGCAAAGCTGCCGGGGGTGCCGGGTGCTGCCTGTGCTACCTGCCCATGGCTGCCGGGCCCGCAACCGGCGGCTTTTTTGTGAAAACCGGGGGAATCTGCGGGGGTTCCTTGTAACCGTGCATGGTTTTCGGGTATAATGGTTTCGTTATTTTAAAGAAAAGGGGGCGCCGCGTTGCAGCTTAACTCCTTTGCGTTTTTCGGCTTTTTTGCGGTGATTTTCATCTTGTATTGGCTGGCGGCACCCCATTGGCGGGTACCGCTGCTGTTTTGCGCCAGTATTGGGTTTTACGCGCTGTTTGGCATTGGCACTACGGCGCTGTTGCTGGGGTGCATGCTGCTGTGTTGGTTGGGCGGCTTTTGGGTTGCGCAAAAGCGCACCCGCGCGCGGCTGGCGCTGGCCGTTACGCTGGCACTGCTGCCACTACTTGCCTTTAAATACCTTGCACTGTTTTGGCAGGGGGCCGGGGCATTGGCCACTCTGTTGGGCGGCAGCTTGCCGGCATTTCGCCTTTCGTGGGTACAACCGGTGGGCATCAGCTACTATACGTTTCAAATGATCAGCTATCTTGTCGACATCTACCGCGGCAAGGCCGCGCCACAAAAAAACTTTTTGGTCTGCGCGGTGACGCTTTCGCTGTTTTTGCAGATTACGGCCGGCCCGCTGACCCGCCCGCGCACACTGGCACCCCAACTGCTGGCCCCGCGCCCGGCGTTTGACACCACAAAAGCGGTGGGGGCCGCCCAGCTGATTTTGCTGGGGCTGTTTAAAAAAATTGTGCTGGCCGACGCGCTGGCCTATTACACCGCGCAGGTGTTTGCCGACCCCACCCGGCTGTACGGCCTAAGCCTTATCTTAAACGCCGTGTTTTATGCCGTGCAGATTTACGCCGACTTTTCGGGCTATACCGACCTTGCCCGTGGGTTTGGCGGCCTGCTGGGGCTAGAGCTTGCCGAAAATTTCCGCGCGCCGTACCTGTCGCGCAGTGTGCGCGAGTTTTGGCGGCGCTGGCATATCTCGCTGTCCAGCTGGCTGGTGGAATATTTGTATATCCCCCTCGGGGGCAGCCGCGTCAGCCGCCCGCGCCATTATTTTAACCTATTTATCACTTTTATGCTCAGCGGGCTGTGGCACGGTGCCAGCGTGAACATGCTGGTGTGGGGTGCCCTGCACGGGGCGTATCTGGTGGTGGGCACCGCCACACGGGGGCTGCGCCAAGGCCTGTACAAAAGGCTGCACATCGGCATTGACAGCCTGCCCGCGCGCATTTGGCAAACGCTGTGCACCTTTGCGCTGGTGTGCTTTGGGTGGATTTTTTTCAGCGCGCCAA
The DNA here is from genome assembly GCA_028689835.1 of Pygmaiobacter sp. Taxonomy (GTDB): domain Bacteria; phylum Bacillota; class Clostridia; order Oscillospirales; family Ruminococcaceae; genus Pygmaiobacter. Next base: position 142 of record JAQVCK010000045.1, on the reverse strand, counting down.
GCCTTACCACCGCCTGGTACATTGTGACCCATCTGTTCACCGGCTTTGTGCCCACCCTCAACCACCTAAAAGAAAGCGTGGTGCTGCTGGGCCTTTCGGCCGAAGGGGCGCTGCGGTTCGGTGTTTTGTTTGCCGCCCTGTT
>JAQVCK010000225.1 GCA_028689835.1 Pygmaiobacter sp. | reverse complement strand
TTGCAGTAACTTTCAGCCCCGTGCCGCGGCCAAACACCTTATGCTCTACACCGTCCCCGGCGACAAACGCCGCTTTTGTGCTTTTGGGTTTTGGGGCGCTGCTAGCCCCGGCAGCAACGGATGCCCCCGTGCGCTGGGGAGTATCATCCCCCCCAAGGGTGCTGCGGCTGATAAAGCTACGGAACGACTGTGCTTCTTTTGTGGTTTTTCTGGCACGGATTTCGCTTGCCGGTGGCCGATGGGTGGCATATCCCAAAGTCGGGCTCTCTTCCACACGCATCGCCTCTTCGCCGATTTCTTCCAAAAAGCGAGACTGCGGGTTGCGGCGCGTCTGCCCAAAGATCATACGGGTGTGTGCGCACGAAAGGTACAGCCTTTTCTTGGCACGGGTAATACCCACATAGCAAAGGCGGCGCTCCTCTTCAAGGTCATCTTCCGAGTAGCGGCTCATTTCGCCGGGGAATACCCCTTCTTCCATGCCAATCAAAAACACGTAATTAAATTCCAGCCCTTTGGCAGAGTGCATGGTCATCATGACCACCTTGTCTGCGTCCTCATCCAGCCCATCAAGGTCTGAAATCAACGCGACCTCTTCCAGGTAGCCCTCTAACGTGGCCTCTTCGCCCTTTTCTTCTGTATACGTCTTCACCGAGGAAACCAGCTCGCCCAGGTTCTCCAGCCGGGTGCGGCCCTCTTCGCCCTGCGCCTCCAGCATCTGGCGGTACCCGCTGCGGTCAATCACTGTAGAGACCAGCTCATCCAGCATACTCTCTGTCGCGGCCTGTGCCAACTCTTCATAAATGGAGTAAGACGCTTTCAGTGGTGTCAGCGCGCGGGCCAGCGCAGGGTAATCCTGCGCATTGGCAACAACATCCAGCAGGCCACAGCCAAGCCCCTCGGCAATCGAGGCCGCAGCGTCCAAGGTTGCCGCGCCAATTTTGCGCGCGGGTTCGTTGATAATGCGGCGCAGCCGTAAATCGTCGCGCGGGTTTGCAATGACCGACAGATACGACAGAATATCCTTGACCTCTTTGCGGTCAAAAAAGCGCCTGCCACCCACAATTTTGTAGGGGATACCGGCGCGTGCAAAATACATTTCAACCGGGTTCGACTGCGCGTTCATGCGGTAAAGCACTGCGTGGTCACGCAAATTTGCCCCTGCTTTGAGGTTTTCCCCAATAATAGAGGCGATATGTGCCGCTTCATCCTGCTCGTTTTCAGCGCGGTAAAGCTGCACTTCGTCGCCATCGCCGTTGGCTGTCCACAACGTTTTGCCCTTGCGCCCAACATTGTTTTTAATCACGCGGTTTGCGGCGTCCAAAATACTGGAGGTCGAGCGGTAATTCTGCTCTAGACGCACCACTTTAGCACCGGGGAAACTTTTTTCAAAGCTGAGGATGTTTTCGATCGTCGCCCCGCGAAACCGGTAGATACTCTGGTCATCATCGCCAACGACGCAGATATTGTTATGCCCGGCAGCAAGCAAACTGACAAGCTGAAACTGCGCGATACTGGTGTCCTGATATTCGTCTACCAAAATATAGCGCCAGCGATTACGGTAATATTCCAGCACATCCTTGTGGTCTTGCAAAAGAAGCACTGTCTGGTAAATCAGGTCATCAAAATCCATTGCACCGGCAGAGGCAAGGCGCTTTGCATACCCCTCGTATGCCGTGGCGACCAATTGAGCACGGTGGTCACTGCCCGCCGCCGCTACAGCCTGTGACGGGCCCACCATTTGATCTTTCAGGCGGCCAATGGCCGAAAGCGCCGCTTTTTGCGGCAAAAATTTATCATCGATATTATACTGCTTATAGACTTCTTTCATTGCCCGCAGAGAATCGTCACTGTCATAAATAGTAAAGCTTTTGGGGTACCCCAGTCGCTCGGCATCCCGCCGCAAGATGCGCACACAGGCAGAGTGGAACGTACTTGCCGTAATTTCGCCCGCATCGGCGGCCCCCAGCATTGTTTCAAGCCGCGTACGCAGTTCCCCTGCAGCCTTGTTGGTAAAGGTGATTGCAAGGATTTGCCACGGCCGCACAGCGCCCACCGCCAACAATGGCAGCAGTTCTTTATTAGGCCGTCCACCGTCTTCCAGCAGGGCCTGCAATTCTTCTATTTCTTTTTGCGTTACGGTACCAAACACACGATCACTGTCGTGCGCCGTGCCAAACCGCACCAGGTTGGCAATGCGGTTGACCAACACTGTGGTCTTACCGCTGCCTGCACCTGCCAGGATCAACAAGGGGCCATCCACCGTAAAAACCGCGTCCTTCTGCACCGGGTTGAGCTTGCCAAAACTTTGCTCAATTACCCGCTGACGCAGGGAACAAAACCTTTTTTCCAATTCACTGCCCATCTGACACCGCCTATATTATTTTCATACCATCCACGTATACTATACTGAATTATTATACCACAATCCCCCCAAAAGGGAAAGCCCCACACTACGGATTCAAAGCCACGTGGGCACCACAAATCACCGAAAGGCGGGTAAACAGCAACACCTTTCTTTTTTAAGTTGCGCCGGTTTTACGGTTTTTAAAACCTAATTTTTTTATTAATTTTTATATATTACTTTAAAAATTATTGACTTTATTATTTTTTACTGTAATTTTTAAGTATATTTGCTATAATTCATTGAAAAGGAGGGTTTTCCATGGATAAGACCGACCACTTACTTTTGGCGACACTGAAACAAAACAGCCGGGCCAGCGCTTCAGAGCTTTCGCGCCTTGCGCACCTGTCGGTGCCGGCCGTTACCGAGCGGCTGCGCAAGCTGGAACAAACCGGTGTGATAGAACAGTACAGCATTAAGCTAAACCGGGCTGCCACCGGCCACAAGCTGACTGCCTTTGTATTTGTGACCCTGGAGCAAACCGCACAAGTACTGCCGTTTCGCAAAAAAATCGTGCAAAACCCGCTTGTTCTGGAATGCCACCATATTGCCGGGCAGGCGGATTATCTGCTAAAAGTCGTCGCTGCCGACACAGATGAGCTGGAAGATTTTTTAATGAAGCAGCTGAAAGTGCTCAGCGGAGTGCGTTCCAGCAATACAATCATTTGCCTTTCTACTTTGAAAGAAGAATTTAACGTGTAAGCAGAGGTGCGCTGTAAAAAGGAGGAGTTTGATGATTTACTGGAAAGGCTTGCGCTTTGGCCTGTTGTTGCAGCTTGCGGTAGGCCCGGTATGCCTGTTTGTCTTTAGCAGCGCCGCCCGGTATGGCACTGCCGTTGCTTTGGCGGCTGTTTTGGGCGTTGCCCTTGTGGATGCTGCCGAAATGGCACTGGCCGCAGCGGGGGCTGGCCGTTTACTGCAAAAA
>JAQVCK010000224.1 GCA_028689835.1 Pygmaiobacter sp. | reverse complement strand
TTTGGCCTTGTCAATTTCCTTTTGAATGGCCTTTTGTTCCTTTTCAAGTTGGGTATACTTGGACGAAAGTGCATCCAGTGCGCTGCGGTAGTCGGGCGTTACGGCATAGGCCGGGCCCGAAAGGCTTAAAAATAAAACCATGACGGCCATCGCCAAACACAACCGGCCTTTGTTCAATCTCATGAAAACCCACCTCCCGCATACCCTGTGTCAAACAGCGCGGCAAATACTGCACACGTCTGCAGGCGTTCACACCTTTAAATATTTTCCGGTAAAAATCATGCTTCCCAGGGTGCCGATGCCGACCCCGCCTGCCAAAAAGTACAGGTAAAGGCGGGAGGCCACCGAAGAAAAGGGAACAATGTGTGACTGCAAGATACCCGCCCATGCGAAGCTGCCCTCCTGTACCCAGCGCACAAAACCGGTATAGCCTGCCCATAAGAGCAAAAAGGCAATCGTCGCCGAAATAACACCCAGCAAAATTCCTTCTGCGATAAAGGGGAGCCGGATAAAGGTATCGGTCGCACCCACATATTTCATGATGCCGATTTCCTTGCGGCGGCTGTAAACGGTCAAGCGGATGGTATTGGCGACAATTACCAGCGACACCCCCGCCAAAATTACCACCACGGCAAAGCCCGCGCGCGCAATGCCGTCTTTCAGGCTTGTAACGGCCTGGGCCATCTCGCGCGAAGCGCTGATTGTTTCCACCCCCGCGATGTTGCGAATCTGGGAAAGGGTTTCCTCCATGCGCGAAAGATCGCGCAGCACCACGCGGTAAGAATTTTGCAGCGGGTTATCCTCCACCAGCCATTCCAGCAGGGTTCCGTCATCGCCAAGCTGCTCCATCCACGTTTTAAGGCCTTCTTCGCGGCTGATGAACGTTACCGATGCGATGTTGTCCAGCGCACGCAGCTTGGTATCAACGTAGGTCAGGTCTTCGCCCTTTGCGGCGTCATCCAAAAACACCATCACTTCGTTTTGGCTTTCAAGATAGCCGACGAGGCTGTTGACATTCTGTGTGAGCAAATGTGATGCCCCGACCAAAAGAAGGCAGGCCACCAGCACGCCGATGGCCGCCAGGGAAATCATGCGGTTTTTAAAAATGCTGCGCATGCCTTCACGCAGCAGGTAGCTAAGACTGCTTGCGCGCACTGCCGCCTCCGATCCTGCCGTCGTGAACAACGCGCCCCTGGGAAATGGCCACGGTCCGGTGGCCAAACCGCTGCACCAGCGGAATCTGATGGGTCACCATCAGCACGGTGGTGCCGCAGCGGTTAATCTCGCCGAGCAAATCTACGATGTCGCAGCTCATGGCCGGATCGATGTTGCCCGTCGGTTCATCGGCAATCAATAATGAAGGGGTGTTGACCAGCGCCCTTGCCAGCGACACCCTCTGCTGTTCTCCGCCCGATAAATGTTCGGGCATTTGTCTGGCCTTATCGGCCAGTCCCACCAAATTCAAAAAGAACGGAACCCTTTTTCTGATTTCGCGTACGGGGGCATTGGTAACACGCAGGGCGAACGCCACATTTTCATAAACCGTCATGTGGGGGATCAGACGAAAATCCTGAAAAACCACCCCGATGCTGCGCCTGAAAAAAGGAATTTCGCGCCGCCGAAGCCGCGCGACATCCACATTGTTTACGCGCACCGTTCCCGCAGTGGGCAGCTCCTCGCGTAAAATAAGTTTTAACAGGGTGCTTTTTCCGGCGCCGGAAGCGCCGACAATGAACACAAACTCCCCCTTGTCGACATGAAGGTTTACGTCTTCAAGGGCGCAAAGCCCGTCGGCGTAATTTTTTTTAACATGCTCAAAATGTACCATGGCGCTCCTTTATCTGTCGGATGCGTTAATACTTTACGGGGTTGGCCGTCAAATACTTTTTAACCATCAAGGCCACTTTAAAGACAATGGCGTGGTCGAATTCGCGCAGGTCCAACCCGGTGATTTTTTTAATTTTTTCCAGCCGGTACACCAGGGTGTTGCGGTGTACAAACAGCTTGCGGGAGGTTTCGGAAACGTTGAGGTTGTTTTCAAAAAATTTCTGAATGGTAAACAGGGTTTCCTTGTCCAGGCTGTCGATGGAACCCTTGATGAACACTTCGCGCAAGAACATATCGCACAGGGTGGTGGGCAGCTGGTAAATCAGCCTCGCAATGCCCAGGTTGTCGTAGCGGATGATGGGGCGCTCGTTGTCAAACACCTTGCCCACTTCCAGGGATACCTGCGCTTCCTTAAAGGAACGGGCCAGTTCCTTGATGCCCGTTACCACCGTGCCGATGCCTACCACCACGCGGGTGTAAAATTCTGCGGACAGGGTGTCAACAATCGAACGGGCAAGTTTTTCCAAATCACGCGGTTCAATGCCCGGACGTATTTCTTTGACAAGCACAATGTCGTTTTCAGAAATGGAGAACACAAAGTCCTTCTGGCGGTCGGGAAAGAGGTTCTGAATGATCTCATAGGCCGAAACGCCCGAAGCCGAAACAATACGCACCAAAAATACAACGCGTGAAATATCGGCCCCGAAGTGAAGCTCCCGCGCCTTGATGTAAACGTCGCCCGGCAAGATGTTATCGAGAATGACGTTTTTAATAAAATTGCCCCTGTCGTATTTTTCGTCGTAATACTGCTTGATGCCCCCCACCGCGATGGCCAGAATGCCGGCGTAACGGGCTGCCATTTCGTCGGTGCCTTCCACGAAAACGGCATACTCCAGCCTTTGGCCGTTTCCAAAGGGGCGGTAGGTAAAACCGTCGCGCACAAAGGCATTGGTTTCGGCAAAATCCAAGGCAAGATACTCCCTGGAAGTATCAAGCTTTGTCAAATCCGAGCAGGCAATAACCTGCGCATTATCGTTGACGACCCCTATGACCCGATCGATGGATTCCTGCATTTGATGGATGACACCCTGAAAAAGTCGGTTCGACATTTCGATCCCCTCTCATTGTCAAGAAGTACAGTTCAACTCACCATTACATATTCATTTTACATAAAGCATTCAACATTTGCAACATAAAGTTGAAAAATATTGATGCTTTATTGGTCAAAATATGGGAATGGTATGACCCCTAAAAAGCGGCCCGGGGCGCAAGACATCCAATCAAAGCCGGCTTAAAGGCGCAGGCCAGTCTTGTACCGGTTCTATCCGATGGAATGGAAGATGCGTCTTTAATCAGGCTGCGCCGTGAAGCCGGGCATGCTTTCTTCGGCGCGGGCCAAAAGCACGCGCACCGCCAGGGCACGCCCTGTGCGCACAAGGGGAATGCATACCAGGGCGGGAATACCCAATAGACTCAGCAGTCGCCACCCCGTCAGCGAA
>JAQVCK010000223.1 GCA_028689835.1 Pygmaiobacter sp. | reverse complement strand
CTTTTTATACGGCGGGTTGCACACCACCAGGTCAAACGCGGCGGCGGGCAGCACCCCCTTTAAACGGCGCAGGTCGGCATGCAGCACCGAAACCCGGTCCTGCAAATGATTGTACTCCACGGAACGGCGCGCCATGTCGCAGGCATCCGCCTGCAGCTCCACCGCGGTACAGTGGGCGGGCGCCTGCTCCCTGCACCACAAAAGGAAAATCGCCCCGCAGCCGGCACCAAGCTCCGCCGCGCGTTCTGTTTTGCGCGGGCTTGCAAAATCCGCCAGCAAAACCGTGTCTGTCCCAAACCGGTGGTATTGCGAAACAATGACAGAAATCCCGCCGCCAAGCGGCTCAAAATGTTCTCCCGGTAATAACATAAGCAATCTCCAATAGGGCTTGTCCCAGCAATATGTGATAGAGAAAAGGCGGGGCGCAAAAACGCTCCGCCTTCGATCTCATTTTGTGAATGATTACTCCTGTGCAGGAGCGCCTACGGGGCAAACAGACGCGCAGGAACCGCACTCTGTGCAAGTAGCCGCATCGATAACATATTTGCCGTCACCTTCAGAAATAGCGCTTACCGGGCACTCTGCCTCGCACGCGCCGCAAGAAATACATTCATCCGAAATTAAGTATGCCATGGAAGTAACACCTCCTTTTATTTTTCTCCTTTATTTTATCATGCAATTTAAAAATTGCAACTGCTTTTTCGCAAAATGTAATATTTACATGCAATTTAAAGAAAAAGAGATTATCCCGGACTTATTTGCGCACTTCGCCCGGCAGAGAGGTTATTTATCTTCCAAATCCTTCAGTTTTTCAATTTCTTCCTTTGCCAAGCGTATCTGGGCATCCTTAAGCAGCTTTACCTGCTTTACCTGGAATGTCATGGGTGCCGCCTCGGGAGCGCGGTCCATGCGCACCTTAAGCACGCCGGTAAGAAGATTTTGGTCAACCACCACGCCCTTGCCCTCCGGCGTACTTACAATAGCGCCTACCTTGGGAGTGGTTTTAAGCAAATCGGTGTAAGCCACCTGTTCATATTTTAAACAGCACATCAGCCTGCCGCAGGTACCCGAAATCTTAGTCGGATTCAGCGACAGCCCCTGCTCTTTTGCCATCTTAATGGATACCGGCTGGAACTCGCCCAAAAAAGTAGAACAGCAGAACGGTTTGCCGCAAATACCCAGCCCGCCCAGCATCTTTGCCTCGTCACGCACCCCGATTTGCCGCAGCTCAATGCGGGTACGGAATACGGAGGCCAAATCCTTGACCAGCTCCCTGAAATCCACTCTGCCGTCAGCGGTAAAGTAAAACAATATTTTATTATTATCAAAGGTGTATTCCACCTCGACCAGCTTCATATCCAGCTTATGCTCGCTGATTTTCTTCATGCAAATATCAAAAGCGCTTTTTTCCTTTTGCCGGTTTTCTTCTACCTTTTTCAAATCGGCTTCGGTCGCTTTGCGTATCATCTTTTTCAGCGGATATACAATACCCTCATCTTCAATCTCACGGTTTTCCATGGCAACCTCACCGCATTCAATGCCGCGTGCCGTTTCCACAATCACCATATCGCCTTTTTTTAAAACGGTATGATCCGGGTCAAAATAATAAACCTTGCCCACATCCTTAAACCGCACTCCGATTACTTCCGCCATTCTATCCTCCTAAAAATTCAATCTGAATTTATAATCTATTTCATCCTCAATTTTGCGCACAGCCAGGTTACAAGCAGGGTTTGGTTGGCGTTTTGCTCCAGCATGCGCTGTGCCTGCTGTGTTGCTTCCAGCATGCTAAGCAGTCTGCCGGCTGTAAACCGTTCGCACAGCTGCTTTACCTGCCCGGTCGTTTCCCCGCCGCTCCCCGCGCTGCAAACACAGGCGTCCCTAAACACCAGTGCCAGCCTTTGCAGCACCGCACGCAGCCGGTCTTTATCTTTAATCAGCTTTCCGCTTACTGCAAGCAGTTCGTATTCATGCGGCGCGGCAACCGCCGCGGCCAACAACCCGGTCAGTTCTTCAACCTGCTTTTGCGCTGTGTCGGCTTCGGGCAAAGCCGACGGCTCTAACGTAAAAATCTGGGCGCGTGAGCGCACGGTGGGCAGCAGCCCCGCCGAAGAAACACAGGTTAAAATAAACAGCACGTACGCGGGCGGCTCTTCCAGAATTTTAAGCAAAGCGTTTTGCGCCTGTTCCGTCATGGTGTCCGCCCCTTCTAAAAGGTACACCTTGCGCTGTGCCTCGTTGGGCAGAATATATGCATCCTCGCGGATCGTACGGATGACATCAACATGGAAGGAACGCGAACCGGCGCCTCCCTGCGCGGAAAAAACATCGGGGTGGCCTGCCTTTTTTGCCTTTACACAAGCGGCGCATACACCGCATGGCTTGTCGCCCGGCGCAGTGCAAACGGCCCACTGCGCCAGCAGCAAAGCCAGCGCGTGCCTTGCTTTTTCATCCGCACCCTCAAAAATAAACGCATGGGGCATACGCCCGTTTTCCTCTATATCGCACAGCCGCCGCTGTAAGCGGGTATTGCCTGTAAACCCATCAAACCGCATGATGTCCCTTAAACCTTTTCGTACCGCTCCACATTCAATACAAAAATCGTGGAGCCGCCTACGGTAACTTCTACCGGGAAGGAGGAATACATTCCAACGTCCACCGTCGTGGTGCTGGGCACAATCTGGGTGCGCTTGCTGCTTTGGGCGGCAATAATTTCGATTACCTTATCCACCTTATCATCATCCGTACCGGTTAAAAAAGTGGTGTTGCCCGCCATTAAAAAGCCGCCGGTGGTAGCCAGTTTGGTAACATGAAACCCTTCTTTGGTCAGTGCGGTGGAAACCATTGCGCTGTCGTCATTGCTCACGATTGCCAATACCAGTTTCATAAAAAATCCTCCTATCAAATAAATTACTTTATGTAAATAATATTCTGGTTTTATTTTAACACTTTTATTGCAAAAATACCATACCCAGTTAAAAACTCTGCGGCATTTTGGGTAATTACCTCACCCGGCATTACTACCGGAACCCCGGGCGGGCAGGGACAGGCGGCCTGCGCCGCGATTCTTCCTACCGCTTTTGCAAGCTCCACGGTTTCGCTGGGGGAAAGCACCGCTTCCCGCGGGGGGACCGATAAAACCGGCAACGGAATTACCGCCGCCTGCCGCGGCAGCGGTTTTTGCTTTGACATAGCACAAATTGCCTGCTCCAGCCGTACAAAATCCGGCTCCCCGTTCATAGGTGTCGCAATCAGCACCACATAACCGCCGTCGGCATACTCCGGTTCAATACCCCGCTGCCTGAAATACTCCGCTGCGGCGGTGCCCGTCATGCCC
>JAQVCK010000222.1 GCA_028689835.1 Pygmaiobacter sp. | reverse complement strand
ATACTTTGACCTAAGCCAAGAATATCATTTTCGCCCCTCCATGTCCAGCCCTGGGTGTCCCTATGACAACGCCGCCATGGAGAATTTCTTTGGTACTTTGAAAACAGAGTGCTTGTACCGTATGAGTTTTTCTTGCCGCACCGAAGTGGAACAAGCAATATCTGAATATGTGCAATTTTACAATTACGAGCGCATTAACATGAAAGACGGTCTTACTCCGTTCGAAATCCGGAGCAAGGCCGCCTAATTTTAAGCTATTCTGCGACAGGGTTTTTATTTCTTTGTCTGTTCAACCGGGATCGGTCCAGTAGTCCCATACCAGCTTGTTTTTTTCGTTGATACGCGGGATTTGCTCCAACACGTAGTACATCCGGATGCCGCGCTGGAATAAGGTAAGGGATAACCGGTAATCTTCCGTTAGGCTGTCGCGAGGCAAAACATCCGCGTCGCCAAAGCTTTGCAGCGTTTTACGCGAAAGTGCAAAGCCCGTACCGGCCGACGGCACAAATGCACCGGTCATATACCGGGTGACCATGGTCGTAAAATGGTTTTCGGCAAATTCGTCGGCATAGGTGCCGGTGGTGATTGTTTTAAAAAAATTCGAAAAACGGGGCATGCGCATTAAAGGGAACACCGGAAACTGCAATGCCTCATGGCTTTCCAGCAAGTAGTTGGTTGCCAGCAACTCGTAAGGGTGCACCACATCTTCTGAGTCGTGAATTGTCAACGAGGCAAACTGCCAGCCGTGCTGTTGCTCAAACTGGTTAATCTGGCGAATGACATAGTTGAGGTTCTGCGCTTTCGAGGTGGGGCCGGGCAACTCGTTGATTACCACATGCACATTGGGGTAACGTTCGGCAAGGGCCTGTGCAACGGCAATGGTTGCGTCATCGTTGGGGTAGACCCCTAAAAAAATATGGTACATGGAGCGCAGATAGTCGGTGGAAGCGATAATGTTGTCGATGACGTCGCCCAATACGTTATCCTCGTGCCACGCGGCAACCGTCAACGCAAGTAGTTTAGGGGGGACGCTGTTTAACCGATTTAAGTCAAGCCGCTGATTTTTATTGGAGGTACGCAAAAGAAGCGTGAAAATATCCCAGATAAAATCATCAAACCCCATTAATAGATACAGAATAACCAGTGCGAGGCCAATATTGTACAAAAAAGGCTCAACAACACGCATTTCATCACCGCTTTCGTTGTAAAAAATGAAAAGTAGTGCATTTTTTGCTTTAACTGGTTTTAGTAAAATAACGGAGAAATAATGGTAAAAACATAAAAAATCCCAACTGTTACCATCAATATACATCACATAGGCGGTGGTTGCAACCCTTCTTCTTTTCCAAAACAGGTCATATGTTGAATAAAAAAGGTTGACATTTGAAAAAGGTGTGTGTATACTAAACGCAACCTAAAAAGGTGAAACCGATGATACAGACGAGTACGCAGAGACTGTCTCTTGCAGAGAGTTGCCGGTGGTGTGAGTGCAGCAGAGAGAGCCCTGCCGAATGGACTGTAGAGGGCGGGCTGAACGGGGTGCATCCCCCAGTATGCTGCGACGGGCTTTTCCCCCGTTACCAAGGAAAGACGTGTGTTGGCACGTTGCAGAGTGGGCGCGTTAGCGTCAATTTGGGTGGTACCGCAGAAGTGTAATGCTTTTGTCCCAGGAGTAGTGAAATTCTCCTTGTGGACGAAGGCTTTTGTTATGCCCTCTCCCGGGGCGACAGTTTGAAAGGAGAGCGCAAAGATGGAACAGCACAACATTCCCTACAAAATTTACCTTGAAGAAACAGAGTTGCCCACAAGCTGGTATAATGTGCGGGCTGACATGCAGCACAAGCCGGCCCCGCTACTGAACCCCGGCACCGGCAAGCCGATGACCTTTGAAGACCTGCGCCCGGTATTCTGTGATGAACTGATTGCGCAAGAGTTGGACAACGAGCATCGCGAGATCCCAATCCCGGCTGAAATCCGCGAGTATTACAAGACCTACCGCCCCTCGCCGCTGGTACGTGCCTACCGGTTAGAGGAGGCGCTTGGCACCCCGGCAAAAATCTACTATAAGTTCGAGGGCAACAATACCTCCGGCAGCCACAAGCTGAATTCTGCTGTTGCACAGGCGTACTACGCCAAAAAGCAGGGTTTAAAAGGGGTGACCACTGAGACGGGTGCCGGCCAGTGGGGCACCGCGCTTTCCATGGCCTGTGCCTATTTTGGGCTGGATTGCAAGGTGTTTATGGTCAAATGTTCGTACGAGCAAAAACCGTTTCGCCGCGAGGTCATGCGCACCTATGGTGCCGACGTCACCCCCAGCCCGTCGCAAAGCACCCAGGTCGGCCAAAAAATATTGGCAGAGCACCCCGGCACCACCGGTTCGCTTGGCTGTGCTATCTCTGAGGCGGTAGAGGTGGCAACCAGCCACCCAGGGTACCGGTATGTGCTGGGCAGCGTGCTGAACCAGGTGTTGCTACACCAGTCAATTATTGGCCTTGAGACCAAAGCGGCGCTGGACAAATACGACATTCACCCGGACGTCATCATCGGCTGTGCTGGCGGCGGGTCGAACCTGGGCGGGCTGATTGCCCCCTTTATGGGCCAAAAGCTGCGCGGCGAAGCTGATTACCGCATTATTGCGGTAGAACCGGCGTCCTGCCCCAGCTTTACGCGCGGCAAATATGCCTACGATTTTTGTGATACCGGCATGGTAACCCCGCTGGCTAAAATGTACACGCTGGGCAGCAACTTTATTCCGTCGCCCAACCACGCGGGCGGGTTGCGCTACCACGGCATGAGCTCAATCCTCTCGCAGTTGTACGCAGATGGTTTGATGGAGGCGGTTTCAGTAGAACAGACCCGCGTTTTTGAAGCGGCGCAGCAGTTTGCACAGATTGAAGGTATTTTGCCCGCACCGGAAAGTAGCCACGCCATTTGCACTGCCATTGATGAGGCCTTGGCCTGCAAAGAAGCCGGGCGGGAGGAAACCATCGTATTTGGGTTGACCGGCACCGGGTATTTTGATATGGTGGCTTATGAAAAATTTCATGATGGTGAAATGAGCGACCAGATCCCGACCGATGAAGAATTGAATGCCAGTTTTGCCACGCTGCCTAAAGTGGAGGGCTGAACTGTACGCAATAAACAAAAAGGAAGCACCCTATAATAAGGTGCTTCCTTTTTTGCTGCCCGGCCGGGCAGCGCGGATCAAGATATTTCGCTTTGGTTGGGCTGGCTGGATTCGAACCAGCGGATGAAGGAGTCAAAGTCCTTTGCCTTACCACTTGGCGACAGCCCAATGAAAAAAGCGAACTCAACGGTGGTTTGAATTCGCTTTTGCATAATGGG
>JAQVCK010000221.1 GCA_028689835.1 Pygmaiobacter sp. | reverse complement strand
GTTGTCACCGCTGCTTCCGGCGCTTACGAGTCTACCCTGACTGCCGAAATGGCCAAAACCGAAGCCCCGACGCTGTTCCAGGTGAACGGCCCTGTTGGTCTGTCCCGCTGGAAGGATTACTGCTATGATTTGTCGAAGAGCGATGTGTACAGCCAGCTGACCAGCGACAGCTTTACCGTGAAAGACGGCGACAAGGTCGACGGCATTGCGTATGTCATCGAGACCTACGGCATCATTTACAACAAAGCGCTGCTGCAAAAAGCGGGCTACACCGCCGATGACATTAAGAGCTTTGCCGACCTGAAAAAGGTTGCCGACGACATTCAGGCCCGCAAGGCCGAGCTGGGTGTTGAGGGTGCATTCGCCTCTGCCGGCATGGATTCGTCTTCTGACTGGCGTTTCAAGACCCACCTTGCCAACCTGCCCATCTACTATGAGTACAAGGCGGACGGCATCACCTCGACCGACGCGATTAAGGGCACCTACCTTGATAACTACAAGAACATCTGGGATTTGTACATCACCGATGCCACCTGCGAGCCGGCACTGCTGTCCAGCAAAACCGGTGACGACGCAGCCGCTGAGTTTGCAACCGGCGCCGCCGTGTTCTACCAGAACGGCACCTGGGCTTACGACCAGATTAAGGGCTACGACGTAGCGGACGACGACATTGGCATGCTGCCCATCTACATCGGCGCCCCCGGCGAAGAGAAGCAGGGCCTGTGCACCGGTTCTGAAAACTACTGGTGTGTCAACTCGAAAGCTTCGCCCGAAGATATCCAGGCTACTTTGGACTTCATGAACTGGTGTGTCACCAGCGATGCCGGCAAGACCGCGCTGAAGGACATGGGCTTTGTGTGCCCGTTCAAAGGCTTTACCGACGAGTTTCTGCCTGACAACCCGCTGATCCGTGCTGCAAACGAGTACGTTGCCAAGGGCTTCACCCCGGTCGACTGGTGCTTCACCACCATGCCGTCGGAAGAGTGGAAAAACGGCGTTGGCTCGGCACTACTGGAGTACGCACAGGGCACCGGCGACTGGGATGCGGTACAAACCGCGTTTGTCGACGGCTGGGCCACTGAAATGGCCGCTGCCAAAAACTAACTAAACCTTCTGTTTTCCTTCTCGTACGACCGGGCGGGCAGTTCACTTGCCCGCCCGGTTTTGTCTTTTGTTTTTCTCTCTTTTCTTTTTTGTTTCTCTGTTTTATCATAGGGGCAGCGGCGGGCAAGCCCGCCGCCCACCCGTGTTCTGCCCGGGCATGGCAGGCCCCCACCGCCACGCCCGCAATCGTGCAGCCACTTATATGGTGACGGCCGCAGGGGGCCCGCCGCACCGGAGTAAAGGAGTGCTTATGCAAAAGTCGATCAAAAAATACTGGCCCATTTTTGTGCTGCCAACCCTGGTCGCCTTCTTCATCGGCTTTATTGCGCCATTTTTTACCGGTGTGTGGCTGTCGTTCACCGAGTTCACCGGCACCATTTTGGACGCACAATGGGTCGGGCTGGACAACTACGCCAAAATATGGGGCGACGAGACCTTTTTGCACTCGCTGTGGTTCACGGCGGCCTTTACCGTTGCCACCGTTATTTTAATCAACGTGCTGGCCTATGCGGTGGCCCTGCTGTTGACCCGCGGGTTTCGCGGCACCAACTTTTTTCGCACCGTGTTCTTTTTGCCAAACCTGATCGGCGGCATTATTTTGGGCTACATTTGGCAACTGATTTTCAACGGAATTCTGTCTAACTTTGGCCGCACACTAACCTACAGCTCTACCTACGGGTTTTGGGGGCTGGTGATTTTAATGTGCTGGCAGCAAATTGGTTATATGATGATTATTTATATCGCCGGGTTGCAGGCCATCCCCGGTGATTTGTACGAGGCCGCGCGCATGGATGGCGCCACCGGCCGGCAGACGCTGTTTCGCATCACGCTGCCAATGTCGATGCCGTCCATTACCATCTGCACCTTCCTCACCTTGACCAACTCGTTTAAGCTGTTCGACCAGAACCTCGCGCTGACCGCCGGGCAACCGTCCAAACAAACCGAGATGCTGGCGCTGAACATTTACAACACCTTTTACGGCCGCACCGGCTGGGGCGGCGTGGGCCAGGCAAAGGCCGTCATCTTCTTCTTGCTGGTCGGCGCGCTGGCCGTGGCACAAAACCTGATTACCCGCAGAAAAGAGGTGCAGCAGTAATGAAAGCAAAACGCAGTATTCTGCCCACCATTTTATTTTCGCTCATCAGCATTGCGTGGCTGTTCCCGGTGTTTGCGGTGGTCATCAACTCGTTCAAGAAAAAGGCTTACATCAACCGCGACCCGTTTGCGCTGCCCACGGCCAAAACCTTTGTCGGGCTGGAAAACTACACCGAGGGCCTGCGCAAGACCCACTTTTTTGGCGCGTTTGGGTATAGCCTGTTCATCACTGTGGCGTCGGTTGCCGTCATTTTAATCTGCACTGCCATGTGCGCGTGGTACATCAGCCGGGTGCCAAACGCTTTTACCAAGGGCGTTTATCTGCTGTGCCTGTTTGCGATGGTGGTCCCGTTTCAAATGGTCATGTACCCGCTTTCTAAAATCACCGACATGCTGCATTTGGGCAACCCCATTGGCATTGTGCTGGTGTACCTTGGCTTTGGCGCCGGGCTTGCGGTGTTTATGTTTACCGGGTTTATGCGCGGCGTACCCATTGAGGTGGAAGAAGCGGCGATGATTGACGGTTGCAACCCGGTGCAAACCTTTTTCAGGGTTGTGCTGCCGATGCTGAAACCCACGCTGATTAGCGTGGCCATTTTGGAAGCCATGTGGATCTGGAACGACTACCTGCTGCCGGTGCTGGTGCTGGACCAGAAAAAGTACAAAACCATCCCCATGGTCATCCAGTACCTCAAGGGCGGCTATGGCTCAATTGACTGGGGCGCCATGATGGCGATGCTGGTATTTGCGATTGTGCCGATTATCGTGTTCTACATTTCGTGCCAGAAATACATCATCAAGGGCGTTGCTGCCGGGGCGGTGAAGGGATGAAACGTGCGAGCGGCATTTTAATGCCGGTGTTTTCGCTGCCCTCCCCCTATGGCATTGGCACCTTTGGCAAGGCGGCGTATGACTGGGTCGACTTTTTGGCCGATGCAAAGCAAACTTACTGGCAGGTGCTGCCGCTGGGGCCCACCAGCTATGGCGACAGCCCTTACCAAAGCTTTTCGGCCTTTGCGGGTAACCCGTATTTTATTGACCCCGACCTTTTGGTGGCAGCGGGGCTGCTGACAACGCAAGAGTGTGTTGCCGCTGCCTGCGGCAGCGACACCAAGGTGGACTATGCCGCGCTGTACAAAACGCGGTT
>JAQVCK010000220.1 GCA_028689835.1 Pygmaiobacter sp. | reverse complement strand
TTTTGCTGGAAACAGATTCGCCCTACATGACGCCGAACCCGGTGCGCAAAGAGCGCAATACCTCGGCCAATAGTTTGCATGTGGCCAACAAGCTTGCCGAAGTGCGCGGCACGACAACCGAAGAGCTGATTGCCCTTGCCTCCCGCAACGCGCACCGGCTGTTTAAGATACCGGAATAAGCTTGCCGCGCGCGGTACGCCGCAAAACAGCATTTTTGCACAGTGCCTATTGTCAACCATTTTTATTTTTAGGTTGACAATAGGCACTGTTTGTTTTACACTGGGTACGGTTCGAACTAACACACCCTGCCTGTGCTCGGCGCGCAGCGACGGCTGCGCCACCGGCACAACGGCAAAGGGAGGGGGCGGGCATGAAAGAGACATCTACCAAACAGGCACTACTAAGCGCGCTGCGCGAAGCGCCCGGCAGCTGGCAAAGTGGCGGGGCCCTGGCGCAAAAGCTGGGGGTTTCGCGCAATGCGGTGTGGAAAGCCGCAAACGACCTGCGGGCCGAGGGCTTTGATTTACAGTCGGTACCGCGCCGCGGCTACCTGCTGCAACAGGGCGGCGATTTACTGACCAGCGAAGAGCTTTGTGTGCAGCTGGGCACCGGCTGGGGGGCCGAAGCCCATGCCAGTTTGCCCTCTACCAACCAGCGGGCGCGCCAGCTTGCGCTGGGCGGACAAAAGGGGCCTTTTTTGGTGGCCGCCGAAACCCAAACCGCAGGCCGCGGGCGGCGCGGGCGCACATTTTATTCGCCGCCGCGCAGCGGGCTGTATTTCAGCCTGCTGTGCACCCCCACCCTGACGGCAGAAAACGCGACGCTCGTCACTGCCGCCGCCGCAGTTGCGGCGCGCCGCGTACTGGTACGCCTTGGTGCAGAGGTTCAAATTAAATGGGTGAACGACCTATTTTGCGGCACCCATAAAATAGCCGGCATTTTAACTGAGGCCGCAACCGATTTTGAAAGCGGGCTCATCAGCCATTTAATTGTGGGGTTTGGTATCAACCTCACCCCGCCACAGGGCGGGTTTGGGCCATGCCTTGACGGGGTCGCCGGGGCTGCCTTTCCCAGTTTGCCGCCGCTGGGCAGGGCAGGCATTGCCGCCGCCATTGCAAACGAATTTTTACCACTGCTGCAAGGCTTGCCAAGGCAGACCGATTTTTTAGCCGAATACCGCGCCGCTAGCCTGTTGACCGGGCGCGAAGTTACCGTGACACCTGCACTGGGTACGCCTTACCGGGCAACTGCCGGGCAGGTGGACGAGGCCGCACGGCTGCCGGTGACCTTGCCGGACGGCACCACCCGTTTGTTGCTGGGTGGCGAAGTGAGCCTGCGGCCGTCTAATTTTTAACTTTATCACAAAAGAGGGGTTTTGATGGAAACTACCCATACCAAAACAAAAAATATGGTCTTAGCCGCATTGCTCTGCGCGGCAACCGCAATTCTGGCACAAATCGTGCTACCCATTGGCCCTGTGCCGTTTAACCTTGCGGTGTTTGGCGCCTACCTTGCCGGCTGCCTGCTGTCGCCGCTGTGGGCGGCTGCCAGCATGACCGTTTACCTGCTGCTGGGCACCTTTGGGGTGCCGGTATTTGCCCAGTTCAGTGCCGGGCCTTCGGTGTTGTTTGGCCCGACCGGCGGGTATATTTTCGGCTATATTGCCATTGCCCTGTGTACCGCATTGGCAATCAAAAACACCCAGAACAAGCTGTTACTCGGCGGGGCCATGTTGCTGGGCCTTGCTGCGTGTTATACGCTGGGTACCGTTTGGTTTATCGTTGTCACCGGCCGCGGCGTGGCAGAAAGCTTGCTGCTATGTGTCGTACCGTTTATTCTGCCGGACATCGCAAAGGGCATCTGCGCTTTTTTGCTTTCGATTGCGTTAAAAAAACGGCTGCGCTGAACGGTTTTGTTTTCTAGCGCATTTAATACTATTCATAACCCCGTGTACCGCCCTATGATAGGGTAAGTATCCGGGGTTATTCTTTTTTCCTCTTGCTATTTTACCAAAGCCAAAGCTCACTTGCTTACAAAAAGTAGTTCAGCATGGGCTTCTTTTTAAAAAACCGCTTCAAGCGGCTGCCCGGCATCTCCCCACCGGCAGAGACAGAAAAAGCGGTATCACCTTGCCGGTTTTCTGCTCGCCGTCGCAGAAGTGGGTCTGCCGCCGACGCCGACCGTGCCAACCCAGCATTACTTTCTGTTGATATTTTTCAAATTTATTACTTTTTGTAAATTTAAGTAACAAAAAAACAGAGGGCAAACGCCCTCTGCCTTTGTTGCTTTTGCTCTATTGTCAGTCCCCGGTGGTTTCCGCCGGGGCACCGGCTGCGCTGTCGCTTGTACTGGCGGAATCTGCCTGCTGTTGCAGTTCCTTCGCAAGCTGGTCGTTTTCAGGCACCACATCATCCTGTGCGCCACTTTGTGGCGCTTGCGCCTCACTGGCCGGTTTCGTATCACTTGTCTTCATCGCGGTGAGGTAGTATCCCTCATCCTGACGGGTAAACACATAGTCATAGTAAAATGCCGGCTCGCCCTGCTCGGTCGAAAGGGTGCCGTCCAGCGAAAAACCGGTCGGCGGGGCAACATAACCCACCGTCACAATTTTTTGCTGCACTTCATTTTTAATCTTGACCACCTCAGGGGTATAGGCACTGGTGGTACCGGTAATCGGGATGATATAACCTTTGCGGTCCTCATCATAGACAAATTCCATGCCGCTGGCACTAAAGGTGTGGTGCTCCAGCACATAGTTTTTGCCCAATAGCAAGGCGGCGTTTTTGTCCACGTCCACCACCGGCAAAATTAATGCGCCGCCTTCGTCGCGGTCATATTTGGTAATATCTTCATTATAAATGGCTTCCCAGATGGCAGCCTGCAACAGCATATTCTGGTCCGCCGTTTCAAGGCTGTCAAACGGCACCGGGTCCAGCATGACCACCGGTGCAAGCAGTTTTTCGTACTGCTGCCGCTCTTCGGTGTCATCAAACAAACCCGCAGTCACCCGCACGCCTGCCGTGATAAGCGAAATCGCACCAAGTACAATCAGCACGCTCAGCACCCCGCCCAAAAGCTGCCTGCGGCGGCGGCGGTGCATACGCTCTTTTTCTTCTCTGGTCTGTCTTTTATAAGCCATTGTATTACCTCTTAAAACCGGCCCGGCTCAGCGGATTTGCCCACTGCCCCGAACAACGTATTTGTAGGTGGTGATCTCCTCTAGGCCCATCGGCCCGCGCGCACCGACCTTTTGGGTGGAAATGCCCATTTCACAGCCCTGCCCAAATTCTCCACCGTCGGTAAACCGGGTGGAGGCATTGACATAGACCGCCGCCGAATCGACCTCGCGCACAAACTGCTCTGCCGCCGCTT
>JAQVCK010000044.1 GCA_028689835.1 Pygmaiobacter sp. | reverse complement strand
TACTCTTGGCAGTCCATAGTGATTGCCTCCTTTGGCAAATGGGTGTGTGAGAACTCCATTCTACCATGCAGGAAAATCTCTATGGATTTTTCTGTTCATCTGTCCAACTTCATTTTACAATCGACCTAAACAAAAATATACTATGCTTATTGATAATAGCGGAGACCTTGATTTTTATATAAATAAACTAACCGTTATATTACAATTTTGGCTTTTGAGTTGCATTGGCATTGAAAAGGAAATTATAGAAAATCGTCTTGTTCACTTTGATAAAAACCAATCAGCGTTTACTTAAACAAAATAAAATAGACAGGCAATGGGGATTTCCCTTGACCTGTCTATCTTACATTGCATCTACACAAACCCAAAAACAAAGGGTATTCATGCAATGCATTTTTTGGTGCGCCTGACTGGATTCGAACCAGCGGCCTTCCGGGTCGGAGCCGAATAGCCAAATCGTGTAAAACGGCCTATAGCGTTATTTTTTTACCCGTGCTGCATTGTACCTGCATTGTACCCGAGATATTGGTTAAGCTGGCCCATACCATTACGCTTATACAGCTTATCCAAGTGGGTATAGATAGCCAGCGTCGTTTTAATATCAGTGTGGCCGAGTTGATCACGCGCAATCAGCACATCAACGCCGGCCATGTAAAGCATCGAAGCAAAGGTGTGCCGCAGCTGGTGCGCCGTAAACTCTTGTATCTTCAATTCAAGCCCACCGGGCTTGTTTTTTTTGCCCAAACCAGCATAACCATACTTAACATTAAGGTCAGACATGTAGCTGGCCCACATCCGGCGCCACGCCGTGTCGGTCATTCGCCCGCCGCGGGCAGTCTGCACCACATATAAAGTGTTGTGCGGCTGAGCTGCAAGGTAATCGACCAAAATTGCAGGCATGTGCACCACTCGGTCACCAGCCTGCGTTTTAGTGCATTTTTCGCGGCCGCCTTTAAAATCTAAAGCCTTATTGACGCGGATCGTCGCATCCCGCAAATTGATATCTGCCCAGGTAAGCGCGCAAACCTCACCGCGGCGCAGGCCCGCATACAACATGATCATGGCAGCGGTCTGTGCCCGGTGCGGGGTGTCAATAATCCATTGCCGCTGCGCGTCGGTAATTGGTTCCCTCTTTACCGCCGGCGCACCTGCAGGCAGCACCAAACGGGCGGCGGGGTTGTACTGGATAATCTCAGGAATTGCAAGGTCAAACACGCAGCGAATCGCGCGCCTTGCCTCCATCAATGTTTTGTGGCCAAGTGGTTTTTGCCCACCGGAATAAACAGCCAAACCGTTTAAAACCTCTTGCAGCTGAGATGTTTTAATTTTAGAGACGGGCAAATCAAAAAGGTCTAAAAAATAATTTAGGTAAATCCGCAAAGACTGTGCCCACGACACACCCACGCCCTGCGCATGCTTAAGGCCAATAAAGTGGTTGCACAAAGTGCCTAAGGTTGTATCCATTTGCGAGGGGTCAAGGCCTTTGCCTATCGCGAGTTTAAGCTCTGCCGCAGCTTTTTCTACTTCGGCTATTGTGCCGCCCATGATCTGCTTATATTTTTTTTTACCGTCGACCGTGCCAATGTAAACTTGCTTGCAATAACGCCCGTCGGCGCGCTTTTTAAGCCTTGCCATAAACTCCCCTCCACTATGCCAAAAATTCTTTTTTCAGCGTTTTAAAGCTGGTGAAAAAGAACTTGCGGTGAAGAACAAAAATGACGATATAAAACACTGCAACACCTATCAACACAGCGGCGGCAATCAGCACGGGCACAATGGTCAAGCCAAGGCCAAGGGTTGTACCCATCATCACGGCAGACCCCAGCACCGAACCAGCACCAGAAACGACGTCGTTTGCCGTGCTTTGCAGCAAAGCGGACATAGACAGCACGTTTATTACATTGTAAATTTGCGCCGCGATAAAGGCGCATAAAAACAACAGGTTTGCCCAAAAACCAAGTTCGTCATAATCGCGCAAAGTAGCAAACGCAGTTATTGACAAAAGCAGCAGTACAATGTTGAAAACAAAATCAGCAGAAACGCCGGCCCAACCAATAAGCGTGGTCACAATGCCCCAGACCTGCAGCGCGCCAACAATAGGCAGAAGCACGTTGGAATATGGTATCAAACCGGGTATTTTTTTGCCGTAGTATTCCAGCTTTCTGTCGCGAAATTCAGATGATACGCTCATAGCTATGCCCCCATATCTATATTATTATTAAATTTTACCCCTTTACATTCTATCCAGTAGTGCAGGGCGTTTTTAATATCGCGTTCCGGCAATTCAAAATAATCTGCAAGCTCCCAAGGTTCAGTATAGCCCATTTGCATAGCAAGCATCAATTCATCGGGCGGTAAAAATTTTTGAAACGAATAGGCGTTTGCCCGGTATTCATTTTGCGCGACAATCTGATAGGGGCTATCCACTTTATGCAGGGCACCGGTACAAAGGTGCCCATCCTCATGCATTGTAACGCCTCGTAAGTCACGTATAGTCAAAACCTTAGAGGTATCAATAAAAACAGCATAATATTGCCCATCGCGCACCGTGGCACCTGCCGCCGGCATGAAGTCAAATAAAATAACATCAGCATCCTGTGCTTTGCAGTCGTCATAAAATGCGCTCATGCTATACAAGCAAGTCAATCCTTTCGCGCCCGCCGCTCTCGCATGACACGCACCATGCTGCGGATGGTCTCTTTATCTCTACTATCCAACTTCCTATAATCCCCGTAAAACGCAACATCAACTTCATCGGCGGGGTCGTGCTCCATTTGCAAATCAGACATTTTAACGCCTAAAAAATCAGCAATTCTTTGCATTTTATCTGGGCGGGGGTATTTCTTGCCGTTACACCAGTCCGCAGCGGTAGATGATGAGCATTTTACATATTCGGCAAGCTCAACCTGTGTTTTATTTTTGGCGTTTAGATATTTCACAAGGTTTGCTGCGAATATCTTGCGTGCATCTTCTCCCATTAATATCAGCTCCTTGTATTCGATTATAAGCCAAAAGCGAGCATAATTCAAGTTTTTGCGGAATATTTTCCGCTTTTAGCTTGACAGCTCGCTAAAAGCGAGTTATAATTTAGCCAACAAATGGGAACGGAGGTGACAAAATGTATAATCCTGATAAGTTTATCCCGAAAATTTCGATGGCCGCAGCACGGGTAAATGCAGGCTTGACGCAACGCGAAGCCGCAGAAAAGCTCAACGTAAACCCGGACACGCTTAGAAATTATGAACAGGGCAAAACAGTACCATCTTGGGATACAGTGAAACGGATGGAGCAAGTATATGAGTATCCAATGGACTATATTTTTTTGCCCTCTCCCTCGCTTTAAGCGAGTTTAAAAGGATGGTGCAACATGAGAAAATCAAAATTTTACGCCGACTGGCGGGAGCTGCCGCTGATGATGCAGCCCGCCGAAGTGGCCAAACTGCTGGGCGTTTGCACACAGACGGTGCTTGACCAGCTGCGCGCCGGCACAATGCCGGGTATTAAGGTGGGCAAACAATGGCGCGTCAGCAAAGCGGCGCTGATGGATTATCTAGGCGAAAGGCAGGAGGCTGTATGACATTTTTTGTAGTCATCGCAATTTTGGCCGTGGCCGCGCTGCTGTGCCTGGCAATGTCGGTTTACTGGGCAGCGCGGGCAATCGAAGATTACATCAAAAAACAAAGGAGGTAACCGGTGAATAAATATCACAAATGGTTGTTGATCGCGTCCGGCGTGGCCGCTGCCCTGCTTGCGGGGGCCGTGGCGCTGATGATTTTTAGCGCGATGCAAACCGATGCGCAGGGCAAGCTTGCCGCAGCGCAATCGCAGGTAGAGGACCTGCGGGTGCAGCTTAAGCACTCGGGCGACACCATCCAGTTGCTTGACGACCAGCTGCACGCCACCAAAGCGGCCGGCGCGCCGGCGGGCATGCAGTATTTAGGCAGTTTTATGTGCACCGCCTACTGCTGCGAGCATTATGCCCACATTTGCGGCACGGGTGACGGTATTACCGCCACGGGCACCGAAGCCACGCCGGGCCGCACAGTGGCCGCTGACTGGGATGTGCTGCCGCCGGGCAGTATTGTCTACATCGTGGGAGTCGGAATTAGGACGGTGGAGGATCGCGGCAGCGCGGTACAGGGAAAACAGTTAGATGTTGCCGTCGCGCTGCACAGCGAGGCGCTGACGTGGGCCGGATATGGCCCGCACGACGTCTATCTAATAGAGGCGGCGCAATAGCCGCAGAAAGAGGTACCTCACCCATGAAAACCATAAAGACTATTGCGGCGCTTGGTTTCATCCTGCTGCTGGCCACCCAGCCGGGCGACATCGCCTTATGGGGCGTTATGTTGGCCGCATGCGTCGGCGCCTATATGGCCGCAGAAAGGAGCGAGAACGATGAACCGAACCGCAAACGAACGGCTAAAAAGCACACTTGACTTTGCAAGGAAGTATAGCGCGTCTGAAAAAACAACCATTTGGGTGCTCGCCCCTGCTGATGCTAGGCGTGCGTTTTGGTGCACTTCCAAGCCGGAGAGCCGGGATGAAATTATCTTGGAATATGAATGTAGCGTGATTGCCACCTATAAAAACGGCGAGGAAGTGGCAGAGTAGCCGCCAAAAGCGGCAGAGAGGGGCAAACAAAGTGAAAAACGAACAGGCAAAAAAGATATACGAGTCCAAAAGCAGTTTAAACGCGCCGGGGTCGCACTTCCCTGCTTTTTATCTTACCCGGTTAGAGCACCCGGCCATGATGGAGTTGTACCGCAGCTGGTGCCAGGCACATGGCATACGCGCAAGTATGCCGCCCAGCGAAACAGAACGTATAGAATTTGAGCTGTCGCTTTTTAAACCAGAGATAGTGCAAGAGCTGACAGACTATGCCGGTTGGGTGGAAAAACAACGCGAAAGAACCGGCACTGCACTGCTTGACCAGCACCGGCGGGTACCGATGCAGCTTGACCGAAAATAATAAGGAGGCTTTGAGATGGAAAAAGCAAACACAGCGGCAAAAACCGAAGAGGGCGAAAGCTATAATACCGGTTTTTGCCGCTTTTGCGGCGAAGAAAACCACACCGGTTTTCAGTCTTTCACCACGCAGGAGGAGGCAAACGACTATGTAACGGCGCAGTGCGATTGTCAGGGCGCCACGCGGGAGCGTAATAAAAAAGAAGAGCAGAAAAAGTATAACCGGCTTGTTGAAGAAGTGATTGCAAAGCGAAAATGGAAAGCCGAGCAGCGGGCAGAGATTGCCGAAAAAGCACTCGAAACTATTGAAGAACTATTCGGCACGGGTGCGGAGGCCAGAGGTGTTATATCACTGGACGGTGAAGTACTGACCTGTATTGGTGGGGTCGCCATGTTGGTGTACGACGGCCTGCTGAAAGATTGCACTTTGACGGTGGCTGAAAACGTCAAGTGCAAGCTGACCAACCGCAAGGGGGCGCTGAGTATCGAACGCGCGGACGCCAGCAAGCAGAAAGAGGTTAATGCGGCGGGAATTGCCTGGCACTGGAACAGCACACAGCACGAAAATGAAACCGGGCTGATCCATCATGAGTGGGTTTGGAGTGTTGACGATGGGTAATTTCTCATTTGATAAGGCCGCCATGAGCGAGTATATCAACAAGCTTGCAAAACTTGGAAATGCAGCACCAAAAGCGGCAAATAAAGCATTGTATGCAGCTACAAAGATTTACGCAGATGAATTGAGACGACAAACCGCAGCCCTGCCAACACAGGAGGGTTTGGCGGCAAAAGGCAGCATGATCCACGTGTTGAGCAAAAAGCAAAAAGAGGCGCTGCTGCAGTCAATCGACATCTACCCGGTAAAATCCAAAAAAGCGGGCATGCGTACAATGTCGGTTGGCTTTGTTGGGTATAACAGCATCCAAACACAAAAGTACCCAAAAGGCCAGCCGAACCGCATGATTGCAGGGTCAGTCAATAGCGGTTCTTCTGTGCGCGAAAAAACACCATTTGTTAGGCAAACCGTAAAAGCAACAAAGCCACAATGTATCGCGGCAATGAAAGCCGCAGTAGACACAGATTTCAATAAAATAATCAAATAATAGAGAGGAGTAAATAAAATGGCAATGAAGGGCCACAACAGGCAAGGGTATGCGCTGATTACTGAAACCAAAGCGGCGGACGGTACGGTTACCGAAACCATCACGCCGGGTACCCTGACAACCCATGTCGTCAACTTTACCGGAGCACGCGGCGCCAGCCCGGTAGAAAGCTATGGCGGCGACGAGCTGGAAGATGAAGAACAGGAAACCACCGGTGACGTGAAAATTGAACTCAGCCAGCTGTCGTTGAAAGATGAAGCTGCTTTCGGCGGGCATACGTATAACACCGAGACAAACAAAATGAGCGAAAAAACGGGAGACACGCCCCCGTTTATGCGCTACTGTGCAATCGGTGTTGGGCGCCGCGGCGAGAGCAAGGGCACAATGGCAGACTTTTACCGGCTGCTCATGTATTACAAGATCAAGTTTTCTCCGGTGGACGACAACCTCAAAACCAGAGAGAAAACAACCACATTCCAAAATCACACGGCATCCGGAACCTGCTTTCCCAATTGTGACGGAAATATCAGGGAAAAACAGGATTTTGCCACATTTCCAGAGGCGCTGGCGGCCGCAAAAACGTTTTTGAACATCGCGGCAACCTAAGGAGGGCTAAAAATGCGATACATTACACTGGGCGGGCGTGAATACCCAATTTTGGCGACCTGCAATGTCGACAAAGTAGTGACCAGCCGGTATAACGCGGCACTGCTGGAAGCCGAAGAAAAAGCCATGCTGGAAGCCGAAGAAAAAGAGCTGAACGACGCTAAAACCACAAAACTGGTTGCCAGCAGAACAAAAATGGCTGCAAAGCAGTATCTTGCCGACATGGGCAACTCGATGCTGCAAATTGCGCTGATGATTAACGAGGCTGTTGATTATGAGCGCATCATGAACCACCGGGATATCTCGGCAGAAGTGCCGGGGTACCCGCTGGATGAACAAAAGGTAGGTATGCTTGCGACCATCAACGACCTCAACAACGACGCAAACATGACAGCAGTTGCAGAAGAGTTTGCAGAGTGCCGGGGTGGCGAAAAAAACTTGACAGCCGCGCAGATTTTGGAAACAGCGAAAGCATTGGTACGGACGCTGTAAAAGCAAATTTTGCGCGGCTGCAATATATTGCGTGTACCATGCTGGGGTACACAAAAGAAGAATACCGCTTTATGCGCACAATCGAGCTGATTGACCAGTTTGCAGAATGGTGCGAATGGAACGGAGTAGATAATCAAAGCAAAGATGAAGAGGGGGTGCAATTTTAGCCATGCCAGACAATATAACAACGCGGTTTGAAATCGAAGGCGATGCCGCATACAAAAAGAACTTGGATGAAATCGCCTCCAAGCTTAAAGTGAACTATGCGCAAATGGGCCTATTGACAGCACAGTACGATGACAACGCCACCAGCCAAGAGGCCCTGCGCGCAAAAAGCGACGCCCTGCGCGCCGCAATGGAAAACCAGCGGGCCAAAGTACAGCTTTTGTCCGACAAAATGAAAGACAGCACTGCAAAAACGGGTGCCGGCAGCACTGCAACCCTTAATTACCAAACCAGCCTGACTAAAGCGGAAACCGAGCTGGCAAAGATGCAAAACCAGCTGAACGGCTATGACAAGTCAATGCAAAGCGCTAGTAAGAGCTCCACATCGTTGGCGGACGTTGCAAACGGATTGACCAGTGCTATGGGTGTGTCGCTGCCGCCGGCAATGCAAACTTGTATTTCAAAATTAGACGGTGTTTCTGCGAGTGGAGCGGCAGCCGTGGCGGTTGTCGCTTCGCTTGCAATTGGGCTTGGCAAGTTGACAATGGACACAGCTACAACGGCAGACAATTTAAAAACATTATCATCTACCACAGGGCTTAGCACAGATGCATTACAAGAGTATGAATATGCTGCAAAGCTTGTAGATGTATCAGTTGATACAATCCAGGGCAGTTTAACTAAAATGATCAAAAGTATGTCTGCTGCAAAAGAAGGAACGGGAACCGCAGCAGAGGCATATAAAGAACTAGGCATTAAAGTGACAGACAGTCACGGCGCTCTAAAAGATGCCAACACAGTTTTTTATCAAGCAATAGACGCGCTGGGTAAAATCAAAAATGAAACAGAGCGCGATGCGGTATCCATGAGTATTTTTGGTAAGTCCGCACGGGACCTTAACCCACTAATCGAAGCCGGAAGCGGAAAGCTAAAAGAGCTTGGGATTGAAGCCCATAACGTAGGTTATGTTATGGACACAGAGACTATTAACAGCTTTGGCAATTTAAAAGATGCAACAGACCGGTGGGATAAAAAAATAGATGCCGTAAAGATGAAATTAGCCGAAGGCCTGTTGCCAGTGCTGACTGGAATCACGGACGCATTAAACGCGATTCCAACGCCAATACTAACGGCAATAGCGATTGCCGGCGGCGTCATTGTAGTGGTTGGCCTAATCGCAAAAGCGGTTAGAGATGCGGCCGTAGCAAACGCAATTTTAGCGGCATCCAACACCATGGTCGGTGTCACAAGTGCAACCGCTGGGGCAGGCTTAGCAACAATGCTGCCGTACCTAGTGCTAATTGCAGCAATTGCACTTGGCATTGGTGCGGTGATCGGGTTAATCAATACTGTAAAGCAAAATATTAAGGATACAGCGCAAACAGCGTCGCAAGCGCAGGCAGCAGCAAGTTATCCGCGCAATGCCCGCGGCAGTCGCTTTTGGGTAGGCGGAACTACCACCGTGGGTGAAGAAGGGCCGGAAATTGTTACCCTGCCGCGGGGCAGCCGCATCTACCCTAACGGCCAAGGCCCAAAGCAAAGCGGCGGCAACACGACAAACACTTACTATGTCACGATTGACGCGAAGAATGTGCGAGAATTTAATGACGTCGTAGCAATCGCACAAAATGAAGCGACCAGCATCAGACAGGGGGTGGTACCAGTTGGGGCAGTATAATGTAACCTGCAATGGCAGCTCTGGCTTAAGCAACCTAGCCGGTGGCGTGGGTGAGCTGCATGTAAACGCTAACAGTTTGGCTTCGGCCAAACTGTTTTTTTATGCCGGTAATGTGCCGGCAGGTGAAGTGCTGGACCGTGCCAGCGCACTGGCTGTTTACCTCAACGCACCCTACCCAATCAGTTTGCTGCTTGGCAATATCGCCGGGCCAAGCTGGACGGGACCGGAATGGAAGCAGACGGCGGACGGCGTTATTTTTACTGCCGGGCAGCTGCAGTGCCCTGTGGCGGTATCCGCAGAGGGCACCGGGGGCACAGCGCAAATTTGGGTAAACGGGTCGGCCTATGTGCCATATGCCACACTGCAAACCCATGCGGGCAAAATTACGCCAAGTGGCTTGTCACCTGCAAACACGACCATTAAAAAAGGTTTTTACCAACGGTTTTCGTGGTCCGTCAGCGCAGAGACGCCAATCAATGGCGCGTTAACGGTCGCCTACACAAACTTTAAATACCGCGCGTTGGGTGCCACGACATGGACCACCGTGCGGGTACCGGGCCCTGACACCTATCTCAACTTTGACACCGGCATTTTGCCAAACACCAGCAACCCGGGCATGGAGTGGTATGTCGAGGTAGTTGCAAGCTCTGGCGCAGCCACCGCAAGCGGCTACACTTCGGTGCAATTTGAAAGCACTGAGGTGCGGCTGAACGAGCTGACGCCGGCAGCAAATGCTACCACCTATAAAGGCTTCCCCGTTGTGTGCGCATGGCAACTCGACTACACACAGCCCGCAGACCTGACCGGCAGTATTAAACAGGTCAGCGCCCGCGTGCGGTGGCGTAAAACGGGCGAAACCGTAGTTACAGAATACGCGGTGAACAACGCCACGCAGACCTATACCATAGCGGCAGGCGCGCTGCCAGCCGGTGACGTTGATTGGCAGGTAGAAGTAACAGACACCAGCGGCGGGGTGACAACCAGCAGCTGGACAAAGTTTAACAGCAAAGAGCTGGAAATCACCATCAATGACCTCTACCCTGCCGCCACCGCGCATGCCGTTAAAAGCATAGTCAACCGGTTCGGCTGGACATTTACGGTAGACGACAGCGAGGCGCCCATCGTAGGGTATGCCAAGCAAAGCGGCGCGGTGCTGTATTGGCGCAATGCCGGTGATGCTGCATACCATGAGGTCACTATCACCGGGGAAGCACAATACTACGACATGCCCGCCGGCACATTTACGGCGGCGTCTATCGACTGGTATGTCACGGTGCTGGCCAACACCGGCACGCAGGCCAGCAGTGCCGTGATCACGGTGTCAACGGCTGACACCTTATCAACCCCGGTGTGCGTGGCCCCCAGCGGCGTTTATGTAGACGACACCGACGGGTGCGAATTTAAGTGGCAGCACATCAACGAAACCGGTACCGTGCAATCGGCGTACGAGCTGGAAACCAGTATTGATGCTGGTGCAAGCTTTACGACGCTGGCCACCGGGCAGGGCGCGGCAAACAGTTTTACCAGCGCTTCAAAGGCGTTTCCGTTGGGGTCTATTTACTGGCGGGTGCGCACCAAAAACGCCGACAGTGTGTGGGGCAGCTATTCGCCGGTCGCTATTTTCGTGGTAAAGCGCCGGCCAGATGCACCGCGCATTATTTTTTCATCCGACAGCCTGCCGCTGCCGGTGCTGCGCTGGCAGGCCAGCGACCAGACAGGTTTTGAAATCATGATGGATGGCACGAGCCTGGGCGTGGTGAATGGGCCGGAAAAAGAGTGGCGCGGCACAGACGTTTTAAGCGACGGGCCGCACACTTGCAGCGTGCGCATTTTTGACAAGTTTGAGGACACCAGCAGCTGGACAACCATCACCATGCAAGTGGCCAACATGCCTAGCGGCAGCATTGGTATCTCGTTCCGCCGGCAGTGGGCGCAGGTGCAGCTTACCCCTGCGGTAGAGGGCACGTTTATTGCGGCGTATCTGCTGCGCGACGGAAAAGTAATTGCCAAAAACACCGCAGCAACCGCAGAGTTTATTGACCGGGCAAGCGTGGGGGTGCACGCGTACAAAATACGCGCTTTTGATTCTGCCGGGTATTACACCGACAGCCCGGAGGTTTACGCCGACCCGCGGGTACCGTTTGGTGCCATTGGTCTGCTTGGGGGCACTGACTGGGTGCTACTGAAAACGACCAAGGACAAAAACTATATCAGTATTTCGCGGCAGCTCGCCGCCGGCGCGTTTATGCATTATTTCGGCCGCGAGCGCCCAGTGTACGACACCGGAAGCGACACCGGTGTCGAAGAGGTATTGACGGCAGAATATCTGCTAGAGGGTATAGATGTCAGCGCGCTGGCCGCGCTGCAGGGTAAAACGGTCGTTTACAAAGACCTGCGGGGCAACTTAATTGTGGGCACGTTTACAGACCTGCCGCAAAGCCAAAGCGCGCATAAAACAACGGTGACCATAAAAATAACTGCCACAGAACAGGAGGCCATGGCCTATGACCCGGTATGAGTTCCAAATTATCCGCAATGGCGTGCCGCTGCCGGGCCATGACCTGCAGGTGCTTTCAAACTGCTCCCCGGCCATTTCGTGGTCAGGGTCGGCTGAAATTAAGCGCACGTTGTCTGGCGTAAATTGCAAACCAGACCCGGAAATAAACTGGCTGACTGATGAATTGCAGGTATGGCAAAACGCCGCCGGAGGTATCAAAGTACCGCGGGGGCGTTTTTTAGTGCCGACACACCCGCGCAGCGTCGACAGCGACGGCACAACAACGCAATCACTCACAGGGTACGATTATGGCTACAAAGTGCGCAACCTGTCAAAGCTGGAGGTAAGTGAAACGCTGCCGGCCGGCACCGTGGTAACCGAGGCCGTACAGGCGCAGCTGATTGCCGCCGGCATTGCCCGCATGATATTGACCAGCAGCAGCGAAACACTGCTGACTGATCATGTGTATGAGGCGGGTACCACCCGCTATAAAATCGTGCAGGAACTGCTGGGCGAAATCAATTACCGTGACTTGTGGTTCGACGGCATCGGCAATGCGGTAATAGAGCCGTGGGCACCGGTGACCGTAGACACGGCGCAGCACCATTACCGCAGCGGACAAGCCAGCGTTATGGCCACAGAAATGACGGAGGAAGAAGATACCTTCGACGCGGCGAACGTTTTTATTGAAATCGTGTCCAGCGCTGACCTTGCGGCGGACATGCGGGCCGAAAGCATCAACGACAACCCGCAAAGTGCTTTATCTATCATCCGCCGCGGCATCCGCATCGCAGAAGTTGAAAACTTGGACAGCATCACATCACAAGCCGCCCTGCAGGTGCGGGCAGACAACCGGAGAATCAAAAGCATGATGTCTGCCCGCACCTATGAGTTTTACACCGGGCTGATGGACGACCTAACGCCGCGCGGGTTGAATGATGGCATTCTGATCGACCGCGAAAACATCGGCCTGCTGGAGGAGCAAGATTGGACAATGACCCTTGTTGCCGGCGGCATGATTAAGCACACAGCGAAGAAGGTGTTTTTCAAATGATTACAAGCGAACAGCAGCGCCGGCAGATTGCAGCCGGGGCAACCAGTAAAACGGTGACCGGAAATGTCGCAACAGTGGCTACCGTGGCGGCGGACGGCATCACGTTGGTGCTGCCGGGGGAAACGGCAGCCGGCACTAAAAAGTACCCGTACAATGCCGCCTGCACGTTTTCGCCCGGGCAGCGGGTGCACATCGCCCGTGAGGGTGGAACCATCATTGTAGAATATCCGATTGGAGGTATGCAGGCATTATGAAACTGACGATTACCGGCAAAAGACTTGACACACAGGCATTTGCAAACGTGTTAAGCCAGGGCGAAAAAGGCGTGGAATACGTTGAAATTGCGGCAGATAGGTTTTATGAGGGCACAGACCTTGCCGCGCTGACATGGGAGATGTGGGGCACTTATACGCGGTATGAAAGCACGGCAGAGCTTGCGGTGCCCTGTGTGGCGGATGGCGACGACAAGGTAACCTTTACGTGGCAGCCAAACGAGTTTTATACCATCTACCCGGGGCCGGAGGAGCTGACACTCGTCGGGTCGGATGCGGACGGCAACAAGATACTTAAAATCGTCGGCACAACCCCCATCTTGGTGCGCGAAAACGAGCGCAAGACATCCAGCATCATCATACCTGCGCAGGTAAGCAACATTGAGCAGGCGGTTAACCAGTGCATCCAAAACGCCGCTGCTGCTGCGTCCTCTGCCGGCGCCGCCGCAACATCGGCAACGGCGGCGGAAACAGAAGCTGCGGCGGCCGCAGCCAGCGCGTCATTGGCGCTGCAGATAAGCCAGCAAAATAAAGGCTGGTACCCATCGGCGGAGGCTCTTGCAGCAGCACACCCAACCGGGCAGAACGGCGACTGGGCAATTGTGGGCGGCGACATTGACACCATCTGGATATGGGATAGCGACGGCGCCGCGTGGAAAAACACGCACCAGCAAACGGATTTGAGCAACTACTACACCAAAGCGCAGGCGGATACAAAGTTTTTGCAGCCAACCGGAACGATGGTGATTTACGCGGGAGCTAACGCCCCGAATGGCTGGCTAGTTTGCAACGGAGCAACCATCAGCCGTACAACTTATGCGGACTTGTTCGGGATTTTGGGCACAACGTATGGTGCGGGTGATGGGTCGACTACATTTGCCGTGCCGGACATGCGCGGGCGCGTAGGTGTGGGCATTGGAGGTAGTGGGGTTACAACACTCGGCCAAACAGGTGGAGAGCAAACCCACGTTATAACTGTAACAGAAATGCCACAACATGACCATAGGCAAAAAAACTCTGGTATTGGCGGGGGCGAAAGCCATGCGATTACCAATAATGGCGGGATTTTAGTGTGGTCAACAGCCGCAGCAAGCACAGATGAAAATTTAAAAACATTTGAGACAGGCGGTAATGGTGCGCACAACAACATGCAGCCCTACGTTGGCATAAATTACATTATTAAAACGTAAAGGAGCCTTTAAAAATGGAAAGTGAAAATTTGGACTTTGCGCCGGATGAAGAAATGGGAGAAATCGAGGAGGGTGAAATCAATGAGTAACATTGTTGTTGTGCTCGACCCGGGGCACACACAGAACTACAACAAGGGCGTGCTGCCGGGGTACTTTGAGGGCAACATGACGCTCGACCTTGCGCAGCGCCTCAAAGCGGCGCTGGAACGCTACGGCGCAACGGTTTACCTCACTCGCTCCACCGGGGGCGAAAACCCGGCGTTGGCTGCGCGGGGGAAGCTGGCCATTACCAAAAAAGCAAACCTGTTTTTGTCGCTGCACAGCGATGCAGCGGGTAGCCCCGCAGTGGGCTGCGTGACGGTAATCCGCAGTTTGCAGCGCCCGGCATCCGTTGCGTTTGGCAAACAACTTGCCGCGGCGGTGTCAAACGTTATGGGCACAAAGCTGTCAACCTATGCGGGGGCAGATGCCGGCGTTTGGACACGCGTGTACCCGGGTTACAGTAGTGTTGACTATTACGGCGTTATCCGGGCAGCCGTTGGCAAGGGCAGCACGGTAGAAGCGGCGTATTTGATCGAGCACGGCCACCACACCAACCCGCATGATTGCAATATTCTCAATACGGCGGATGGCCGGCAGCGCATTGCAGATGCCGAAGCGGCAGTGATTGCCGCACATTACGGGTTGTCAACGGCCTCCACACCGGCACCGGCGCCGGCCGCAGCCGAAGGCAAAACTTACACCGTCCGGCCGGGCGATAGCTGGTGGCGCATTGCAGCCCAGCAGCTCGGCAGCGGTCTAAAATGCAATGCGCTGGCCAAGGCAAACGGCAAAAGCATCTATTCGACTATCCACCCGGGCGACGTTTTAACGCTGCCGCAGTAAAGAAGGAGCCACAAAAATGGAAAATGGTTTGAAATCAATCAAAATATTTTTTGTCGGGGTTGTTGGCGCAATCTCGGCCGCCTTTGGCTACATGGGGATTTTGGCGCTGATTTTGGTATGTGCAATGTGCCTTGACTGGATTACCGGTAGCGTATACGCGCTGCGCACGCACTCGTGGCAGTCGGCCATTGCGCGCGAAGGCCTAAAAGGCAAAGGCTGGATTGTGCTTGGCGTTTTTGTCGCTGGCCTTGCAGACGCATTAATTTATGTTATTCTTCAGTATTTCCCGCTAATCACGCTGCCGTTCGGGTTAGAGTACAACGCCCCATTTTTAACGCTGGCACTGATTTGGTATATTGTAACCGAGCTCGGCAGCATCATCGAAAATATTGCAAACATGAGCGGCAACGTTCCCCCGTTTTTGAAAAAATTGATTGCGCTTTTAAAATCTAAAACAGAAAGCGCGGGTGACAGTATGGCTGGCGAAAATGAAAACAAAACAGAATAAAAAGTAAATATAAGTACAAAAAAACCGCCGCCGGCTTGGGAATTATCCCTTGTCGACGGCGGTTTTTTTGTATTTTAAATTTGTGAGGTATTGTCTGCATTGTATTTTGCATTGTATTTTATCAAATAACATAATGTTTTTACGCATATAATCGTATAACATAAAAGAAAAACCGAACTGCAAAAGTCAAATAAATGGCTTTGCAATGCGGTTTTTATTTTGGTGCGCCTGACTGGATTCGAACCAGCGGCCTTCCGGGTCGGAGCCGAACGCTCTATCCAACTGAGCTACAGACGCATTTATGGTGCATTTAATATGATACCATAAATTTTGCTTTTTGCAAGCGCGTTGTGCCAATTTGCGCGGTAGTGTCAATAATTATGCGCAAAAAGGTTTGCAGCCTGAGAGAGAACGAAGTTAGCCAGCAATGGAGGCGTCGTCAAGAACTGCCTCCAGATGCTTC
>JAQVCK010000043.1 GCA_028689835.1 Pygmaiobacter sp. | reverse complement strand
CTCGCCGCCGGTGTGGTGGCGGTGGTGGTGGTTTTGGGGCTTTCACTGCTGCGCCCGCTGCCGGTGCCGCTGGTCTCACTGGTGCTGCCCGCCCTTGCGGTGGTGCTGCTTTTGCGCACGGCGGGGATGATCCGCCCACAGCTTTCAGTGCTGGATTACCCCGACAGCTATTTTGCCCCGCGGCGCGAGGCAAGCGCCCATGTGCAGCAGCTGAAAAGTGAGCTGGATGAGGGAGAGCGCGTGTTTTACATCAACCAGGGGGACGACGGCAAGGGCTGGTTTGTGAACTACTATGACTTTTACCCTGAAATTACGCTGGATTACAGTTTGGGCGGCGGCACGCTGGACCCAACCACCCAGTTTAATCAACTGCGGGTGCCCGCCTTTTTCACCCCGCAACAGGTGGATTATTTTACAGCGCCCAATGTGACGCTGACCCCCGCGGTGCTGTGTGACTATTTGCAGGCCAGCGGCTGCACCGCCCTTTATGTGGATAATACAGACGACGCGTTTCGCCAAAATTACGGCGCGCTGTTTACCGACGGGCTGTCGGGCGGCTGCGAGCTGTACCGTGTTGAGGGTGCGGGGCAGGCCATGCGCTTTGTGCCGATAGAGACGGGGGTGAGCGCCGGGTGAAAAAGATAACTGGCTTTTTAAAAAGTGACCGGCGCCTGTTGGCGCTGTGCTATCTGGCGTTTTTTATCGGCAGCCTTGCCGTGGCCCTGTTTGGCTTTGCCGAAAACCGCATGCAGCGCGCGCTGGGCAATGTGGTGACGAGCGAGATCACCGCGGCGGATTTTGACTGGGTCGATGTGGAACAGCAGCCGGACGGCACGCTGACCAGCACGTCGTACGACCCGCGCATGCTGCTAAAAAACTGCCCGCAGTACCTGCGCACCGTGCAGGTAAAAGTAGAATTTTTAAACCGCGACCCGGGCGAATTTTGCCTGTTTTACCTGCCGCGCCCCGATATGGAGGAATACGACGCGAACTACCGTGTGTGGCCCCGTTTAGAGGCGGACGGCAGCTATACCTTTACGCTGCCGCGCGGTAAAATTTATGGTATGCGGCTGGACCCCGGTATTTATACGAATGTCCAGTTTAAAATGGATGGGGTGACACTGAACCCCACGCGCGGCCTTGCCGCTTATTTTGCACCCACACGGGTTTGGGCGCTGTGCCAGCTTGTGGTACCCGCGCTTTTAGCCGGCGTGATAAAATGCGTGACCGAGAGCTTTGCTTTGTTTAAAAAGCGCGGCGGGCGCCAGCTTGGAGGGAAATAACGATGGAAGAAAAATTCATCCCCCTGTCCGTCCCCAATTTTGCGGGGCACGAAAAGGAATATGTCAACGACGCGGTCGTCAGCGAATGGGTTTCTACCGGCGGCAGCCTGGTGGGCAGCTTTGAAGAAAAGTTTGCCGCCTATGTCGGCATGCCGGCAGCGGTGGCCTGCAACAGCGGCAGCTCCGGGTTGCACCTTGCCAACATGGTGGCGGGCCTTGGCGCGGGGGACGAAGTATTGGCCCCGGCACTCACCTTCATTGCGGCGGTCAACCCCATCCGTTACGTTGGCGCACAGCCGGTGTTTATTGGCTGCGACGACTCGCTTTGCATGGACCCTGCGGCGGCAGAAGAATTTCTTGCGACCCGCTGCGAGATGCGCGACGGGGTATGCTATAATAAAACCAGCGGCGCGCCGGTGCGGGCCATTGTGGTGGTGCATGTGTTTGGCAACATGGCCGACATGCCGGCATTTTTGGCCCTTGCGGCAAAATACCACCTGATTTTGATTGAGGATGCCACCGAGGCGGTGGGCACTTATTATACCGATGGCCCGCTGAAAGGCAAGATGGCGGGCACGATGGGCGACGTTGCGGCCTACAGCTTTAACGGCAATAAAATCATCACCACCGGCGCGGGCGGCATGCTGGTGTCAAACCGGCCGGGCTGGGCAGAGCACGCAAAATACCTGTCCACCCAGGCGAAAGACGACCTGCTGCAATTTGTGCATGGCGAAGTGGGCTACAACTACCGGCTGACCAACGTGCAGGCGGCCATGGGCCTTGCACAGCTGGAACAGCTGGAGGGCTTTATTGCCCATAAGGCAAAGCTGTACGAGCATTACCGCAGCCACCTCGACGGCAAAAACGGGTATCGCATTTTGGGCTTTAGGGATGGCATTCGCTCGAACCACTGGTTCTTCAGCCTGTACCTTGAGGATGGGCGGCATGTGCGCGACGATGTGATTGCCAA
This sequence comes from Pygmaiobacter sp., assembly GCA_028689835.1. GTDB lineage: Bacteria > Bacillota > Clostridia > Oscillospirales > Ruminococcaceae > Pygmaiobacter. Next base: position 13,664 of record JAQVCK010000043.1, on the reverse strand, counting down.
ACTGGCAAGCCAAAAAATACAGACCCGCCCGGTGTGGGCACTGATCAACGAGCAAAAGCCTTACCTTAACAACGAGGCCTTTGGCCTTGCCAAAGCGCAGGACTACCGCGCAAAAATTGTCAACCTGCCCTGCAGCACCAACCTGACACTACAAGAGGCCGACCGCGTCATTGCGGCACTGCTTGCACTGTAATACGGTATCGCACCGGAAGGGGAGTTTGCATTGAAATTGGATGAACTGCTGATTGAAGACGACAAAAGTGTGCTGGAGGCGATGCGCCGGCTGGACATCACCGGCCACCGTATCCTGTTTGTTGCCCCCGAAGGGCGGCTGGAAGCCGTTGTGACCGACAGCGACATCCGCCGGTATATCTTGCGCGGCGGCGCACTGTGCGGGCCGGTCAGCAGCATGGCGAATTACAGCCCCAAATCCATCACGGCAGAGCAGCGCGGCAGCGCCAAAAAGCTGCTGCTGCAATACTCCATCGACGCACTGCCGGTGCTTAGCCGGCAGGGGATTATCATCGATGTTATTTTTGAGGGTGACCTCGACATCGACACCCACAAAAAAGCAAACCTGCCGGTTGTCATCATGGCGGGTGGGCTTGGCACAAGGCTGTACCCGTACACCAAAATTCTGCCAAAGCCGCTCATCCCGGTGGGGGAGTTGCCGATTGTCGAGCACATCATCAACCGGTTTAAAAATTTTGGCTGTTACGATTTTACAATGGTCGTCAACTACAAAAAAAGCATGATCAAAAGCTATTTCAACGACATTGAAAAAGACTACCTTGTGCGCTATGCGGACGAGGACAAGCCGCTGGGCACCGGTGGCGGGCTGTCACTGCTGAAAGGGCAAATCACCTCGACCTTCTTTTTGACCAACTGCGACGTGCTGATTGACGCCGATTTTGGCGACCTGTACGATTTTCACCAGAAAAACGGCAACCTGATCACGATGGTCTGCGCGTTCAAACACCTCACCATCCCCTATGGCGTCATCGAGCTGGGCAGTGAGGGCGAGATTAAAGACGTGACCGAAAAGCCGGAAATGAACTTTTTGACCAACACCGGAGTCTACGTGGTAGAGCCGCGGGTGATCGACGAGCTGCGCGAGGGCGAGGCCGTGGGCTTCCCCGATATTATGGAGCGGTACCGCCATGCGGGCGAAAAGGTGGGCGTGTACCCGGTCAGCGAGAGCAGCTGGATGGATATGGGCCAGCTGGAAGAGCTGGAAAACATGCGCCGGAAGATGGAAGAGCAGAACATCTGATTTTTGCGGGCCCCGCCCGCACCGAATAGACAGGGGGCGGGCAGCGTTGAAAACACTGATTATTGCAGAGGCCGGGGTGAACCACAACGGTGACTTGGGCCTTGCAAAAAAAATGGCGGTCGTGGCAAAAAACGCCGGGGCCGACATTGTAAAATACCAGACGGCCGTGCCAGAGCTGGTCATCAGTAAATTTGCGCAAAAGGCCGACTACCAAAAAGAGCAGACCGGTGACGGCGAAAGCCAGCTGGACATGGTGCGGCGCATCCACTTTGGGTTTGCACAGCACCGCGAATTAAAAGAGTACTGTGACAGCATCGGCATCCAGTACCTGTCGGCGGCGTTTGATTTGCCCAGTGTCGACTTTTTGGCGTCGCTCGATTTGCCGATGTTCAAAATACCGTCGGGCGAAATTACCAATTTGCCCTACCTTGAGCGCATTGCCGCCTGCGGCAAGCCGGTGTTGCTTTCTACCGGCATGAGCGAGCCTGCCGAGATTGAAGCCGCGTTGCAGGTGCTGCGCCGCGGCGGCGCGGGCGAAGTGACGGTGCTGCACTGCAACACCGAATATCCCACCCCGGCAAAGGATGCGAACCTGAAAGCGATGCTGGACATCCGCGAGGGATTTGGTTGCCCGGTGGGCTATTCGGACCACACGCTGAGCATCGAGGCCGACATTGCGGCCGTTGCGCTGGGTGCCGAGGTGATTGAAAAGCATTTTACGCTGGACAAAAACATGCCCGGCCCCGACCACAAGGCCAGCCTGTCGCCATCTGAATTGATGGAAATGGTCTGCGCCGTGCGCCGCACCGAGCGCATGCTGGGCAGCGGGCACAAAGAGGTCAGCGAGTCGGAGCGCAAAAATATCGCCGTGGCCCGCAAAAGCATTGTGGCCGCACGCGACATTGCGGCGGGCGAGGTGTTCACCGCCGACAACCTGACCGTCAAACGGCCGGGCGACGGCATTTCGCCGATGCGCTGGTACGAGGTACTGGGGCAAACGGCAAAGCGCGCGTTTGGCGAAGACGAAAGGGTGGAACTGTAATGGCGGCGGGTGAAAAAAAGCGGGTTGCGGTCATCACCGGCACCCGTGCCGAATACGGGCTGCTGCGCCCGGTGTGCACAAAGCTGCTGGCAAGCGACGAGCTGTCACTACAACTGGTGGTCACCGGTGCGCACCTTTCGGCCCGGCACGGCAACACGGTGAGCGAGATTGAGGCCGACGGCCTGCCCATTGCCGCGCGCATCCCCATTTTAAATTACCCGTCTACCCCGCTGGGCACCTGCCAGACCATCGGCGAAGCTGTGGCGCTGTTTGCGGCCTACTTTGGCGCCGACCCGCCCGACTGTGTGCTGGTACTGGGTGACCGGTACGAAATTTTTGCCGCAGCCACGGCGGCGGCGGTGCTGCGCATTCCGCTGGCGCATATCAGCGGTGGCGATGTCACGCTGGGTGCGGCGGATGAATTCTTCCGCCACTCCGTCACCAAAATGGCATCAGTGCATTTTACCTCCTGCGCGCAGTATGCCGCGCGGGTCATCCGCATGGGCGAAGAGCCGCCGCGCGTCTTTAATGTGGGCGGCCTTGGGGACGAAAACATCCGCACGATGCCACTGTTAGATACCCGGCAACTCCATGAAAAGTTTGGGTTTGACTTTGCACAGCCCTATTTGCTGATCACCTGCCACCCCGCAACGTTGAGCGACGACCCGCTGGCCGAAACCAAGGCGTTGCTGGGCGCGCTGGCACAGTTCCCCGATGTGGGGCTGGTGTTCACCAAGTCCAATGCGGACGCGGGCGGCGAGGAGATTAACGAAGCGATTGAGGCCTTTGCCAAAACGCGCGGCAATGCCGTGGTGTACAGCTCTATGGGCGCGCTGGGGTATCTGTCCGCGCTGTCGCACTGCGCGGCGGTGGCGGGTAACTCGTCCTCCGGCGTGGTGGAGGCCCCCAGCCTGCAAAAGCCCACCGTCAATATTGGCGATAGGCAAAAGGGCCGGCTGCGGTGCGAGTCTATTTTAGACTGCCGCCCCACCGTGCAGGACGTGACACGCGCGCTGCGCATTGCACTTTCGCCGGCGTTTGCCGCGCGCTGCCGCGCGACTGCCAGCCCGTACAACGGCGGCGACACCAGCGGGCGCATTGTCGCGCTGTTGGGTGCGTTTTTGGGCAGCGACCTTGCCAAAAAGCCAAAGGCATTTTACGACGCGCCGGGCTGTGCCGGGTGTGAACAACACAAGCATGACGAAGAGTGAAGAGGGCAGAGCAATGAAGTTTTTAATTGTGGGCCTTGGCAGTATGGGCAAGCGCCGCGCGCGGCTGCTGGCGGGCGTTGCCCCCGGCGCCGAGATTTGCGGGGTGGATTTCAGCGCCCAGCGCCGCGAAGAGGCACAGGGCCTTGGCATCACGGCGTATGACAGCATCGATGCCGCCGTGGCCGCAAACAAGTTTGACGCGGCACTGGTGTGCACGGCACCATTGTCGCATGCCGCGGTGATTGGCAGCCTGCTGGATGCGGGCATTGCGGTGTTTACCGAGCTGAATTTAGTGCAGGACGGGTACGACGACAACCTGCGCAAGGCAAACGAAAAGGGCGTGTTGCTGTTTTTGTCCAGCACGATGCTGTACCGCGGCGAAACGCAGTACATTGCCTCCCGCGTCAAGGGGTTTGCACGCCCGGTGAGCTATATTTACCACATTGGCCAGTATCTGCCGGACTGGCACCCGTGGGAAAACTATAAAAACTTTTTTGTCGGCGATGCCCGCACGGGCGGCTGCCGCGAAATTTTTGGCATCGAACTGCCTTGGCTGCTGGATGCGTTTGGCCCGGTGCGAGAGGTACACGCGGTGGCCGACACGCTGACAACGCTGGGCCTGCCCTACCCAGACCGCTACCTTGTGACGCTGACCCACGCAAACGGCACCCGCGGCCAGCTGGCGGTGGACATTGTCTGCCCGCGCGCCGTGCGCCGGTTTGAAGCCTTTGGCGAAGGCATGCAGCTGCTGTGGGAGGGCAACCCCCGCAGCCTGTTTGAGTTTGATGCCGCCACCAAAGAGCTGGCCCCCGTTACAACCTACCAAACGGTGGAGCAGGACGCGCGGTACAGCGACAACATTGTAGAAAACGCGTATGTCGATGAGCTGGCGGAGTTTTTGTGCTGCCTGCGCGGCGAAAAAACGGCGCGCTATGGTTTTGCACAGGACCGCGACACCCTGCAGCTGATCGACCGCATTGAGAGGAGCGCCGGCCAATGAGGGTGTTGTTTGTGGGCCTTGGGTCAATTGGCACAAGGCATCTCAAAAACCTGTATGCCTGCTGCGGGCAGCGCGGCATCCCGCTGGAGGTGGACGCGCTGCGCTCTTCTGCGCGCGAGCTGCCGCACTCCACGGCGGCGCTGCTGCACCGGCAGCTCACCGAGGTGGCGGGGGAAGAGCCGTACGACCTGCTGTTTATTACGAACCCCACCCACCTGCATTTTAAGGCCATTCAGGCCCTTGCCCCCCACGCGGGCTGCCTGTTTATCGAAAAGCCCATTTTTGAGGACGGCAGCTATGCGCTGGCCGACGCGGGCCTTGCCGGCAAAAAGGCACAGGTGGCAGCGCCCATGCGCTATTGCGCCACCTACCTTGCGCTCAAAGACGCGCTAGCGGGCCAGCGGGTGTACTCGGCAAGGGTACTGTGCTCCAGCTATCTGCCAGACTGGCGGGCCGGGGTGGATTACCGCACCGTATACTCTGCCCACCGCGCGATGGGCGGCGGCGTGACCATCGACCTCATCCACGAGTGGGATTATTTAGTCGATTTGTTCGGCTTCCCGCTGGAGAGCTTTAATTTAAAAGGTACCTATTCTGAGCTGGAGCTCGACAGCGACGATTTGTCGGTCTATATCGCGCGGTATGCGTCGATGCTGGCCGAACTGCATTTGGACTATTTTGGCCGCACCTACCGGCGCACGGCCGAGTTTTTTTTGAAGGACGGCACCGTGACAGCCGACTTTGGCGCGGGCACGCTGACACTGCCCGGCGGGGCTGTGCTGCACTGCGAAGAAGAAGTAAACAAGCGCTATTTGCGCGAAATGGATGCGTTTTTGGATTATGCACTGGGCAAAACGCCTGCCAGCCCCAACCCGCCCGAAATGGCGCTGCGGGTACTGCAACTGACGCTGGGCCAAAGTAGATAGCTTTAAGGGGGAAACAGCATGAAAAAGGTGCTGATTACCGTTTGCGGCCGCGCGGGCAGCAAAGGGTTTAAAAACAAAAATTTGAAAGTGTTTTGCGGCAAACCGCTGGTATATTATACATTGGCGGCAGCCTCCCTGTTTGCCAAACAGCGGCCCGACCTTGCGGTGGATGTGGCGCTGAACACCGATTCGCCCGAATTGCAGGCGCTGGTGGCAGAAAAGTACCCCGGCGTGCATTTGGTGCCGCGCCCCGCAGAGCTGGGCGGGGATACGGTGCCCAAAATGGCCGTGTTTCAGCAGACCCTTGCCACAATGGAGCAGCGCACCGGTGCAGTGTACGACACGCTGATTGACCTTGACATCACCAGCCCCTTGCGGCGCGATGGCGATGTGGCCGCTGCCTTTGCCAAAAAAGAACAGCGGGCAGACCTTGACCTTGTGTTCAGTGCGGCCCCGGCGCGGCGCAACCCGTATTTTAACATGGTCAAAGCGGTGGGCGACCACGTGGAAAAGGTGATTGAAAGCCCGTTTACCGCCCGCCAGCAGGCCCCCGCGGTGTACGATCTAAACGCCAGCATTTATGTGTTTGCACGCGACTTTTTGGCAAACAATAAAACCGGTATTCTGTGGGACGGCAAATGTGATATTTACGAGATGTTCGACACCGCAATTTTAGATATTGATTCAGAGGAAGATTACCTGTTGATGGAGGTCGTGGCGCAGCATTTGTACGACACTATGCCGGCCTTTGCCGCCGTGCGCGACGCAATCACCGGCTAATTTGTGCATACTTTACCGCATTGCCCTGTTGCGGTTTTGGGGTATCTGCGGTATGATAAAAACAAAAAAACACTGCCCCCGCAAAGGTGGTACCTAGCGGGGATGCAACGGAGATGATAGATTGTCCACATATCGGGAATTTAGGGCGGAGGCGAAAAAGAAAAAGCGCCTGCGCACCTTGCAGCACGTTGGCCTTGTGGTGCTGATGGTCTTATTGCTGTGCGGCCTTGGCCTGTTTGTGGCAAGTGCGCTGGGCTACAAGTTACCGCTGCCGTTTTTGGGCGGGCAGCATAACAGCCAGCCAGCCGCCAGTGACAATACGCCGCAGGCAGATGCCGCGGCGGTACCCCCCGCAGCGACACCGGCTGCCATCAAAGAGCAGGCATGGCGCGGGATGCAAACCGAAAAAACAATCAATACCTTTAACCCCATCGCGACCGACCGCCGCATGCTTTCCCTGCCGGAAAACGGCCGGGTAGAGTTGAGCTATTTTGATGATGTAACCTTTGTGGGCGATTCTATCACGACCGGCTGGTCGGTGTACAGCGCCAGCACCGGCCTGCCCAATGCGCGGGTGGTGGCTGAAATTAGCACTTCGCCGCCAGTTAGCGGGGTGCAGTGGGTGCACAACCGTGATACATCGCAGATTTACGACCCCATGCAGGCTATCGCCGACACGGTGCCCAAAAAGGTCTATGTGATGTTTGGCACCAATATGCTGGTGAACCAAAGCGAAGCAACCGAAGATAAACTGGTGAACGACTACGCTGCGTTTATTGACGATTTGGGCGTACGCATTCCGGGGTGTGAAATTTATATCCAGTCCATTTTAATCCCAACTGAAAAGGGAACAACGGCAAAGCCCGGCCTCAATGCCGAGCGCATCAACCGCGTAAACAACCGGCTTGCGGCGCTGGCGTTTGAAAAAGGGTGTCATTACCTCAATGTGCAAGAGTACCTGTGCCGTGACGGCGTGCTGAACTGGGATATTGCCGCATCCGACGGGATTCACCTGAACCCGGAGGGTTACCGTGCGTGGCTGGATTATTTGGCGACTCACACGGCATTTAACCCGGCTGCCGCCTATGTGGGCGGTTCGCCTTACCCGGCAACCCCGGCAGCAGCATCATAAAAAATAGCATCATTGTTACCGCCTGCAATCAAACAGGCGGTATTTTGTTTGGTAAACCGGTGATAAGTTTTACAGAAATTTCAAAATTTTACGGCGGGTAGCAGGGCTTTGCCGTGGTACAATAGAACCATAGAAAGGGGGCGCTGCCAATGGAACAGCCGCGCAAAACATGGTCTGCCGGGCAAAAGCGGCAACATCGCCCGCGCCGGTGGTTGCCCAGTTTGCTAGTAGCTGCCGCCGCGCTGGCTGTGCTGGGGTTGCTGGGGTGGCGCACAATGAAGGGCAACACCACAGTGCCGCAAAGCGGTGGGGCAAAGCCTGTGTCTGACAGCCAGCAAGCTGACGACCAGCAGATACCGCAACCCCAGCAAACGCAGGGGGGTACCCGGTGGGAGACGATGGCGGCTGCACCTAAAACGATTAATACGTTTGCCCCCATTGCCCCGGCCAGCAAATTATATGCATTGCCCGAAAACGGGCGGGTAGACCTTTCGTATTTTAACGATGCGTTATTTGTGGGTGACTCTATCAGTACCGGGTGGGACGTGTTTCGCACTGCTGCCGGGCTGTTGCCGGGTGCGCAGGTCGTTGCCGAAAAAGGCGCTTCACCGCCGGTGAACGGCGGGCTGTGGGCGCGCAACCAAAAAGCCAGTGACCTGTACGACCCGCTGGCTGCCATTGTGGCTGCCGCCCCTAAAAAAATCTACATTATGCTGGGCACCAACATGCTGGTGTCGCAAAGCGAAACGGTCGAAGACAAGCTGGTCGCTGATTATGGGACCTTTATTGATGACTTAAAAACAGCGTTGCCTGGGGTGCAAATTTATGTGCAATCGGTGTTGTTGCCCACCGCAGAGGGCACGGCATCAAAGCCCGGCCTTGCGCCGGACCGCATCAACCGGGTAAACAACCGGCTGGCGGCGTTAGCTTTTCAAAAAAGCTGTTATTACCTTGATGTCGAAGAATATTTGTGCCAGCGTGGTGTGCTGAACTGGGACATCGACGCGGGTGACGGCGTGCACATCAATACCGACGGGTACCGCGGCTGGTTAGAATTTCTTGTCACCCACACCGCGTACAGTGTGCAAAATACCTATGCCGCCCCGCCGACCCATTATTGACCGGCCCACCCGGCGTGGTATAATAAAAAAGTCAGCAACTTATGCCGACACCCAAACGAGCCAAAGGGGAACATAAAACTGTGGATTATAGAAATTATTACCGTGCAGACCGCAAAAAAAGGCGCCGCATCAAGGGCTTTCAGCGTTTTATTCTTGTCGTGCTGGTCATTTTGTTATTGCTCGGGCTTGCTGCGGTCATCACCAAAATTATTGAGGTCGTGCGTGGGGGCGATGCCTCACAGGGCACTTCTCTGCCGGCTACATCGTCTGTTTCACAGCCTGTGGGCAGCACTAGTACCGGCAGTTCGGCCCCCGCAGGGCAGGCGCTGCCTGAAAAAGGACGTGTAGAGCTGGCATATTTCAGTGACGCCGCGTTTGTGGGCGATTCTATCACCACCGGCTGGGTGGATTATAAGGGTGCTGCCAGCCTGCCCGACACGCATGTCATCGCCGCCATTGGGGTGACCCCGCCGGTCAACGGTGTGCAGTGGGCGAACAGCGACGGCAGCACCTATGACCCGGTGCAGACGATTGTGGACGCCGCGCCGCAGAAGCTCTATTTGATGTTTGGCGCCAATAAACTAGTGGACCAAAGCACAACGGCAGAGGATACACTGGTGTCGGACTATGGCAAGTTTATTGATGATTTGCAGGCAAAGCTGCCGAACGCCAAAATCTATGTGCAGTCTATCTTGTTGCCCACGGCAGCCGCAACGCAGGAAAAACCGGGCCTTTCGCCCGAGCGGATTACCCGCGTCAATGCCCGCTTACAATCGCTTGCAGCACAAAAGGGTTGCTATTACGTCAACCTCAACGAAAGCCTGTGCCCCGCTGGGGTGCTGCAAGACGGGTATGCCGCAAACGACGGGCTGCACCTGTCGAAAGAGGGGTATATTGCCTGGCTGGAATACCTAATTACCCACGCGGCCTATGACCCCGCAAACCCCTATGTCGGTGGCATTGACCCCGGCGCATAAAACAATAAAAACGACAGGGGCGGCAAGCGGTTTGCCCCCTGTCGCTTTTTATTACATACGACCCCTTTGTATGCGACCCTTTTTTACGGCGAAGCAATTTGTCTGCCCGGCTGCCAATGGTTTGATAGTGGCCCCTTTTCTGATAGGCCATTAAAACGGCACGCCTACAATTGAATATGGGATATGATGTAATACAATATAAAAAATTAAATTCTAAAATGTTATAAACTATTTACATTTTTTTGTGGTGCTGTTACAATAAAAATAAAGAGGGGGTAAAAGCGATGACTGAGATGGAAGAGCTGCGCCGCCGCCTTGCAGAGTGGCGCCCCGCCCCGTATGAAGGCCTGCCGGATATTGATTTGTATAAAGACCAGGTGCTTGCCTACATGCAGCGCCAGCAGATGCCCGGTGAAAGTGCGGATGAGCTGACCGGGGCCATGATTAACAACTACATCAAAAGTGGCGTTTTGCCACGGCCAGAGGGTAAGCGATATCAACGCCCGCACCTTGCGGCATTGACTGCCATTTGCCAGTTGAAGCAGGTGTTGTCGGTAGGGGATACCAGCCGGCTGTTGGAGCAACAGCCGGACATCGGTGACACGCAAGCGTTTTATACCCGCTACCTTGCTAGGCTAAATGAGGCGTTGGCGCAGGCGGCTAAAAAGCTGCCGGATGCAGGAGAGCAGCCCGAGCTTGCACGCCTTGCGCTGGACCTTGCGTTGCAAAGCTATGTGGATAGGCTGGTTGCACGTGAATTGCTTGAAATGCTTTCCCGCAAACAGGCGGCAGAAAAGCCTGTTTTGCCCAAAGCGGAAAAAGAACCGAAAGAGCCGAAAGAAAAAAAGGATAAAGAAAACTAATCGTCCGCCGCCCCAAAATGCAGGGGCCCGGAGTAAAAGGAGAACGCAATGCAAGACTATGTAATTATGACGGATTCCTCCTGTGATTTGCCGGCTGAACTGGCACAGGAGTTGCAGCTTTCGGTGCTGCCGCTAACTTTTCAGATAAAAGGGCACGAGTATGCCAATTATCTGGATGGGCGCGAGATTGGGTTTAAAGAATTTTATGCGGCAGTGCGCGGCGGGGAGCAAAGTGTCACCAGCGCGGTGAATATGGACAGCTGGATGCAGGGCATGCGTGCCGAGCTGGATAAAGGACACGATATTTTGGTGTTGGCCTTTTCTTCCGGTTTATCCAATACCTATAATGCGGCCCAGCTTGCGGCCAAAGAATTAAAGCCCGCTTACCCGCAGCACAAAATTTATGTGGTGGATACGCTGTCGGCCTCGCTGGGGCAAGGGTTATTGGTGACGCTGGCGGCAGAAAAAAAGAAGCAGGGCCTCACCATTGAGGCGGTGCGCGATTATGCCGAGCAGACAAAGCTGCACTTGTGCCACTGGTTTACGGTAGATGACCTGAACCACTTGAAACGCGGCGGGCGCATCAGCCCCGCCGTGGCACTGGTTGGCACCATGCTGGGTATTAAGCCGGTGCTGCATATGGACAATGAAGGCCACCTAATCAAGGTGGGCGCTGCAAAGGGCCGGCTTGCCAGCTTGCGCGCACTGGTGGACCATATGGAGCAGCTTGCCATCGACCCGCGCAGCCAGACCGTCTATATCAGCCATGGCGATTCACTGGAGGATGCCGAGCGGGTGGCTGATATGGTGAAAAAGCGGTTTGGTTGCAAAACAGTATTGCTCAACTATGTGGGCCCGGTCATTGGGGCACACTCCGGCCCGGGCACGATTGCATTGTTTTTTGTGGGGCGTGAACGCTAAAAGCCGCCTCTTTATAAAATAAGGGAAAAGCTCTGCCGCATGGGTTCGGCAGAGCTTTTTTGCAGCAAAAAAAAGTTAACCAATGTCGGGCAGGCGGCAAAACTCGCACAGCTGTACAAATACCACGGAATAACGGTTTGTCAAGTAATCGGCGGCACTGCTCCCCTGTGGTTGGCCAGTACTTTTGGGTACCAACGGCAAGCTGACTGCGATTTGAGTACCCTCCCCAAAGCGGCTTTCGGCCGAAACCGTGCCGCCCAGTTTACCCGCCAGTGCACGCACAAAGGTCAGCCCAAGGCCGGCGCCGGGGGCGGGTGCTCCATCTCCATAGCAATCGGCAGAAAAAAACGGGTCAAAAATATGGGGTAAAATTTCAGGCCGTATACCGCAACCACTGTCAGTTACGCGCAAAAGTGCGTGCCCCTGTACCATTTGCAAAGAAAGCTGAATTAAATTGCCATCGCGTGAAAAGCGCAGCGCATTTTCCAGCAAAGCAGTCACCATGGTAGAAAGGGCATCCGGGCTGGTTGCCACCGGCACAGCGGTGCCGGGCAGGTCGTATTCTATTGGGGGTTGGCCGGGTAGCAACACATTTTGTGCGGCCACACAAACCCCGCGGGTCACAGCGGCAAAATCACTTACCGCATCTACCGGCGACAGGGAGTGGAGCGAGGAAAATTGCGAAAGCAGCCGGGTGCTGCGCAACATCCGGTAACAGCACAGGTTTAGCCGGTCCAGCGCACAATAATCGCTGGCGGGGTCCATTTGGTTTGCAAGTAGTGGCAGCAGTGCAAAAGCTTCGGTCAGCGGTTCACGCAGTTGTGCGGCAAAGCCTGCCGAAAAGGTTTGCTCGGCAGAGGTGGGGGCCAGCAGACCAAGATAACCACCGTGCTGGTAAGGCAACAAAAAAAGTGTCAATTGGTTTGGCGTTAGCTGAAATAAAGAAACGCTGACAGGCTGGCCCTCGCGCAATGGTTGGGTGAGGTCTGGACGCGCACGCAGCAAGCTGCGCACGGCCCCTTTTTTGCACAGTGCGGGTACCTGCTGCCGGGCGGCCGGGTTTGCACCCAGTAGGGTGAAGTCAGGGGCAAGGTGCAGCACGGGGCAGTGCAGTGCTGCATCCAGTGTCGGCTCTTGTTGGCCAAGGTCATTAAACATTCGGTGTCACCGCTTTTCTGTAAAATAAAAGGTTGCTGGTCACGAATGCCTATGGGAAATTTGTGACAGAATACGACAAAAAACGACAGATAGTTTTTTTCATATTATACGGGATTCAAGCAGTGCTGTAAAGCAAAGACCTGCCGGTTGCAAAGCTGCCGCACACGCTGAGAAAAGGGCAAGCAGGTAAGTGCCAATTTGCTGAAAACTGTACAGATTCTGCGCCCATGGCAAGCAAAACTTCGGCAGACGGGCGTTAAATAAATATCAGAAGCCCTTGTAGTTTTGTCGAAATTAGTATACAATTAAGGTAATCCAAAATATCAAGGAGGATGTTTTCATTATGGCAGTCAAAGTTGCGATTAATGGTTTCGGCCGTATTGGCCGTCTGGCATTCCGTCAGATGTTTGAGGCCGACGGCTACGAAGTCGTTGCAATCAACGATCTTACCAGCCCCAAGATGCTTGCCCACCTGCTGAAGTACGATACCGCGCAGGGTTCTTTCCTCGGCCGCATCGGTGAAAATAAGCACACGGTTGAGGCTACCGAAGATTCCATCATCGTCGACGGCAAAGAGATCAAAATCTATGCTGTAAAAGACGCTAAGGATGCTCCGTGGGGCAAACTGGGTGTTGACGTTGTTCTGGAGTGCACCGGTTTCTACACCAGCAAAGAGAAGTCGCAGGCACATATTGATGCCGGCGCAAAGAAAGTTGTTATCTCGGCCCCGGCTGGCAGCGACCTGAAAACGGTTGTGTTCAGCGTGAACGAGAAAACCTTGAACGCAGATGACCAGATTATCTCTGCTGCTTCTTGCACCACCAACTGCTTGGCCCCGATGGTCAATGCACTGAACAATGCATATCCGCTGCAGTCGGGCATCATGACCACCGTGCATGCTTACACCGGTGACCAGATGGTTCTCGATGGCCCGCAGCGCAAGGGCGATCTGCGCCGCAGCCGTGCTGCTGCACAGAACATCGTGCCGAATTCCACCGGCGCTGCCAAGGCAATCGGCCTTGTCATCCCTGAGCTGAACGGCAAGCTGATTGGCTCTGCCCAGCGCGTGCCCGTTGCTACCGGCTCGACCACCATTTTGGTTGCCGTTGTCAAGGGCAAGGATATCACTGCCGATTCGATCAACGCTGTCATGAAAGCTTCTTCCAGCGAGAGCTTTGGCTACAATACGGACCAAATCGTTTCCTCTGATGTCATAGGTATGCGGTATGGCAGCCTGTTTGATTCTACCCAGACCATGGT
>JAQVCK010000219.1 GCA_028689835.1 Pygmaiobacter sp. | reverse complement strand
GGCAACAATAAAACAAAAAAGGGCCAATATCTTGGCCACAAGAAAGGATTTTTACCTATGGTCGTAATTACAATGCAAGACGGTGGGCAGATCAAATTAGAACTGGACGCCACAGCGGCACCCAAAACGGTGGAAAATTTTTTAAAGCTCGTGGGTGAGGGCTTTTATGACGGGTTGGGTTTTCACCGTATTATCCCTGGGTTTATGATTCAGGGCGGTTGCCCGCTGGGCACCGGCACCGGTGGCCCCGGTTATGGCATTGAGGGGGAGTTTGCGTCCAATGGCCACAAAAATCCCATCAAACATACCCGTGGGGTCATTTCAATGGCCCGCAGCCAAAGCCCCAACTCGGCGGGCAGCCAATTTTTTATTATGCATGATGACGCGCCGCACCTTGATGGCAGCTACGCCGCCTTTGGCCACGTGGTAGAGGGCATGGATGTGGTGGACCGCATTGCGGAAACCCCGACAGAGTGGGGGGATAAGCCCAAAGAGCCACAGGTTATGGAGAGTGTAAAGGTTGTGGAGTAAACGTGAAAAAACTGTTTGCTTTTTTTTGGGACAGAAGCCTTTTGTTCTTTGTGCTGATTGGTGCGGGTAATACCATCATCACCATGGTGGGCAGCCAGTTGCTGTTCTCATCGATGGGGTACTGGGGCTCTACGGCATTGATGTTTGCGCTGACCAGTATTATCAGCTTTATTTTAAACCGAAAGTATTCGTTTCAAAGTAAAGCCCCCCTGTTGCAAAGCGCCGTGCGGTTTTCGGTTATCATCATCGTGTGCTACTTGCTCAGCTTTAGTATTTCTAAATTTTTGGTCCCATGGGTTGTACAGAATTATGTGCAGGCCCTCGCCAAAGAAACCGTTGCCCGTATTGCGATGATTGTGGCGCAGGTACTGTTTACCGCGCTGAATTATTTGGGCCAGCGCCTGTGGGCGTTTAAAGAATAAAAATAACAATTGGGCTTTTATAAGTAAAAACACTGTCGATGCATTGCGTCGGCAGTGTTTTTTTGAAGAGAAACACAGAGCACTGTCGTTTCATTTCTAAAGAAAAAAGAAAAAATACAATATTGTATTGACAAACAATATTATACGCAATATAATATGCACAACGATATAACATAGAGGTGAACAATATGGCCTTGAATACCGGGCCGTCCTTGCTAGACGCCATCGTGCTTTCGGCGGCGGCACGGGAGGGTACGTACGGGTACAAGATCACACAGGATGTGCGCAGTGTGATGGAAGTCTCTGAATCAACACTTTACCCCGTGTTGCGGCGTTTACAAAAAAACGGATGCCTTGAGACGTATGATCAGGAATTTGGCGGGCGTAACCGCAGGTACTACAAAATCACCCCAGCAGGGCGGCAAAGGCTGGATGAGAGCCTTTCTGAATGGGAAGATTATAAGAAAAAAATTGACATTGTGTTTTATGGAGGAATTGAAACATGACTAAGCGGGAGTTTTTAGAGGCGCTGAACGACGAGTTGCTCCCTTTGTCGGAGGATGAACGCAGCGCCGCCATTAAGTATTACAGCGATTATATTGATGATGCGGGAGAAGAAAACCTTGCCGCTGTGTTAGAAGAGCTGGGCAGCCCTTCGCAGGTGGCGGCAAGCATTAAAGCGGATGCGGAAATTGGCCGTAACGTGCCGCCGCAGCCCAAACAAGCGGCCCAACAGGCAGCGCCAAAGCCCATGCGCAACGGCATGTCGGCATGGGGGATTGTTTTGTTGATTGTGCTTTCCCCGGTGTGGATTCCATTAATCGCAGCAGCGGGCGGCGTTATTTTAGGTTTGTTTGGTGCCTTCATTGGGTTGCTGATTTCTGGTGTGGTTATGGTGCTGGTTGCCATTGCACTAATAATCATTGGTATTATCACAATGCTGGAAACCCCGATGGTTGGCCTTTTGTTGATTGGTGTCGGCATGTTAATTGCCGGGGTTGGCGCGTTAATGGTACTTGTTTCGGTGTTTTTGTGTGCAACGGTAATCCCCGCAATGGTGCGCGGGTTGGTGCGTATTTTTCGCCGGCCTGCGAGACAAAGTGGTACGGCGTGAAGGTTATAGGGAGGAAGAAAGATGAAATCTTTTTATAAAGCAATGGCGATTTTTGCTATTTGTATGTTGGTACTGGGGGCGTTGTTTGTGGGCGTTTCTTTTGCTGGTGGCGTTGAAAGTAGTGCAAAAGACGGGGTGATTCGTGTGGGTAATCATATTACGATCCCCGTAGGTTGGACCACCGGCTGGCATTGGACATGGGATAATGACAGAGATTATTGGGATGATGATAGCGACAATTGGAGTGACAGCGATTCCTACAGTGGGCAAAAGGTAATTGTTGCCCCTGAAGCTGCCAGCACATCGCAAGTACAAAGTGGGGAGGATAACAACGTGAATAGCGTGACAAAAATTCGGTTAAACCTTGGTGCAGGCAGCTATAAGGTAGTGCGTGGCGATGCATTTAAAGTAGAGGTTACCGGTATGAGCGAAGACCGTGTTCGCGCGGAATTGACCGAGAATTTTTGGGATGTTGAAGTCCCAAATGGTGATTTGCATATGCATGAATGGAACAATGTGCGCGGCACAGTTACCATCCCTGAAAACTGCAACCCCGAAAAGGTAGAGATTAGCATTGGGGCAGGGGAGCTTACTGTGAACGGAATTTCAGCCAGTAAATCAGCGATATTGAACGTTGGCGCAGGCTCAATGAAATTGAATGATTGCACGATGAACAATGTATCGATAGATTGTGGGATGGGCCGGCTGGAGTATAACGGCACCCTGACAGGCGGCGGCTCGATTGAATGTGGCATGGGTTCGGTTGCTGTGCGTGCGGCCGGAGACCCAGCAGAGTTTGGTGCCGATGTAAATTGTGGGCTGGGTACGGTGCGCTTTGGTGATAACCGCTGGTCGGGCATCACAGAGGGCGTTTATCATAAAGATGCCGCAAACTTTTTCAAGCTGGATTGTGGCATTGGGTCGATTGAGTTCTTGCTGGAAGGGGAATAACTAAATGGAAAACAAAAGATTATATAAAGATCGTCAAAACCAGATGCTGTGCGGTGTGTGTGCGGGCGTAGCGGAATATTTTAATATTGATGTAACATTGGTTCGTTTGTTGTTTGTGGCGTTGGGTTTTGCAGGTGGTAGCGGTCTTTGGATTTATATCATTGCCGCCGTGATAATGCCCGACAAACCAATGTGAGGATAGAAAGGGGTTTATTTTTATGAGAAACAGAATTGGCAGTGTTTTATGGGGCCTTGCCTTTGTAGTTGCAGGCGTAGGGTTTGCAGGCAACGCATTTGGCGTTTGGGATTTTCACTTGTTTTTTAGTGGTTGGTGGACACTGTTTATCATTGTGCCGGGCCTGATTAGCATGGTGCAAAACGGCC
>JAQVCK010000042.1 GCA_028689835.1 Pygmaiobacter sp. | reverse complement strand
TATGCGTTATACACAATATCGCGGCCTCACTCAGGTAACAAACTGGGTGAAGCTTAAGTTTGCTGCCATGAATCTCAAAAAACTGGCTAAATGGAAATGGAGAACCTGTTTTTCTTGCGCCGTATTCACTATTTTTGGCTTGAAACACACCGAGAACCCGGTTTATGCTGCTGCGTAAACCGGGTTCTTCGACAGACTGAAGGGGCGCAGCCGAAGGGCTGCGCCCCTTGTTACCCCTTTTTATCAAGAGTGTGTTACCCCCGTGATACCAAAGCAAAAGGGTGGGGGGGTTGCACAACTATACAAAAAATGGTAAAATGCAAAAGCCACAATCTACACTGTAGAGGTAGTGTTTGTAAAAAAGGGTTAAAATCGGCCTAAACTGCCGTGGCCCGGCCTTGATTGCTGTTGACATGGCAGTAAGAACAGTGTAAAATATAAACGTTGCGCCAATGGCGTATTTTGTGCTGCCAATGCGCATATACCGGTTGTTCGGCGGCTTGCCGCCACAACATAAAGGGCTTTGCCCAAAAAAATTTTAGAAAGGAGGAAAAACATGCCTACCTTTAACCAGCTCGTCCGCAAAGGTCGCGAGGTCATTACCAAAAAATCCACTGCTCCTGCGATGCTGTATGGTTACAACTCTCAGAAAAAAGAGTACACCAACCAGAGCTCTCCGCAAAAGCGTGGTGTCTGCACTGCGGTGCGTACCATGACCCCGAAAAAGCCGAACTCCGCACTTCGTAAAGTTGCCCGTGTCAAACTCACGAATGGTATTGAGGTCACTTCTTACATTCCTGGTATCGGCCATAACCTGCAAGAGCACAGTGTTGTGCTTATCCGTGGCGGCCGTGTAAAGGACTTGCCCGGTGTGCGTTATCACATCATCCGCGGTACTCTTGATACCCAGGGTGTTGCCAACCGTAACCAGGCTCGTTCGAAATACGGTGCTAAGCGGCCCAAGGCCGGTGCTGCGAAGAAGTAGTCTTTCGTTGTCTGATAGTCGCCTGAAAGAGGCGTTTCTTATATAAATTAAGGAGCAACTCTTTTTGGACACTGTCGGAAGCAGACGCTTTCGAGTACCGATGATATCATTATGTGAAGGAGGGAAGAAAGATGCCCAGAAGAGGTAACATTGCAAAGCGCGACGTGCTTGCAGATCCTGTTTACGGCTCCAAAATGGTCACCCGTCTTGTGAACAGCATTATGTATGATGGCAAGAAGGGTGTTGCACAGAAGATCGTTTACGGCGCATTTGACATTGTCAAAGAGAAGACCGGCAACGACCCGCTGGAAATGTTTGAAAAAGCACTTGAGAATATTATGCCGCAGCTTGAGGTTAAGGCCCGCCGTGTCGGTGGTTCAACCTACCAGGTCCCGATGGAAGTCCGTCCCGAGCGCCGCAAGACGCTTGGCCTGCGTTGGCTGACAACGTATTCTCGCGCCCGCAACGAGCGCACCATGCGCGAGCGGTTGGCAGGCGAAATCATGGATGCCGTTAATGGCACCGGTGCCGCAGTCAAAAAGCGTGAGGACACACACAAGATGGCAGATGCCAACAAGGCTTTTGCACATTACAGATACTAATCTGCGTCTGGGGGGAGCCGTGTTCAATTTTCCCTTTCAGCACAGAACACATTTCATCTGGGATCAACACGGCGTTCCCATTAAGTTTTAGGAGGTAACTATGCCAAGAGACGTTTCTCTGGAAATGACCAGAAACATCGGCATAATGGCGCACATTGACGCGGGTAAGACCACGACCACAGAGCGTATTCTGTTTTATACCGGCATCAACCATAAAATCGGTGAGGTGCACGATGGCGCCGCGACGATGGACTGGATGGCGCAGGAGCAGGAGCGTGGCATCACAATCACTTCGGCTGCCACCACCTGCTATTGGAGCCATACCGAGCTGTTGGCCGATCCCAAAAAGGCTCTCGCCAACCGCCATCGCATCAACATCATTGACACCCCGGGCCACGTGGATTTCACGGTCGAGGTAGAGCGCTCGCTGCGCGTTCTCGACGGTTCGGTCACTGTCATGTGCGCAAAGGGCGGCGTTGAGCCGCAGTCTGAAACCGTATGGCACCAGGCGGACAAGTACCACGTACCCCGTATGGTCTATGTCAACAAAATGGACATCATGGGTGCAAACTTCTATCATGTTCTTGACATGATTAAAGAGCGCTTGAAGGCCAATGCAGTCCCCATCCAGTTGCCCATCGGCGCTGAGGAGAATTTCCGCGGTATTATCGACCTGATTGACATGAAGGCTGATGTCTATTATGACGATTTGGGCAAAGATATCCGCGAGGAGGAAATCCCCGAGGAGCTGAAAGAAAAGGCCCAACAGTACCACGATGCTTTGCTTGAGGCAGTCGCCGAAAATGACGAAACCCTGATGGAAAAGTATCTGGAGGGCGAAGAGCTGACAAAAGAAGAAGTAAAAGCAGCATTACGCAAAGAGACCATCGCGAATACCATCGTGCCGGTCGTCTGCGGTACGTCCTACAAGAACAAGGGCGTACAGAAGTTGCTGGATGCTATCGTCGATTACATGCCCGCCCCGACCGATGTTGCCGACATCAAAGGTGTCAACCCTGACACCGAAGAAGAGGAAAGCCGCCCTTCTACTGATGATGCGCCGTTTGCAGCGCTTGCATTTAAGATTGCGACTGACCCGTTTGTTGGCAAGCTGTGCTTCTTCCGCGTATATTCCGGCGTCATCAAGGCCGGTACGACTGTGTACAACTCGGTGAAAGACAACAACGAGCGTATGGGCCGTATTCTACAGATGCACGCAAACCATCGCCAGGACATTGAAGTGTGCTACGCGGGCGATATTGCCGCTGCGGTTGGTCTGAAAAACACCACCACCGGCGATACGCTGTGCGATGAAAAAGCACCGATTATCCTGGAGAGCATGGACTTCCCCGAACCGGTTATCCGTGTGGCTATCGAGCCCAAAACGAAGGCTGGTCAGGAGAAAATGGGTATTGCACTGTCGAAACTGGCAGAAGAAGACCCGACTTTCCGCACCTATACCGATGAAGAGACTGGGCAAACCATCATTGCCGGTATGGGCGAATTGCACCTCGAGATCATTGTTGACCGTTTGCTGCGCGAGTTTAAGGTAGAAGCCAACGTGGGCAAGCCCCAGGTTGCTTACCGTGAAACCGTGCGCCGTCTGGTTGAGCAGGACACCAAGTATGCCCGCCAGTCTGGTGGTAAAGGCCAGTACGGTCATGTTAAAATCAAAGTCGAGCCGAACGAATCCGGTAAGGGTTATGAGTTTATCAACGCAGTTGTTGGTGGCTCCATCCCGAAGGAATATATCGGCCCGATCGATCAGGGTATTCAGGGTGCCATGCAGGCAGGTGTGCTTGCCGGCTACCCCGTGGTTGACGTAAAAGTCACCCTGTTTGACGGTTCCTATCACGAGGTCGACTCCTCTGAAATGGCATTTAAGATCGCCGGTTCAATGGCGTTCAAAGAGGCCATGCGCAGGGCTGACCCGGTTATTCTGGAGCCCATCATGAAAGTTTCGGTGATTGTACCGGACGATTATATGGGTGATGTCATTGGCGACCTCAACGCACGCCGTGGCCAGATTCAGGGTACCGAGAGCCGCAGCGGCGCACAGCAGATCGATGCATTCGTGCCGCTGTCGAGCATGTTTGGTTATGCAACCGACCTACGCAGCAAAACGCAGGGTCGTGGACAGTACTCCATGGAGCCCAGCCACTATGTTGAGGTGCCCAAGAGCATTGCCGAAACCATCATGGCCGGCCGTGCCAAAAAAGAAGGCTAAAAGCTTTCTTTTCGCAGTTGGTTTTACTTGATTTTTAAGGTCTTAATTGTTAAAATAAGGCCAAGTTATCATTTTCTGCATTTAAGGAGGATATTACAATGGGTAAGGCAAAATTTGACCGTACTAAGCCGCATATTAACATCGGCACCATTGGTCACGTTGACCACGGCAAAACCACTCTGACCGCTGCAATCACCAAAGTTCTTGCTATGAAAGGCGAGGCTGAGTTTGTTGATTACAGCAACATCGATAAGGCCCCGGAAGAGCGTGAGCGCGGTATCACCATCAACACCTCTCACGTTGAGTACCAGACCGAGAGCCGTCACTATGCCCACGTTGACTGCCCGGGCCATGCTGACTACGTAAAGAACATGATCACCGGCGCTGCACAGATGGACGGTGCGATTCTGGTTGTTTCGGCCGCTGACGGCCCGATGCCCCAGACCCGCGAGCACATCCTGCTGTCCCGTCAGGTTGGCGTGCCCTACATCGTTGTCTTCATGAACAAAGTCGACCAGGTCGACGACCCCGAGCTGCTTGAGCTCGTGGAAATGGAGATCCGTGACCTGCTGAGCAGCTACGAGTTTCCCGGCGACGACACCCCCATCATCAAGGGTTCGGCACTGAAGGCTCTCGAGAGCACCTCCACCGACCCGGATGCACCCGAGTACAAGTGCATCATTGAGTTGATGGACGCTGTTGACAGCTACATCCCGACCCCGGACCGTGCTGCTGACCAGCCCTTCCTGATGCCGGTCGAGGACGTGTTCACTATCACTGGCCGTGGCACCGTTGCCACCGGCCGTGTGGAGCGTGGCACCGTTAAGGTTGGCGAGGAAGTCGAAATCGTCGGCCTGCAGGACGAGAAGCGCAAAACTACCGTTACCGGCCTTGAGATGTTCCGCAAACTGCTGGACTTTGCACAGGCTGGTGATAACGTGGGCGCTCTGCTGCGCGGTATTCAGCGCAACGAGATCGAGCGTGGTCAGGTTCTGTCCAAGCCGGGCAGCATCCACCCGCACACGAAGTTTGAGGGCCAGGTTTACATCCTGAAAAAGGATGAAGGCGGCCGTCACACCCCGTTCTTCAACAACTATCGCCCGCAGTTCTACTTCCGCACCACCGACGTTACCGGCGTTATCACTCTGCCGGAAGGCGTTGAGATGTGCATGCCTGGCGACAACGTGACCATCGGTGTTGAGCTGATCACCCCGATCGCCATCGAGCCGGGCCTCCGCTTCGCTATCCGCGAGGGCGGCCGCACTGTTGGTTCGGGCGTTGTTTCGAAGATCGACGCATAAGAAACCTTAAAAAGAAGCCTGTTTTGCAGGCTTCTTTTTTTTGTGTCTTTTTTAAGGTTGTATGGTAAAAACAGGTATGGTAATGGCCCGTTGGGTAACCCAAGCAAAGGCAAAGGGCAAGCAGCGCATTTAGTTGGATTTGATATCCATGAGGGTATCTACATTATTTTATCATTAAAAGAAAGGTATGCCTAAAATACAAAGCAGCACGATCAAGTAGAATGCAGGTAGCGGTTATTAGAAATTATAGTATACGCGTTAAAGC
Source organism: Pygmaiobacter sp. (assembly GCA_028689835.1). Taxonomy (GTDB): domain Bacteria; phylum Bacillota; class Clostridia; order Oscillospirales; family Ruminococcaceae; genus Pygmaiobacter. The sequence goes on along the minus strand of JAQVCK010000042.1, from coordinate 10,577 downwards.
TAGGCATTTTAACGTATGCGTGTTACTGTGAGAAAATGATAAACAAAAAACAGCAACTAAAATAAAAAAAGGCTTGACATAAGAGGGATGTGTTGATATAATAACATCAGTTAGACAAAACTAACTTATACTTCTTGCAGATATTTTATTTGAGTACTACTTCCTCCCTTGTCTTATCTTGAATTAGGCCATGGTTCAAGATATACCGCCGCACCGAGTTTCGGTGCGGCGGTTTTATTGTGTAACCCCAATTAAGTTAACCGGCGCATGGCAGAACGGAGGCAAAACCACAATGCAGCAAAATATTTTAGAAGAGATGACGCAAAGCAGTGCCACGGCCACCTTGTGTACCGGTTGGGCAGAATACCATCAAGATAGGCAGAGAACGCACGAAGAGGTGTGCCACTATGACATGCAGTTTGTAGAAGATGGTACAGGCAGGATGGATGCATATCCGGTATTGCCGGGCATTGAATTAATATTTATTCGGTTTACTACGGTGGGTAATTTGCCGAAAACTGACCGGCAGCCGGGGGCCATTGAAATTAACCATTGTCATAGTGGACGGTTTGAATGTGAGTTGCCCGGTGGCAGAGCTGCATTTTTGGGCCCACATGATTTTTCAATTAGTGATATGGGGGCTCCCCCAGTTTTTTGCAGGTTTGCCATGGGGGGATATTGTGGCAGCTCACTGGTAGTGGAACCCTGCCGGGCAACGATGTCATTGCAACAATTTTTAGGGTCACAAGCCCCGGATTGTGCCGCACTATTTTCAAAATTACTCGCAGGGCAGGGGATGCTGCTATTGCGGGCCAATGCAGCATTACAACGGTTTTTTCAATCGCTTTATGAGGCCCCATTTAATGGTCGTGATGCTTTTTTTAAGTTAAAGGCAGCAGAATTGATTTTGTTGCTCACAAACTTAAGCCCGCAGAAGCCCCAAAACACGAGTATAGCCTATTTTAACCGGGACCTTTTGCAACGTGTGCAGGCAGTGGAGAGAGAGCTAACTCAAGATTTGCGCAAGCATATTGCGTTGCGGCAACTTGCGGCGCGGTATCAAATAGGAGAAACAACCCTAAAACGGCGATTTGTGCAAATTTATGGGCAACCTCCTTATCAGTATTTGCGTCGGCGCCAGATGGAATACGCCGCAAACTTATTACAGACGGGCGAACTTTCTGTTACACAGGTTGCGGCAGAAGTGGGGTATTTGAATAACAGTAAATTTTCTGCGGCATTCTACGCACAGTATCAAGTGTCACCAATCCAGTATAAAAAAGGGATACGAATGGAGTAAAAGGCCTTTTTGGAGTGGGCGGCGGCGCGGGAAATGCGCTATACTAAATTTTAGTTAGTTTAAGCTAACCATAAAAAGGAGGGAATGGTTTGAACAAAACAAAACGTAACAGCCTTAGTGTGCTATTACACTATGCCGCAGGCTATCGCAAGTTAACACTGTTGGGTTGCATCTTGTCTGGTTTCTCAGCGGTATTGTCGTTGCTACCATTTATTTGTGTCTGGTTTGTAGTGCAAGCTATTTTTGAAGCGCTACCCAATGTTGCCAATGCACAGGCAGCGGTTCATTGGGGGTGGCTTGCTGTGTTGTTTGCCGTGTTAAGCATTGCTGTCTATTTTGCAGCTTTGATGTGCACACACCTTGCGGCGTTTCGCACAGCGACGAACATGCGAAAAGCAGGGGTCGACCATTTGGTAGAGTTGCCGCTTGGCTTTTTTAGTGGCAATGAAAGTGGGCGGTTGCGCAAAATCATTGATGACAATGCCGATATGACCGAAGGGCTGTTAGCACACCAATTGCCAGATTTTATGGGGGCCGTTGTCACGCCGGTTGCTGCCATTATTCTACTTTTCGTTTTTGATTGGCGTATGGGTGTGTTGGCGATGTTGCTTATGGCGGTGGCACTGTATTGGATGAGGAAAATGATGGGGGGCGATAACGCAAATTTCTTCGCACGTTACCAAGCGTCATTGGAGGAGATGAGCAGTGAAGCGGTGGAATACGTGCGGGGGATCCCGGTGGTAAAAGTGTTTCAGCAAACAGTACATTCATTCAAAGGCTTTTACCGCGCCATTATGTCTTACCGACAGCTTGCCACAGATTATTCTATGGCCTGCCGTGCGCCGATGACGGGTTTTACGACAGCACTAAATGCCACTTTTGCGCTGTTGATCCCTGCGGGGATGCTACTTACTGCTGCTGCAATGGCGGGAGGTAATGGCTGGCAGGTGGTACTTAATTTTGTTTTTTATATCTTGTTCACCCCGGCCTGTGCGGGTATGATGAACCGCATTATGTATGCAAGTGAAGCGCTATTACAGGCAGATGAGGCGGTGCGTAAGCTGGATGAAGTGCTTTTGCAAAAGCCATTGGCGCAGCCAACGGTTACCACTGTACCACAGGGGGCTGATATCGTTTTTGATAAGGTTACCTTTACTTACCCCGGCACGGACAAACAGGCGCTGCAAAAGGTGAGCTTTACCGTGAAAACGGGGCAGACCGTTGCCCTTGTAGGGCCGTCAGGTGGCGGCAAAACTACGGCGGCAACACTAATCCCGCGGTTTTGGGATGTCGACAGCGGCAGCGTACAGGTCGGCGGGGTTGATGTGCGAAAAATGCGCAGTGAAGAGTTGATGCGGCAAGTTGCATTTGTATTTCAAGATACGAAACTGTTCAAGCAGACACTGTTAGAGAATATTCGTGCGGCGCGCCCAACGGCGACGCGCGAGCAAGTATTGCAAGCGGCCCATGCTGCACAGTGTGATGACATTATTGCAAAGCTGCCGCAAGGCCTAGACACCATGGTGGGGGCAAAGGGGGTATACCTTTCTGGCGGTGAACAACAGCGCATTGCACTTGCACTGGCAATTTTAAAGGATGCCCCCATTATTTTGCTGGATGAGGCGACTGCGTTTGCCGACCCGGAAAATGAGCATCGTATTCAGCTTGCCTTTGAAGAACTGACACGGGGCAAAACAGTGTTAATGATTGCCCATCGGTTGTCTACTGTGCAAAACGCCGACCAGATTTTAGTAATGAAAAACGGTGAATTAACAGAGCGTGGAAAGCACGTAAAATTAATCGAGGAGGGCGGCCTGTATGCCAGCATGTGGCACAGCTATTTGCAGGCGGCTAATTGGAAAGTTGGAGAGGAGGTGCGGGGGGCATGATGCAACGAATTCAAAGACAATTTGCACTAACCCCGCAGGGGGCAAGAGACTTAGTGAAAGCGACTCTGCTTACCGCGGCGGCAAACCTTAGCTTAATGCTCCCGGTGGGGTTGTTGGTGGTGGTACTGGAACAACTATTGGCAGTCTTAAATGCGGGTACCGACCCAGCAGCAGGGGCCTGGGGGGTTACAGTAATTGCATTGGTGCTGGTCGGCATTATTTTTGCATTGCATTGGTATCAATACAAAAGCTTGTACATTGCGACCTACGATGAAAGTGCCAACCGCAGGGTAGGGCTGGCAGAAACATTGCGCCGCCTGCCGCTTTCGTTTTTTGGCAACCGAGACCTCACCGATCTTACAAAAACAATGATGTCTGATTGCAATAGCCTGGAACAAGCCTTCTCGCATTATATCCCCCAGTTGTTTGGTGCGGTGCTTTCTACCACATTGGTAGCGGTTGGGCTATTCAGTATGAACTGGAGGCTGGCCATTGCTGCGCTTTGGGTTGTGCCGGTGTCATTACTGCTTGCCGTGGGGTCCAAAAAACTGCAAGATGTCATGGGCACTAAAAATATTTTGGCAAAACGTGTTGCTGCCGATGGCATACAGGAGTGCATTGAGACTGCACGCGAAATTAAAGCATGTAACCAAAAAGAACACTACATGCAAGAGCTACACAAAAAGCTGGACGCTGTGGAGAAAGCGGCAATTCGCTCAGAGCTGACAACGGGGACCTTTATCTCCGGGGCACAGATGTTTTTGCGCCTTGGCATGGCCACAACGGTGCTTAGTGGGGTTCAGCTTTTGGTTGCAGGGCAGGTAGACCTGCTGACAGTGCTGGTGTTTTTTATTGCCGCGTCACGCTTGTATGACCCGTTGTCGTTTGCATTGCAAAACCTTGCGGCTACCTTTCATGCAAAATTACAGATTGAACGCATGCGTGCCATTGAACAACAGCCGGTGCAAACAGGTAGTAGCACATGTAACCCGAATCAATACGACATTGTGTTTGACCATGTTTCCTTTGCGTATCACAAGGATGAAGGGGTGCTGCAAGATGTTTCGTTTACTGCAAAACAGGGGCAGGTCACAGCATTGGTGGGGCCTTCTGGCGGCGGTAAATCAACTGCCGCCAAGCTTGCAGCACGGTTTTGGGACGTTAACGCCGGCAGGATTATGTTAGGCGGTATCAACCTTGTATCAGTAGAACCAGAGGCGCTATTGCGCCACTATGCCGTCGTGTTTCAGGATGTAGTGCTGTTTCACGCCAGCGTACTGGACAACATCCGCATTGGACGCCAGAGTGCAACGAATGAAGAGGTGCTTGCTGCTGCGCGGGCGGCACAGTGCGATAGCTTTATTAGTGCGTTGCCGCAGGGATATCATACGGTTCTGGGCGAAAATGGTTCGACACTTTCTGGCGGTGAGCGCCAGCGCATTTCTATTGCGCGTGCGTTGCTAAAAGACGCGCCGGTTATTTTACTAGATGAAGCAACCGCCAGTTTAGATGTTGAAAACGAAACCGCTGTGCAATTAGCGTTGTCAAGGCTGATACAGCAGAAAACCGTGCTGGTTATCGCCCACCGCATGCGCACCGTGGCGACGGCAGACCATATTGTAGTATTAGAAGAGGGAAAGGTGTGCCAGCAGGGCAACCCGGCAGAATTACTGGCACAGCCTGGGCCATACCAACACATGGTGCGATTGCAACAACAAAGCGAAAGTTGGGCTATTTAAAAGCAAACCTACCCACCCGTACAGTTATTAGGTTGCCCCGGCATCCACAACCTTGACACAGTGTGCACAGCAAGGTAAACTTAAGCGGTAAAGGGGGTGCGTGTATGCTGCATTATTTTAACAGGGAGGAACTGTACTGTGGCACATCGGCAGAAAAGTTCGATGCGATCTGCGCGGCACTGGATGAAGAAAAGGTGGAATACACCGTCAAGATTGTAAACAGTTCGTTTGGGTTTACAGGGGGGCGCACAAGGTCTACCACCAATTTATCTGGTGGGCGGTTATTCTATATTTATGTATCTAAAAAGCAAATCGAAGAGGCCGCCTTTATGATGAACCGCGCATTACGCCAGAAATGAAGGCCATAATATAGAAAAAAGCGTACAGGGATTTCCTGTACGCTTTTTTTAGACTCTTTTTAATTTCGCCATTGGTTACGCCATTCTTCGCGCTGTTTGCGGTATTTATAGTTCTCTCGCAACCGCCGCCAAACATTGGGGCCGAAAAACAATAAAAGGTTGATGAGTGATGCAATAATCACAGCGCGGGTAGACCAACTGCCAAACAGCAACTGAAATGCAAACAGCACCGCATCAAACAGTGCAAGCCATTTAACTTTGATGGGAATCAAAAAGAACAGCAGCACTTGCATATCGGGGAAAATTGCAGCAAAAGCAAAAAACAGCGAAAGGTTTAAAAAGCTGTTGGTGGCGCCGCCAGAAATAAAACCAGCAATAATGGTGCCAATGATGCCGACTAGGTAATAGACATTAAAGCGGAAGCTGCCCCATTGATTTTCAAGGCTGGTGCCGATAAAATAATAAAAATACAAGGAGATTGCAACAAAAATAATGCTGGTTTCAGGGGGGAGAAATAAAAAGGTAAATACCCGCCATACCTGCCCCTGCATTACCAAAGCGGGGTTGAAGTAAAGGTAATATAACAGGTTGACCTGTGGGAACAGCAAGTTGGCGCAAAACACCAGTGTCATACCAATCACAATGACGCGCATCAAGCCGGGGATTGCGAACTTGCCGAATTTACGTTCCAATTTGTCGAGCCAGTTCATCAGCGTACCTCTTTTCCATAGCAATACCAAAAACGTGGCATGTACTTACTATTTTAACAAAACCACGATGGAAAGCAAGTAAAACGCCAATGAATATTTTGTAAATAAACAAAAAACCAGCAAGAAACCCCTTTTACAAGAGATTTCTTACTGGCTTAGGGCCGTTGGCATAAAGTCTGTCAGCTAAGCAGCGCCTTGGCTACATGCTCCAGTTCAGACTTGTTTTCACTTACCAGACGAACCGGCTTTGTATAATCAAGGCGCATCAGGCCAAGAATGCTTTTCGCATCCGCAATCGCGTCTGCCTCATCATGTACGCCGATGTCGTCGGTGCAATGACTTGCCACCTGAACAATCTTTTTCACCTGCGAGAGGTTTTTGACGTTGATTTGCTTTACCATAATGCATCTACCTTTCTACTAGTTCCATGCAGCGAGCCTTTCTCAACTGCATCGTCATTATAGCACATAAAGTGCGTTTTGTCTTGTGTAATATGCATAAAACCAAGTGAAATGCAGGGAATTCTGCTTATTAGACAAAATGTACAAATACTAACAATTTCGTTTGTATAAAAACACAACACCCCCCCTGCCAAATACACGAGGCAGGGGGGTTAAAGTGAAACGAAACAAAGTAACTTGCGCGATGTTTGCAGCCAGCCACTTTACCAGCATTGTTAGAAGTTAGTTCTCCCAAGGGTCCTTTTCGGGTTTCATATAGGTTTCTTCTGCGCAAGAGTGCGGGGTGGATATCGTGGTTGATGTGGGCACAGCGGCTGCTGTAGTGTTTTGTGCTGCGGTAGAGCCGTTGTAATATGGCTGTATTGTGGCAGCCGTGGTTTGCAGCGAGCTTACTTCACTATAACCAGTTTTCGTAATCATTTGCCAACTAATCCAGATGCCAAGCAATAAAAACAGAACTTCCATTCCCACGCTTTCAACAATATCAGAAACAGTATAATGTTGGAAATATTTAGTAATTGTGTCAAAAATGCTGGGGTGAAGCCCCGTTACAACCACTACGTTAAAATAAAAAAGCATTTGTTCCAGCACGAACAACTGCACGAAAGACGCGACAATCGTGATTACGGTTACAAGGCGGTTCATCTTGCCGTGTGCCAACTTATAGCCAAAGTAGGCCCCAAGGGGAATTAATGCAAAAAGAAATGCAACAATCTGGTTGCCAAACCAAATGCTGAGAAATGATGGGATAGCCCCTAAAAACGAGCCAACTAATGCGCCAAGAATGCCGGTGAGGTAGCTGCCATTTTGAATTTTGTTTCTTGCAGTTTCAACCCCGGTAGAAAGAGTCGATTGCACACAGCTTTGATGTGCAGGGCGGTAAAAACCTTTCCAGTTCAGCAGAATATCACAATTCTGCGTGCCACAAATAGGGCATTGTGATGCGCTGCTCAACCCATGATTGCGCAGCAGGTCGGTTGTTTTAGATAAAACATTGTCAAAGGTTTCGCCGTTGGCCCATTTTTTAGGGAACGACAGCCTGATGCCGCTTTCAGCAGACTGGCTGACCGACACCTTAAAGGGGTGTACAACGGCGCGTAATTCTTTTACTAATGCATCATCTGGCTTACTATCAAGCAAAAGCCAAACAGTAAAGCCCTGCGCATTTGCTGTACCGCTCGCAGTTTGTCGGTTATAGCTCAACCGATAAGGGAAGATGTCGTAAATGCCAAATGCGTCGTCTTGCACCTGATGTAACTGCTGCGCACGTGCAAACTCAGAGAACTCTTTGAAATTCATGCTAGATACCTCACCAATCACCTGAAATTCTTCCATAATATTACATGGCGCTCCTATTATAATCTATATAAGAAGTCACAGCAAGGGCAAATATTCAGAAAATAAAGAAATACGTGAAACTTTTATAGATAGAACAACAATTGATGCCCATCTTTTTTGGTTTGGTACAAAGTGCACCAATCGACGCCCGTTACGCAGGGTTGCGGGGGGAAGCCCAACGGGTTTTTTGCATAATTAACGATGCCAAATCTCGTTTTCTGTACGCGGTGTTATTTCTGCACCGGGTGTGCGCCCGCCGTCGGCTGGTTTTATGGGGGCAGGCATGGGGGCCTGCACAACCGTACGGGTATCTGTATGGTAAGGCAGTATGGTAGAAAGGGTGTCATTTAGTGCTTTGATGTGTGGAGTGCTGTTTTTGGCTAACAAGATAAAGCTAACAAGAACACCAATGGGCATAAACGCAAGGGAGGGGCTCATCCCGTTTAAAATAGCATAAAAGGTCTCTTGTTGAAACGATCTCTCGATGGTAGCGAAAATACTGGGATAGAGGTTATAATAGTTAACCACAATATGATAAAAATGGGCCTCAATGATAACAAAGATCTGAAATAATGAGCACAAAACAGAACAAAGAATGCTAATGTGGTTCAGTCGCCCCTGCGCGAGCTGGTAACCCTTGTACGAAACAATCGGGATCAACGCGAGTAACCACCCGGATACAGAGCCAGTTACCCAAACGAACACAAGGGAAGGCAGTACCCCGATAAAAGAACCAAGCAACGCGCCGAATAAACCAGTTAGGTAATGACCATTTAACGCATTTGTTTCAATTGCATTTTTTTGGCTGTGCACCGAGCGCTCTACGCAGGTGCGGTGTGCAGGTAAATAGGTGGATTCCCATGCGGCGACAACATCACAATCCCCTTTGTGGCAAAATGGGCAGGTAGTAGGTGGCGCCAACTGCTGTTCTGTAAAAAAGTCAAGCATTTGGCTTAATGCGGGGTAAAAGTCATCAGGGGCAATGTTTTCGCCAAACCAAATTTGCAATTGCCGCCCCTTTAGCAAATATACTTTAAGAAAAAGAGACTTTGCAAGTTTTTGTGCTTGCCGCAATAAAGGTTTGTTGATGTTGCTTGAAACGCAAAGCAATACCCGTACACCAATAGGGTGCCCATTATTCGTTTTGGCTCCCCTGCCCATACAGGCAAACAGTACCGGCCATCCACGGTAAATACCAAAGGCAGATCCTTCACAAACCTGAAAACGTTGCTCCTGCGCCAGCTGGTAAAAGGTTTCTAACTGCATATTACACACCCCTACATCGTCTTATGGAATAAAAGTATGATACAACATCTATGCCAGTATATTCCACAAAATTTGCCTTCGCAAGAAAAGTTTCTTCTAAAAACGAAAAAAGTCAATTATTAAAAGCATAAATGGAATAAAATACATATTTTGTGACTTGACAATCTATGACAATTATGCTATTTTGGACAAGAGCTGTTTTGATGTGAAAAGTAATTATGAAGGAGAACGTGATGAGGAAAAACATGAAATTCGGGAAAAGCTTTTTGGCCGTTGCGGCGGCGCTGGTACTGGCGTTTACTTTGGCGGGGTGCGATAGTTTACCCGGGGTTGGGAGTGCCAGCCTGACACCGGTAGAGGATGTTTCCACCACTTCGGATGGGCGCGAGACCGGCGGGTATGCGGTAGCAGATTTGGGGGAAGAGATGCGGTGTCATTTCTTTGAGTTTACCGTGAACTCAGCATATCGCGCGGCATCTTATGAAGGGGCTACCCCTGCGGATGGTAACTCGTTTGTGGTGTTGGAAGTGACCGTTAATAACCCCTATAGTGAAGAACTGTCTATGTATGATGGTGATTTTGTACTGTTTTATAATGATGATACCGACGACTACAGTGTCGCCTCTGACTATATTGCCGACAGCCAGTTGCCTGCTGAATACCAAATTGAAAAAGGCGGCAGCCGCACGGGCGATCTTGTGTTTGAAGTGCCGTCAGAGAGCACAAGCTTTTCTTTCCTCTATCAAGAAATTTATGAAGATGATGTTTGGGGTAATGGGTACTACGTCACCTTTTCTCTGTAATGTAAACAAATGAAAAACAGCACCAGGTATCTAGGTACCGGGGCTGTTTTTGTTTGGTATAGCATCACTGCGCAAAATCACTAAAACAGGCAGAGTATTTTGTACACATGGTTTGCCGAGCAGCGGTTGAGGTTTTGTGCCTTGTGTGTTATAGTAAAAAACAGAATAAAAAGCTTTAGAGACAGGAGTCAAAGCGGAAAAACATCCCCGTTGGGGGCTGTTTGCTTTGGCCTTTTTTATTTCCCGCTGTGGGGAGAAAAAACAGGGGAGGCAATCGATGAAAAAGTATATTATTTCTCTCGATCAAGGCACGACCAGCTCGCGCGCTATTATTTTTGACCATGAACAAAATATTGTGGAAATTGCGCAAAAAGAGTTCCAGCAAATTTACCCGAAGCCGGGGTATGTGGAACATGACCCGATGGAAATTTATGCGTCCCAGTATGGTGTGCTGATTGAGGTGCTTGCCAAAAGTGGCATTTCGCCACAAGAGGTTGCGGCCATTGGCATTACAAACCAACGTGAGACCACGATTGTGTGGGATAAAAAAACGGGCCGCCCGGTATACAACGCGATTGTATGGCAGTGCCGGCGCACTGCCGATATTTGCGAGCAGATGAAACGCGACGGGATGGAAAAACATGTGCGGGATACGACAGGGCTGATTGTAGATGCGTACTTTTCCGGCACGAAAATTAAATGGATTTTGGAC
>JAQVCK010000041.1 GCA_028689835.1 Pygmaiobacter sp. | reverse complement strand
TGGCGGCTGGAGTACAATAAGCTCAGGCCTCACTCATCTCTTGGCAACTTGACCCCGGAAGAATACGCCCTTAAAATCTCAGGTGAGTACTAACATTCTAAGTGGTCGGATTTGGGGGGCAGGTCAGAGAGACCTATGAACCATTGGATCATTGAAGCAGAAGTGATCGCGTGCATGATTATCGGGTTGATTTTGTATTTTTCCCGCGAGAGGCTATTGGCACGTACGATACAGACGCGCATTTATCGCAGCAGTCTGTATTTTGCGTTGTTTTCTATCATCTTGAACATCGTCTCGGTCAAAATGCTCGAAAACCCCACACCATCTTTGTACTGGGCAATGTACCTTACCAGTGTGTTATATTATGTGTTGTTGTGCTTGCTTGAAACGGCACTACTCATTTATCTGCTTTACCTTATGCAGGTCAAGCGACGTACGTTTATTTTTTCTTCTATCCTTTGCACAGTTGTTGTATTAATTGTAATGGTAATTGCGGCCACAAACGGCCAGACTGGTTTGATGTTTACCATTTTAGAAGATGGTACCTTTTTACGTGGCCCTGCAAATTATATTAATTATTTCATTTTATTTATATATGCAATCATTCTTGTTTCGTGTTATTTTACAAGACGTCATTTTGTACAACGCAATATGCGTAGTACCTTACTTCTTTTGCCGGTTATGGCGTTGGTTATGGCGACGGTACAATGCTGGCGTCCCAATCTTTTGATGAGTGGGATTACGGTGGCCATGGTTTTGCTTGTGTTGTTTTTTCGGTTTCAAAGCCGGGGGATTCGCACCGATTCGCTAACAGGGCTATGCGGCAGAGAGGGCTTTTTTGAGTCTGCCGATGTACTATTTAAAAAAGGCGAACCATTTTACTGTATTGGCGTCGTATTACACCATTTTGGCGATGTGAACAAGAAACTGGGCCCACTTGGGGCAGACCAACTTTTACGGCGCGTTGCGGAGTATTTAGATGAAATTAGTACGCAGGGCAGCGCTTGCCGTATTAGCGGCGTAGAGTTTGTATTGTTGTTGCCGCAGGTGAATAAAGAAAAAGGCAGTCAGATTTTAGAGCGGGTGCGCCGCCGGTTTGGTCTGCCTTGGAACATCCCACAAGGTGGTTTTATGATGGAGGCGGGCCTGGTTGGCATCCGTTGCCCAGAGCACGGCGAAAGCATTGACATATTGGCGGCACATTTAGAATATAGTATGCGTGAACTAAAACGTTTACGCGGGACCAATGTGTTGGAGTTTGACAGCAGACGGCACATTTTATTGCAGCGGCAAACCGAACTGAAAGAGCTGATTGAATGGGCGTTGGAACGGCGTGCCTTTAAAGTGGCTTTTCAGCCGATTTATGATTGCAGCGAAAAGGCACTTTGCAGTGCAGAGGCCCTGTTACGGCTGGTTGACCGGGAAGGCCGCCCGGTGCGCCCGGATGATTTTATCCCTCTTGCCGAAGAATATGGTCAAATTGTCGAGATCGACTGGATGGTACTCGACATGGTATGCAGCTTTTTAGAAGAAAATGACCAACTGCCCATCCACTCTATTTCAGTCAATTTTTCTGCCCAAGAGCTGGAAATGCCCGATGCGGCGGGCCGTGTGTTTGAGACACTGCGCCGCCACCACATCCCTGTGGAAAAAATAAAAATAGAACTCACCGAGCGGGTGCTGTATCAAGACTTACCGCGCATTCAAAAAGTGCTGACGGACCTTTGTGCCGGTGGGGTGGGGCTGTATCTTGATGATTTTGGCACCGGGTATTCTAACCTTGCGACGGTGTTGCGGTTGCCGTTTGAAGCAATCAAAATAGATAAAAGCCTGTTGCAGGACATCGAAACCGACCCACAAGCTGCGCTGCTTTTGGGCTCGCTGGTGCGCACCTTTCACGAGATGGGGCGCAAGGTAATTATAGAGGGGCTAGAGCGAGAAAAGCAGTTTGACATTATTGAAACATTGCCGGTTTCTGCGGTGCAAGGCTATTATTTTGCAAGCCCAATGACAGGCAAAGCCTACCTTGACTTGCTGGGAGCAAAAGAAGATTAAGACGAAATAAATGGCGGGGGCGCAGAGAGGAGAGCACAGGCGGCATGGCACTTGAATTTAGAAAATACAGTGATAGTGACCTTGTGGCAATGCAGCGTATTTGGAACGAGGTTGTCCGTGCGGGGGATGCTTTCCCGGGGGAAGAGCCGCTTAGCCTGCAAGAATGCCGCAGCTATTTTGCGGCGCAAACCTGCACTACACTGGCGGTTTTGGATGGCCGTGTGGTAGGGCTTTACATTTTGCACCCCAACAACATCGGCCGTGCCGGGCATATTGCAAATGCCAGCTATGCGGTGGATAGCGCAGTGCGTGGGCAACATATCGGCGAAGGGCTGGTGCGCCATTGCCTTAGCCAGCTTGCGGTGTATGGGTTTACCGGCTTGCAGTTCAACGCCGTTGTCGCCACCAATGTGGTGGCAATTAAGTTATACAAAAAATTGGGTTTTGTGAAAGTGGGCACCGTGCCCGGCGGGTTTCGGCTACCGGGGGATAGCTACTGCGATATTTATATTTATTTTCACCCCGCGCTGCCGATTGAAAAATAGACAGTAAATAAAAAAGGCGGCGACCTTTTTGTGGTCGCCGCTTCTTTGTGCCGTTTTTTAGGGATGTACCGGTTTTATATCGCACAATAAAAATACGAAAAGTATTAAACTAAAATAAAATCACAACAAGTCGCTTAACTGCGCAAAATCCTCCAGTGTCAGCTGTTCCGGGCGTACCAGCGGGCCCTTTTGCAACGTTGCAACCGCCTGCCCCACATGGGCTTTTGGCAGCGAAAGCCCTGCCGAAATGGCGTTGACCGCCGTTTTGCGCCGCTGCCCAAATGCTGCTTTAATCACCGCGAACATGCGTGCAGGGCTTTGGGGGGTGACCGGTGGTGCTTTGCGCACCACAAGCTGTATCACCGCGCTGGTGACCTTTGGCGGCGGGGTAAAGCTGCCGGGGGAGACAGTAAACAAAATCTTGGGCTCGGCCCAATAGCGCACCGCAAGGCTAATAGCGCCGGCTTCACGGCTGCCTGGTTTTGCGCAAATGCGGTCGGCGGCCTCTTTTTGTACCATGGCGGTAATGCTTTCAATCGGCAGTTCCTCTTCTAATAGCTTCATCAAAATAGGGCTGGTGATGTAGTAGGGCAGGTTTGCCACCACGGCGACCTTTAGCCCGTCAAACTGCTCGCGAATCAACTCTGCAAGGTCCAACTTCAGCACGTCGCCGGGGATAATCTGCACGTTGTCAAACTCCGCCAGTGTTTCATCTAGCACCGGGTACAGGCGACTGTCCACCTCAATAGCGGCCACCTTGGCGGCCCGCAGGGCGGCCTCTTTGGTCAGTACCCCCACACCGGGGCCAACTTCCAGCACGCCGGTGCTTTGGTCAATGCCGGCCGCCTCAATCATTTTGGGGCAGATGCCGGGGTTGACGATAAAGTTTTGCCCAAAGCCCTTGGAAAGGGTAAACCCGTGGCGCTCGCACAGCGCACGGATGACTTTGGGGTCGGTGAGGTTGGGCATGAAAACGCTCCTTTTTGCGGCGGGGGCGTGCCCCGGCAACGTAACTTTTAGTAGTATCTAGTATACCACATTGTGGCCCAGTGTGCAGTATGGGCAAAAAAATGGCTGTATGAGTAAAGTGCAAAAGTAAAATCTATTTTTTTTATTGCGCGGGCGGCGAAAATCCGGTATGATAAAAAAAGAAGCCACAGCGGGCCGTGTGCCTGCCGGGCAAGGAAGCAGAGGTGTTTTCATGGCACGCAGAGACAAGATTAACTATTATCTGGATATCGCAGACACGGTTTCGCTGCGCGGCACCTGCCTGCGCCGCAACTACGGGGCAATCATCGTGAAAAACGACGAGATTATTTCCACCGGGTATGTGGGTGCCCCGCGCGGGCGCAAAAATTGCAGTGACCTTGGGGTATGCATTCGAGAAAAAATGCAGGTGCCCCGTGGCGAGCGGTACGAGCTGTGCCGCAGTGTGCATGCAGAGGCGAATGCCATCATCAGTGCCGGGCGCAGTTCTATGATCGGCGGTACGCTGTATCTTTCGGGCCGCAATGCACGCACCGGTGAATATGTGGAAAACGCCATGTGTTGCAGCATGTGCAAGCGCATGGTCATCAACGCGGGCATTTCTAAGGTCATCGTGCGGGTGGATGACGACCATTATCGCACGGTGGACGTAGAGAGTGAGTGGGTGGCGCAGGACGAAAGCCTGAGCGGTGAAATGGGGTATTGAGCCCTGCGCTGCAAGCGATACAGAGCAAAAACAAATCAAAGGGCCCTGCCGTTTGGCGGGGCCCTTTGCTGTAAAAAATTGCTTTGCCCGGTCGCATGGCAGACGGTTGCCGTGCAAGACGCAGGTATGGTATACTTTATGAGTTAGAAAAGGGAGTGTATTGATGTCGGTCATTCTGTAAGACGCTAAAACGAAATGCTGGGGCAGTACAGCTGCCTTATTTTGTGTTGCCCAAAACGTCTTGCAGGGTTGTGCCAAAGGTGCAAAAAAAGCAAAAATGCAAAAAACGCCGTTGCTTTTACCACCCTACAGGGCCAACAGAAAGGAAAACGACATGAACCCCTTTACAGAAGAATTTATGGCAAACCCCGAGAATATCGAATTTTTGCGGGAGACGATGATGGGCCCCAACGCGATGCGCCTAGCAGAAGAGCTTGCAGGCGGCCTGGATATCCACCCCGGCAGCAAGGTGCTCGACCTTGGCTGTGGGTGCGGGCTTTCCACCCTTTTGCTGGTAAAAAAGTATGGCGCCACCGTGTTTGCCGCCGATTTATGGGTTTCCCCGGCCGAAAATAAGGAACGTTTTGAAGCATTGGGGATTGCAGACAGAGCAATTCCCCTTTCGGTGGATGTGACCAAAGGCTTGCCCTTTGCAGAACGATACTTTGATTTGCTGTTTACGGTGGACGCCTACCACTATTTTGGGGATACCCCACAGGCGCTGCCCACGCTGGCCCAATTTGTGAAAAGGGGAGGCATCATTGCGGCGGCGGTGCCCGGCCTGCGGTGGGAGTTCGGCAAAAATGTGCCCGCGGAGATGCGCCCGTTTTGGAACAGTGAAGTAGAGCGGACGATGCATTCTCTCCCTTGGTGGCAACAGCTGTGGAGTGGCGAAGAGAGTGTCGAGCTGCTTGAGTGCCGCGAAATGGCCTGCTGCAAGCAGGCTTGGGAGGAATGGCTGACCGCATACCACCCGGTGGTGGCATATGACATTCAAATGATGCAGGCAGAGGGCGGCAATTATTTTAACCTAATTCAGCTGGTCGCAAAAGTGCGCTGAGTGTAGCCCGCTTGAAAGCCTAAATAAACAAAAGGGCCCCGTTTCGGCACATGCCGAAACGGGGCCCTTTGCTTGTATTCTAGTTGCCTTGTACGGAGGGGCACCGGCCGCTTTTGCGGTGCCGGTTTAGGCCGCCCGCTGGCCCCACTGGGGCACCTGCTTACAGGCCAAGGTCCTTTTTCATTTTTTCCAGCTCTTCGTCTACCGAAGCATCGGTGCCGGCGTTCGCATATTTTTCTTCCAGAGATTTTGCTTCGTCGACCGGCTGGCTGTTCAGCTCTTCCATTGCGTTGGCTTCGTCCAGCATGCGGTTTGCCTTGTCCTCCATGCGGTCAAACGCACTGGCGGCATCGGCGGCCTTGTCGGACGCGGAAGAGAATTCATTGACCTTCTCCTGCGTGCGGGCAACGGCCACTTTGGCTTTTACCATTTCACGGCGATGGTTCAGCGTTTGAATGTCGCTCACCAGCTTGTCGTGCATCTGGCGCATTTTATCTGCGTTTTCATGCGCGGTGGCATAGGCAGTTGCAAGCCCGGCACCGGCACTTTCCACTTCCTGCTTTTTAGAGATAAACACCTTGGCGTCGCCCTCATTGCCAGCCTGCAGGGCCTTTTTGGCCAGCTTTGCGTACTTTTCAATGTCCGCCTTGTTCTCTTCTATCAGGCGTTTGGTGCGGGTTTCCTCTGCCAGCACGCTGGCAGCTTCCTTTTTCACTTCGGCAAGGCTTTCGGTCATATCAATCAGGTACTGGTCGATCATTTTAGACGGGTCTTCCAGCTTGTCCAGTGCAGCGTTGATGTTGGCTTGAATGATGTCGTTAAATCTTGAAAGAATACCCATTAGAATGCCTCCTGTTAATTTAAATAGGTGAATGTTCGTATAAAATCACAGCGCAGTCGCTGTGTGGGGGAGCAATTACTTTTTGCCAAACTTCGGGTCCCACGGGTCCAAATCGCTTTTTGTCTCGGTTTTGGTTTCGTACTTTTTGGCAAGGTCCTCTACTTCGCTGTCGCCAAACTTTTCAAGCGGGGTGTTCAAAATATCTGCGGTTCGCTTGGCTTCCATGTTCTTTTGCGCTTTTGACTTTTTCCACCAAGTGTATAAAAGCGAAACGACCACCACCACAGCGACGACAATTGCAATTACAGCAGTCGCGACCGGCCATTCGGATTTCGTGACCGTCATAATGCGCTCGGCGGTCTTTGCATAAGTGGTCGAGAAAAACTCCTCGTCCTCCATGTCGCTGGAATAATATTTGTTCATGTACCCGGCAAAGATATCAAGGGCTTCATCGTCCAGCACCGTGCGCGCCTGGTCACCCATCCAATAACCGGCATTGTAAGAACCATTACCGTCATCGCAGAAAACCAGTAAAAAGTGGCCTTGGTCGGTAAACTTTTCGCTGTAAAGCTGTTTGGCATAGGCCGACAGCTGGCTGGTAGAGGGGGTCGTGGTGCCATCCACCGAGCTTGCGATGTAAAGGTAGGGCTGCACGCCGGTTTTTTCGTAAAACTCTTTCATGCCGCTCAGCAGCGTGCTTTTGCTGGAGATCCAGCCCGGCTCGTCGGTGTAATAATCAGTTTCGCTCACCGCACCGGCCGGCAAAGCTTCTCGCACGACAGTGGACTTAGAAACACCGCCCGATGAAGAAGAACCACTAGAGAACAGCGGGGCGATGATGAGCAGAAACACCATGATGACGATGAAAACCGCCAGCACAGTACCGCAACCGCGGTTGTTGCCATTGTTACCATTGCCGCCGCCCCCACCATTGTTGGATGGGCCGTTGCCACCCCCGTAATTACGGGTGCTATTGTTAATAATGACAGGGCCCCAAAGGCCGCCAAAGAACGGGCGACCACCAAACCCATTGTTGCCGCCGCCAAAGCTGCCGCCACTACGGCCACCGCCACCGCTGCGGCCACCCCCAGAAAAGCCGCCGCCAAAGCCGCCGCCACTGGAGAAGCCACCGCCGAAGCCGCCGCCTCCAAAACCACCGCCACCGGAGAACCCTCCGCCTCCACCTGATCTTCCCACAAGAAACCTCCTTCTAATTGACTCTTTATCTAAAACAGCCGATATGGTTAATACGATTTGCGGTAACGGCGCGCCGTGCCGGCAGTGGGTCTGCCGTGCGGTTTGCCGTTTTGGTTAACCGGATAGTGCTTGCAATTGCTGTTCCTTACCGCTTGTATTAATTAAACCATACAAGGGGTGCTTTTGCAATCTGCCCCCGTGCCCCCCAGAGCGCCCCCAAGGCAGCGGGGGGCACGGGGCGGCAAGGAAAACTTTGAATCTTTCAAAATCACGCTCAAGCTCTCTCAATCTCGCGAAATCTCGAAAAAAGTGAGGCAAAATACCCCGGTAGCCCCACCAAAGGGCAAAAAACAAATTATTGTGCCGCATCTATTTTGGCGTGCAGTGCCTGCCGCTCGTTTTCGCTGACAAAAGCGGCGTCGGCAGAGTAATGCAGCATTTTCAACAGGTCGCTGCGGGTAAAGCCCATTTCGTTCAGGCAGTGGTCGTATTCAATATCAAGGTCAATACCGGACAAAATCATATTGTCGGTGTTAATGGTCACCCGCAACCCGGCGTCCAGCAGGCGCTTTGCGGGATGGGCGGCGTAGCTGGGCTGGCTTTGGCACTGAATATTGCTGGTGGGGCAAATTTCAAGGGTCACA
Organism: Pygmaiobacter sp.; assembly: GCA_028689835.1. Taxonomy (GTDB): domain Bacteria; phylum Bacillota; class Clostridia; order Oscillospirales; family Ruminococcaceae; genus Pygmaiobacter. Next base: position 7,962 of record JAQVCK010000041.1, on the reverse strand, counting down.
CCGTCGCGCACCGCACGGCGGCACAGGGCCTCATCGTCGGCGATGTGGTGGCCGTGGCCAATGCGCTTTGCGCCAAAGTCCATGGCGTCGCGCACCGTGTCGGGGCCCTGGCTGTCACCGGCGTGGCAGGTGAACGGTACGCCAAGCTTGGTGGCAAGGGCAAAAATGGGGGCAAAATTATGCAGCGGCACAATGCCCTCTGCCCCGGCAAGGTCTACCCCAACAACCCCTTTGCCAAGGTAGTCGGGCGCAAGGCTGACGGTTTCAAGGTTTTGCTGCATGTTGACCGTTTCCGGCCCCACAGACATGGCGCACAGCAAAATGCCAATGCCAATGCCGGGGTTTGCGGCAAGGCCCTCGGCGCGGCCGCGCAGCACGGCCTCAATGGCGTCCCGCTGGGTCAGCCCCTCACGCAGGTGCAGCTGCGGCGCAAAGCGAATTTCGGCGTAAACCAGCCCCTGTGATGCCAAAAGGCCAATCAGCTCGCGCGTCACGCGGCACAGGGCGTCTTTGTCCTGCAACAGTTGCAGCGGCATTTCAAAGCGTTTTAAGTATTCGTTGACACTGCGGCAGTCGGCGGTGACCACAATGAACTGCCGAAACCCCGCAAGGTCGTCGGCGGGCAGCTTGATGCCTTTCTGTTTTGCAAGGTCCCACGCAGTTTCGGGCAGCATAGAGCCGTCCAGATGCAGGTGCAGGTCAATTTTTGGCAAGTCATAATGCGCCATAAAGGTTGCTCCTTTGTCGACTTTGTTTTTCTTTTATTGTAAACAAATCGGGGCGCAGTGTCAAAAGAAACCGTGTGTTACTATAATGAAAGAGCAGGGGGGAGAAAGGGGTTGCAGGCAATAAAAAAGCCGCTGCTGTTGCAGCGACTTTTTTAAAAATTACAGGTCGGGGTGGTACTCTTTGCAGGTGCATTTTTTCCACTTCAGCCCGCTGCCGCAGGGGCACGGGTCGTTGCGGCCAATTTTGGTTACCTTGGTAGGCGTTTTGGTGTTGGTTTTGGTACCACCAACCCCTTCGCCCATCGGCACGGCCACCTGCTCGCGCTTTGGCTCTTCTTTGGTGCGAATTTCCACCGTCAACAGCAGGCGGGTGGTATCTTCGCGAATCGAGGCAATCATGTCGTCAAACATGTCAAAGCCCTCAATACGGTACTCAACCACCGGGTTGCGCTGGCCGTAGCTGCGCAGATAAATGCCCTTGCGCAGTTCATCCATGTTGTCGATGTGTTCCATCCACTTCATGTCAACGGTTTTCAGCAGCACCACACGCTCTAATTCGCGCATCATCTGGCTGCCGTAACGGGCCTCTTTGTCGGTGCAAATTTTGGTTGCACGGTCAATCAACAGCTTGTTTAGGTCTTCGCGGGTCAGTTTTGCAAGCTCTTCATCACTGTAGGTAAAATCACCGTCGCGGCACAGCCAGCCACGGTAATGGTCGCGCAGGCCGGACAAATCCCACTCGGCGGTCGTTTCGCCGGCGGTGTACATGGCAATCGTTTCGGTGATGGATTCTTCCATCATTGCGCGCACACTGGCCGAAACATCGTCGCCCTGCAACACTTGGTTGCGCTGGCCGTAAATGGTTTCGCGCTGGCTGTTCATAACATCATCAAACGACAGCACGTTTTTACGAATGCTAAAGTTCTGGCCCTCAATCTTTTTCTGTGCACTTTCAATGGTGTTTGTAATCATGCGGTTTTCGATCGGGGTATCCTCGTCCACACCCAGTGTGTCCATCAGGCTTTGTACCCGGTCGCCACCAAACAGGCGCATCAAATCGTCTTCAAGGCTCAAGAAGAAGCGAGTTGCACCGGGGTCGCCCTGACGGCCAGAACGCCCGCGCAACTGGTTATCGATGCGGCGGGATTCGTGCCGCTCGGTACCAATAATAAACAGGCCGCCTGCCTCACGCACCTTTTCGGCTTCGGCTGCAACGATGGGCTTGTATTTTGCCAGCGCCTCGGTAAATGCAGCGCGCACCTTCAAAACATCTTCGTCCTCGGTATCGGCGTGGCCGTCAGCCTCGGCAATCAGCTCGTCCTCAAAACCCTGCTTGCGCAGGTCAGCCTTTGCCATGTATTCGGCATTGCCGCCCAGCATAATATCGGTACCACGGCCGGCCATGTTGGTCGCAATCGTTACCGCGCCAAACTTGCCTGCCTGTGCAACAATCTCGGCTTCTTTTTCGTGGTATTTGGCGTTTAACACCTCGTGGCGGATGCCGCGGCGTTTTAGCATGGAGGCCAGCAGCTCGCTCTTTTCAATGCTGATGGTACCCACCAGAACCGGTTGGCCTTTTTCGTGCGACTCTGCAATCTGGTCAATGACCGCGTTGAATTTTGCTTTTTCGGTCTTGTACACCACATCACCCATATCATCGCGGATGATTGGTTTATTGGTGGGTACTTCCACGACGCTCAACCCGTAAATCTCGTTGAACTCGTCGGCCTCAGTTTTTGCGGTACCGGTCATGCCGGACAGCTTGTCGTACATGCGGAAATAGTTCTGGAAGGTGATGGTCGCCAGCGTTTTAGATTCTTTTTGTACACTGACCCCCTCTTTGGCCTCAATGGCCTGATGCAGCCCCTCATTGAAGCGGCGGCCCAGCATCAAACGGCCGGTGAACTCGTCTACAATAATCACTTCGCCGTCTTTGACCACATAGTCGACATCCAGCTTCATGATGCCGTGGGCGCGAATAGCCTGATTAATATGGTGGGCCAGCGTCATGTTGTCCGCGTCGGCAAGGTTGTCGATGTGGAAATACTGCTCGGCCTTTTTGATGCCACGCTGGGTCAGTGTGACGGTTTTTTGCTTTTCGACCACAATGTAGTCGATGTCCTCGCCCACTTCGTCATCGTGCTCTTCTTTGTCATCCACATCGGCAAACACCTTTGCTTTCAGGCGTTTGACAAACTCGTCGGCCGTGCGGTACATCTCGGTGGATTTATCGCCCTCACCACTGATGATCAGCGGGGTGCGTGCCTCATCAATTAAGATGGAGTCGACCTCATCGACGATGGCAAACGCGTGGCCGCGCTGCACCATCTGCTCTTTATAGGTAACCATGTTGTCACGCAGGTAATCAAACCCCAGCTCGTTGTTGGTGCCATAGGTGACATCACAGTTATAGGCTTTCTTGCGGTCGGCGCCGGGCATGTCGTGCACCACAAGGCCAACCGAAAGGCCTAAGAAACGGTAAACCTTGCCCATCCACTCCGAGTCGCGCTTGGCAAGGTAATCGTTGACGGTGACGACGTGCACGCCCGCGCCGGACAATGCATTCAGGTAGACCGGCAAGGTTGCCACGAGGGTCTTGCCTTCACCGGTCTTCATTTCGGCAATTTCACCGCGGTGCAGCACAATGCCGCCGACAATCTGTACTGGGAAATGCCGCATGCCTAGCACACGGCTAGATGCTTCGCGGCAGGCCGCAAAAGCGTCGGGCAAAATATCATCCAGCGTCTTGCCGTCTGCAAGCTGCTGTTTGAGGGCGGGGGTAACCGCCTGCAACTCAGTGTCGGAGTAAGCTTTGTACTTGTCTTCCAGCGCCAGCACCGCATCGGCGATGGGCTGAATTTTTTTGAGCTCCTTGCCGGAAAAGTTGCCGAAAATCTTTTCGAGAAAAGCCATTTAATTACCGCCTAATCTTTTACAAATTGCGCCGCCGCAAAAGGGAGAAAAGGGCCAGCCTGTGTGGGGGCGGGGCAGCGCGGTCGCATACACTCTCCCATTTTACACCGGGGTTTGGGCAGTGTCAAACAATCCGGGCAAAGAAATTGTAAAACATGGCCGGTTTGTATCGGTTACACATAGATTTCATCCATTTTAAGGGTGTTGGGGCTGTGGTCGGCCGCCGCGCGAAATGCCGCAGGGGTGCTGCCGGTTTCGGTGTGGAAAACCCTGCAAAGGTAGTTGGCACTTGAAAACCCGGCAAGGCTGGCCACCAGCTCCAGCGGGGCATCGGTGCTGCGCAATAGCTGTTTTGCGGCTTCAATGCGCACAGCGGTCAAATACCGCCCCGGGGTGGTGCCGGTCTCCTCGCGGAAGGTGCGCACAAGGTGGCTTTTACTTACCCCCAGTGCGTCGCTTAACTCTTGCACGCCGTACAGGCTGGCATAGTTGTGCCGCATGGCGGCAATGGCCTGCGCCGCCAGCCTGCCCGCCGGTGCCGGTGCTTCATCTAGCCGCGATACAAGGCACAAAAGGTCAAATAACAACGGGGGGGTAGGGGGCAGTTCTTGGCCCGCCAGTTGGTGCAGTGTTTGTGCAACGCCGGGGCACCGGGTTTCATCTTCCGCTACCGGTGCTGCCAGCGTTGCCAGAATAGTCTGTGCCAGGCTGCCCTCAAAGCGTACCCCATCAAATGTGCAGGGGATGGTGGGGTAAAGGGTTAAAGGCCCGCCGGCAAGCAAAAGCTGGCCTTTTTCTAACAAAAAGGGGTCGCCTTGCGGGGGGGCGCAGGCACAATGCCCCGCGGCGGTGGAAACCAGCCACAGCCCTGCTTGTAATGCAACCGGCTGGGTACCGCTGGTATGTAATCGCTCGCCCGCGCCGCAAAGCGCAGTAGGTTCAAAAATCATATTTGACACCACACATCAATATTTTGCTATTTAAAACCGTTAATTTGGTGTTATTATTGTAATAGATACTGCACGAAAGGTCAACTTTCTGCAATAAAACGACATGGAGGTTCTGTTATGGCAAACATTAGCTTGAAAAACATTTTCAAAGTCTACCCCGGCGATGTCACCGCGGTCAAAGACTTTAACCTTGAAATTGAGGACAAAGAGTTCATCATTCTGGTCGGTCCGTCCGGCTGCGGCAAGTCCACCACGCTGCGCATGATTGCCGGTCTTGAAGAGATTTCAAAAGGCGAGCTGTACATCGGCGACAAGATGGTCAACGATGTCCCCCCGAAGGACCGCGACATTGCAATGGTGTTCCAGAACTATGCGCTGTACCCGCACATGACGGTGTACAAAAACATGGCGTTTGGCCTGGAACTGCGCAAGACCCCGAAAGAGGAGATCGAGCGCCGGGTGCACGAAGCCGCGAAGGTGCTGGACATTGAGCATCTGTTGGACCGCAAGCCGAAGGCGCTTTCCGGTGGCCAGCGCCAGCGTGTTGCCCTGGGCCGCGCCATGGTGCGTAACCCGGCGGTGTTCTTGCTGGATGAGCCCCTGTCGAACCTTGACGCCAAACTGCGTACCGCGATGCGCACCGAGATCATCAAGCTGCATAAGCGCCTTGGCACCACCTTTGTCTACGTTACCCATGACCAGACCGAAGCGATGACGATGGGCGACCGCATTGTTGTGATGAAAGACGGCGTGATTCAGCAGGTCAACACCCCGCAAAACCTGTATGACTTCCCCTGCAATATGTTTGTGGCAGGCTTCATCGGCAGCCCGCAAATGAACTTTATGGACGCGAAGCTGGTCAAAGAGGGCGACAAGTTCTACTGCGACTTTGGCGACCAAAAGTTGCCGGTGCCGGCAGAAAAGGCCGCCAAAGCGGAAGGGTTGGACAACTATGTGGGCAAGGCCATCAAAGTTGGTGTGCGCCCCGAGGACATTAAAGATGACCCCGAATTTGTTGCCGCCCACCCCGAAGAGACCTTTGAGGCCGATGTGGATGTTTCCGAGCTGATGGGCAGCGAGGTTTACCTGTACCTTGAGTGCCGTGGCACCAAGATGACTGCCCGTGTGGCCCCCACCACGACCAGCACGCACGGCAGCCACATTAAGGTCGCATTTGAAACCCAAAAAATGCATCTGTTTGATGCAGAGACTGAGCTTGCCATCTTAAACTGAGCAAAATGGCAACAGCATAAATTTTAAGTAGATAAAACGGCGCGGAACCTTGGGTTCGCGCCGTTTTTAGCATCTGTTTTAATGAAGATTGACCATCACAGTTCACAATGGTTTACAAATTAAGGCTTGCGTAAGACCCTGAAAATTAAGTATAATATATTATAAAACAAAACAAACAAAACAAAATTTTGAAATAGGATAGCGGGTACCTTGTGGTGCCCGAGGGAGGAACTGCATGGGAAACTACAATTTTTCAAATATTACGCCCGCTATTCGCGATTTAAGCGAAATGGGGCTACAACACAATACCATTGCCCCCGAGTTGTTTGCGCAATATCAGGTCAAGCGCGGCCTGCGCGATGAAAATGGCCGTGGGGTGTTGACCGGGCTGACCAATGTATCGGATGTCATTGCCACCCGCAAAGAGGGGGATGCGCTGGTGCCCGCGCCGGGCCAGTTGTATTACCGCGGGGTCAACGTGCGGGAGCTCATCGACGGTTTTTTAGCGGACGGGCGTTATGGATACGAAGAAACTACGTATCTGCTGCTGTTTGGCGAGCTGCCTGACAGTGCGCATTACGAGTGGATTTGCCGCCTGCTGGCCGATTACCGCAACCTGCCCACGGCCTTTGTGCGGGATGTCATTTTAAAATCCCCCAGTGCTAATATTATGAACAGCCTTGCGCGTAGCACCTTGACGCTGTATTCGTATGACGATAAGGCAGAGGATACCTCACTGCCCAATGTGCTGCGTCAGTCGCTAGAGCTGATCGCCTTGTTCCCCATGCTGGCGGTGTATGGCTATCAGGCACATACTTATTACCACGCCGACAAAACGCTGGTCATCCGCCCGCCGCAGCCGCAGCTTTCTACCGCGGAAAACATTTTGCAGATGTTGCGCCCAGACGGCTCGTTTACCCAGCTGGAAGCCCGCGTGCTGGACCTTGCGCTGGTGCTGCATGCCGAGCACGGCGGCGGCAACAACTCCACTTTTACCGCGCGGGTTGTCACCACCTCCGGTACTGATACCTATTCTGCCATGGCGGCGGCACTTGCATCGTTAAAAGGGCCAAAGCACGGCGGTGCCAATATCAAAGTTGCCGAAATGTTTGAGGACATGAAGCAGCACCTCACCGACTGGGAGGATGAAGACGCAGTTTCACAGTATTTGATAGACCTGTTGGAAAAGAAGGCCTTTGATAACGCGGGCCTGATTTACGGGGTAGGGCATGCCGTGTATTCCATCAGCGACCCGCGCGCAGAGGTGTTCCGCGGCTTTGTGGAAAAGCTGTCGCGTGAAAAAGGCGTGGAAAAAGAGTACGAGCTATATGACCGTGTGGCGCGCCTTGCGCCCCAAATTATTGCCCAGCGCCGCAAAATGTACAAGGGCGTTTCGGCTAATATCGATTTTTACAGCGGGTTTGTGTATCGTATGCTGGGCCTGCCCACCGAGCTATACACCCCCATTTTTGCCATTGCGCGCATTGCGGGGTGGAGCGCCCACCGCCTAGAAGAGCTTGCCACTGCGGGCAAAATCATCCGCCCGGCGTATAAGAGTGTGGCCCCGCATGTGCCGTATGTGCCCATGCAGCGCCGGCACGAGCGCGAGCTGACAAAAGAAGATTGAGCCTTCTTTTATAGTGACAAAGGAACCAGTACAAAACGGTGCCCCGCCATGTGGCAGGGCACCGTTTTTTGTACTACAAATAAATTAATTGGGTAGGGGATGTGTCAGCGCTTTTTTGTGAACAGCCCAACAACGGCGAGAAACAGCACTGCGCCAACAACGGCGACAAAAAAGCTCCACAGGTTGAGCCCGGTAGCGGGGCCCCAACCCAGCAGGTTGAATACCCAGCCGCCCACAAATGCACCGATGATACCCACAATGATGTTTAGCCCAATGCCCATCTGGGCATCCCGTTTCATGATTTTGCTTGCAATCCAGCCAGAAAACCCGCCCAGAATGATCCAAACCAAAATACTACTGATTTGCGGCATACTTAGCCCTCCTTTGTTTTGTCGTGTTGGTCTTTTTTATCCTGCAATTCATCCAGCAGGTCATTCGCTTTTTCTGCAAGGGTCTCTTTTAGTTCTTTGCCAAGTTTTTTACCCTTTTGTGTAGCCTCGCTGCCCATGGC
>JAQVCK010000040.1 GCA_028689835.1 Pygmaiobacter sp. | reverse complement strand
TGACAGAACTTGCCCCTGCTGTCCTACAGCTATTGTATCACGGGCATTTCATAGCCTGCTGATTTAATTAAGTGTACTAAGCAGATTCACTTAAAATTGTCTGCAAATCTTATTATACGAGGAGTGATCCGTATGACGCCGAGAATTTTATTGCTCATCGTTTCGGTACCGGGCATCTTTTTGGCCGCCTACGGTTTGTATTTTGCCGGTATCGCACTGTTGGGCTTGCGCCGCCACCTTAGCTACGCCAAGGCAGCGCCGCAAGCGCGCTTTGCCGTTGTAGTGGCTGCCCGCAATGAAGCGGCGGTCATTGGCAATTTGGTGGACAGCTTAAAACGGCAAAATTACCCGCGGGAGCTGTATGACATTATTGTTGCGCCGAATAACTGCACCGACAACACCCGCGCGGTAGCCGCCGAACATGGGGCACGCATCTTTTTGCCCAGCGGCAAGGTGACCGGCAAAGGAGATGTGTTGCAACAGGCCGTCTCGCAGATTGTGCTGCCGGAGGGCTACGACGCCATGTGTATTGTGGATGCGGATAACCTGGTAGAGCCGCACTTCCTTGCCCGTATGAACGACGCTTACGCCGCGGGCGGGCAGGCGGCACAGGGTTTTCGCGATAGCAAGAACCCCCGCCAAAGCGCGGTGTCGGGCTGTTACTCTATCTGCTATTGGATGCTCAGCCATTTTTATAACCGTTCCCGCCATGTGCTGGGCCTGTCTTCGTTGATTGGCGGCAGCGGGTTTATGGTTTCGGCCAAGCTGCTGCGCCGCCTTGGCGGGTGGAATACCAGCACCATGACCGAGGATTATGAGTTCAGTGCCCAGTGCGTGCTGGCAGGTGAGCGGGTGTACTTTGTACCCGATGCTATTATTTACGACGAACAGCCGCTGACCTTTGTACAGTCGTGGAAGCAGCGCCGCCGCTGGACGACCGGCAGCCTGCAGGGGCTGGAGCTTTATGGTGGCCGCCTGTTTGCCCGTGCGGTAGACCAGCACGACATGGTGAGCTTTGACATGTACCTCACCTTCTTATCGCCCATTTTACAGGTGGTTTCCACCGTGACAGGTGTCATCGCCGGTGGGTTGATGCTTTGGCAGGGGCGCCTTGTACCGATGCATCTATTTTTAATCATCGCAATTGCCGCAGGCTCGGTAATGGCAAGCGCCGTAGGCTGTGCTGTGGTGGCACTTGCCGCCGTGCTGATGAAGCAGACCCCGATGACCGGCATGGCCAAGAGCATCTTGTCGTTCTGGCTGTTTCTGTTCAGCTGGATGGTCATCACCTTTGTCAGCATCGTGAAAAAGCAAAAAAGCTGGGACCCAATTGCCCACACGCATTCGGTCACAATCAACGAGCTGCAACCCTGAAAAAGCAGGTGTTGCTTTTAATATAAGGTATTGGCCAAGCAGGCCCCTGCCGCACCCACTGTGTGCGGCAGGGGCCTGCTTTTGGTTTTCAGCACAGAATAGCCGGGCGGGGGTACCTTATTAAAAAATATTCCATGGATTGACAGATTAGCTTACTTGATGAATACTATTTACAGGATAACTGGGTTTGGTAAGATGGGCTTGCTTTTACGCTGGCAGATAAACTAAAGGGGGCCGCGGGGCCTTGCGGTGGCCTTATGATGGGGTGAAATATGAAAAGAAAAATGAAAAAAGTGATTATGATCTTCGTGGTGCTTTGTCTCGCTTTGCTCTCTTTTAAGGCGATTACTGGCACAGACCTTGCGCTGATGCTGCGGCTGCACAACATCGCCGCAGAAAACGAAACGCTGACGTTCCAACAGGCGTTCCCGTTTGGTTGGGATGCAGCGTACCGCGATGCCGGGGTATATGGCACAGGCTCGCGGCTGAAGGAAAAATACAAGCTGGACTTTACGGTTTCTGAATTAATGAGGGATGATAAAAACCGGATTTTGTTTTTTAAAGGCGGTAAACTGGTGCGTGTTGTCACTTACGAAATAGGCTATACCGACATTGATCTAAAAAAAGGGAATGATAAAATTCTGCCGCAGACAGGGTTCTCTGTTTTTTGGAAAGATGAAAAGAAAGACTATCTGGTGCTGACGCAGCTCGGCGATTAAAATAGGGCCGGTACCCGCGCACAGCGGGCAGCGCCAAACCGCCGCGGGGCAGCAAAACGGTGGAAAAAGGCGCACGCGCCGCAGTAACAACAATACGGCGTAGTAGCCCGGTTGACAGGCCCGGCTGCCCGGCGTATGATGAGAAATGCAAAAACAAACACACAAAAGCACTTTCTTTTCACCGTGTACCCGGCGGCAAAAGAAGGTGCTTTTTCAGGGCCGCAGGGCAACAGCCCTGCGTTTTGGGGCCGGGTGAAAGTAAGATAATGTGGTGGATACACCCCGGCTTTGTGCCTGTTTTGCAACATCTGCTATAATAAAATACAATGTATTTTTGCAAAAAATGCGGCAGTCTGCAAAGCATAAAAAACGGCTGCAAACGGGGGTAAGAGGGAATGCCGAAAATAGGGATGCGTATCTGGAAATCTGCGCTTGCCGTGCTGCTGTGCTTTTTAATTGATTTTTTGCGCGGTGCGGGCACCCCGTTTTACTCTGCCATTGCGGCGCTGCTGTGTATGCAGCCCACGCGCGACGGTTCGCTGAAAACGGGGCTCAACCGGGTTAAAGGTACCGTGCTTGGGGCAGCGTTTGGCCTGGTAATCTTGCTGGCAGAGCGGCAATGGCTGCCGCAAGGGGCGGACCTTTTGCGCTTTTTGCTCATCAGCTTTTCCCTCATCCCGCTGCTATACCTTACGGCGTTGCTTCGCATGCCCACGGCAAGTTACATCACCTGCGTGGTGTTTTTGTCTATCACCGTCAGCCATGGCGAGGATGTGGCCCCATGGCTGTTTGCCCTGAACCGCATGGTAGATACCCTGCTGGGCATCGGGGTTTCGCTGGGGGTCAACAGCGTTGCGCTGCCTCACCGCCGCCGTGGGCTGTTGATGGTCAGCGGCATGGACGGGGTGTTGTTAGGGCGGGAGGGGCAGCTTACCCCCACTGCGCGGGTACAGCTGTGCCGCCTGTTAGAGCGTGGGGCACTGGTCTCTGTCTCCAGCTATCGTACCCCCGCCACCCTGCTGCCATTGCTGCAAGGGGTCAACTTTGTGTTACCGCTTATTACGATGAACGGTGCGGCATTGTACGACACCCGCACCCATCAGTATCTGGATTGCTCCCCCCTGCCGGTGCAGGCCAGCGCACAGGTAGATGAAATATTGCAGCAAAGCGGCGAAAGCGTGTTTTGCAACTGCTTACAGCACGAGCATCTGCACATCTACTGGGCCAACGCCTCGGGCCCGGCGGTGCAACTGCGGCAGGCGCTGGCAGGTATGCCACACCACAGCTGTATTGAAAGCCCTTTGCCGCGTGGCGAGCAGGCTTTGTCGTTTTTTGTACTGGCACCGGCAGAAAAAATGAGCCGCCTGTTACAGCGGCTCGACGCACTTCCTTGCCGGGGGCAGTTCACCCTGACACAGCACCCGGATTTGGAGCACCCGGGTTATGAAAAGTTAGAGATTACCAGCGCACAGGCCGATGCCGGCACCGCGCTTGCAAAACTGGCGGCGCGCTGTAACGCAGCCGAAACCGCCGCTTTTGGCGACCTGCAAAGTGACACCGCCCTGCTTGCCGCGGCGCAGGAAGCCTACCTTGCGCGGCCCAAAGAAAAGGGTATGGGCCTGCCGGTGCTGGCGGGTGCGCAAAACGGCGAAAATGTCACAAGGGCCATGCAGCGGCTGGCGGCGGGGCGCACCCCGCGGTTGCTATAAAAGTGCAAAAGCTTATCCATCCACCAGCACAAAATGGCTGCGGCGGAAATGCAGCAGCCCTTCATCGCGCATCTTGCACAGCTCTGCCGACATCGCACTGCGGTCAACAGAAAGGTAATCCGCCAGTTGCTGGCGGTTGAACGGCACGTCAAATTCGGCCCCGCCATGGCGCTGCGCCTCTGCCGAAAGGTAAGACAGCAGCTTTTGGCGGGTAGTGCGCTGGCCCATATGGGTCAGTTTTTCGTTCATCAGTAGGTTTTTTTGTGCCAGAATGCTCACTAAATTGCGGATGAGCCGCGTGTGAAACGCGCACCCGCTGGCACACAGGGTCAACAGGCGCTGGGCATCCAAAAACAGCACGTCACAAAGCTCGGCCGCCAGCACCCCCACCTGTAATATGCTGCCGGGGGTACAGGCATAGCTTTCTGCAAACACCTGCCCGGCAGTCAACTCGGTCACTAAATTGCGGTTCCCCCAAAAATCCTCCTGCACTACATGTGCACGCCCGTGCAGCAATAAGCCAATTGCACCGGTCCGGTCCCCAAGGCATAAAATAAAAGAGCCTTTTGGGTGGCTGCTTTTTTGGGCGTTTAAGCAGTTTAAAACAGTATGAATTTCTTCTTCTTTTAAGCCGCCAAAGAGCGGCGATTTTTTTAGTATCGCAAAAAAATTCTGCATTTTGGGCCCCTTTCGTTGCAAAAACAACCGAACAACTGCAATTAGTTTAGTATAATTAACTCATAAAGTCAATAAGGGGGCATTAGATTGATTCGTAAAATCATTGAAATAGAAGAAGAAAAATGCAACGGCTGCGGGGCTTGTGCCGCAGCCTGCCACGAGGGTGCCATTGGCATGGTAAACGGCAAAGCAAAGCTGTTGCGCGATGACTATTGTGACGGCCTTGGCAACTGCCTGCCCGCCTGCCCGACCGGGGCCATTACCTTTACCGAGCGCGAGGCTGCGGCATATGATGAAGCGGCAGTGCAGGCGCACCAGCAAAAGGCGGCTGCACCGTTTGCAGGTTGCCCCGGCAGCCGCGCACAAACATTGCAACCCGGCGTGCCAAAAGCTGCCCCGGCGGTACCGGTGGCCCCGGTAGCCCCTTCGCAACTTGCACAGTGGCCGGTACAAATTAAGTTGGTGCCGGTAAATGCACCTTATTTTAATGGGGCACGGCTGCTTGTTGCCGCAGACTGTACGGCATTTGCGCGGGCCGATTTTCACGAGCGTTTTATGCAAGGCCACGTGACCTTGATTGGCTGCCCCAAGTTGGACGGGGTGGATTATGCAGAAAAGCTCACCGAAATCTTGCGCCGCAACGAGATCAAAAGCGTTCGGGTGTTACGCATGGAAGTACCCTGCTGCGGTGGGCTGGAGCACGCGGTGCAAACAGCACTGCGCAACAGTGGCAAAATGATTCCGTGGCAGGTGGATACGCTGGCGACAAACGGCGAAATTTTAAGTGATTAAACCGGCGTGCAACCAGCAGACGCAAGCCAAGATAAAAAAGCAACACAGGGCCACTTTTCGTGGCCTTGTGTTGCTTTTTTATCTTGAACTGTTGACAGCGGTAAAATAGCTGGTATAATAAATAACGTTAGTAACATAACAAACGTTATTTAAAAAAGGAAAGGGATGCAAATGCCACCTAAAGTGCGCATTACAAGACAGATAATTTTACAGGCGGCCCTTGAAATTGTGCGGCAAAAAGGCCCAGACGCGTTGAATGCGCGCAGCCTAGCGGCCAGCATTGGTTGCTCGGTGCAACCTGTTTTTCGCGAATTTTCGTCGATGCAGGCACTGCGTGCGGCGGTGGTACAAAGCGCGCAGCAGTTGTTTGATGCCGAAATGCTGGCGGCGCTGGGCGGCGAAGATGGCTTTTTGGGTATGGGCATGACGTACATTGGTTTTGCCGAGCGCGAAAAAAACCTGTTTCGGCTACTGTTTATGTCCGGCGGGTTTGGCGGTGCCAGTGCGGTGCAGGTGGCGGGCACCACAAAGGGCGACGACGAGGTGATTGCAACGCTGCAAGGCATGACCGGGCTAGATGCAGCCCGCGCGCAGCGGCTTTATACCGGTATTTGGTTTACCACCCATGGGATTGCGTCACTGGTTGCCACCGGTGATTGTACCATGCAGCAAGAAGAGGTGCGGCAGGCGTTACATACCACCTTTGTGGGGTTGCTTACTGCGTTGAGGCAAGAGACAGAAAAAGAGAGGGACTGAATAACATGAAACAACCATTTTCAAAGCGTCGCCCGCTGACCGCGGCAATTTTGGCAGCACTCATCTGCGTTACCTTTACAGCCGTTGGTACTGCGCTCTCCCAAATTTTAGCGCTGCCGGACAACACAGCTTATCTGTTGATTGCGGCTTTTTTAGCGGCTTCTACACTGTTGGGGTTGCTCCTGATGAAGCGCTCGCCCGATACCTTTGCACAATACGGGTTTGGCAGCCACCCCTTTGCCGGGGCTGCCGGGGTGTGGTTTTACCTGCCGCTGGTGCTGATTGAAATTTTGCCACTGGCAATCTACGGTGTTGAAAAAGGCCACAATGCCGGGTATTACGCCACTATGCTGTTGTTTACCATCATGATTGGCTTTAACGAAGAAACCTATTTTCGTGGCCTTGTGCTGCACTTTTTACAAAATAAAAGTACGCGCTGGGCTATTTGGGGCTCGTCGGTCATTTTTGGGGTGCTGCATTCGGCAAACCTGCTGGGGGGCAAGGATGTCTGGTACACCGTGCTGCAAATTTTGTTTGCATTTCTGGTGGGGCTGGTTTTGGCAGAGCTGTTGGTGCAGACCGGCAGCCTGTGGGTGTTGATTGTTTGGCACGCGGCGCATGACTTTATTTCGTATATCACGCCGGAGGTATTAGATGCCGGCCAACTGGCGTTGCTGGGGGCGCAGGTTGCTATTTTGCTGGTTTATGTGGTCGTGCTGCAAAAAAAGCGCGCCGCAGCGCAGGCAAAAAAAGTGGCCCCGGCTTTGTAAGGCAAGGGTGCAAACAAAATACAACAACAAAAAACCGCCACTCGGCGGTTTTTTGTTGTTGCAAATAATTTGTGGGTGTGCGCAAAAAGCAACCGCTTATTTTTGCCCGGTGATGCAAAGGCCAAAAAAGTTTGCCTGTACCTGGGCATCGCACAGTGCAGAGTTGCGCAGTAGCTCGGTTAGCTCTGACACCGTATACGCCGCGTGCAGCGAGGACAGCAACCCCGTCCGCATCTCCTTTGGCTGGGTAGAGCTGTACACCAGTGCGGTGCGCAGCGGGCCCGCGTCCCGCCGCAGGTCGGTAATGCAGTAGCGCCCGCCCGGCCGCAACACGCGGTAAATTTCGTTAAACACCTGTACCGGGCGTTCCCACTCGTGCAGCGACCCGTTTGAAAAAATGCCGTCAAAGCTTTCACCTTCAAACGGCAGCGCCAGCACATTGCCCAGCACATACTGCGCGGGGATACCATAATCAGCAGCATTTTTTTGCGCAATTTTTAGCATGGCGGGGCTGATTTCACAGCCCGTCAAGGTGCGGGGGTGCAGCTTTTTTGCAAGCTCCAGCCCAACATAACCGGGGCCGGGGCCAAGCTCTAACAGGTCGCCGGCCGGTAGGCCGCTTGCCAACATACTGTCGACACCCTGCCAACCCTTGTCCCGCATGCCCTTTGCAAACTGGTCAAACAGTTCTGCGGTGGGCGGGGCCTGAATACCTTCGTTTGTCTCAATTACTCTCATTTTCGTCATGGGGTGCCGCCTCCTTGATGCGGCGAATCGCCTGTCGCACCCAGGTAAGCTCTGCCTGATAATGTAACAGGTGATGGTCGAAAATCAACCCCGCACTGACAGCCACCTGTGTGGGCAGGCAGGCAAGGGTTTCCGCCTTATGTTGCTCAATCAGCTGCACTGTGTGGCAAAGCCAGCTTTCCGCCTCGGCAAAGGCTAAAAGCAACTCGTGCGGGGGCAGCGTATCGGCAAAATACAGGCTGGCGTCAATGTCAAACGTGGGGCGATAGGTGGTGTGCAGGGTCTTGCGCAATAGCGCTTCAAACTGTTTCGCCCCGGCAGGCGTGGCCTCGTATACCGTTTTTTCCGGCCTTGCACCCTGCCGGTCGGTATGGGCAAGTACCAGCCCGGCGGTAGCCATTTTATCCAGATGGTAATACACCGTCGGCAATTTAATCTGCGTAAAGTCGGCCAGTTGCTCTTCTAGCAGCTTTTTAATCTGATACCCGTGCTGCGGGCCAAACCGCAACAAAAGCCCTAAAATATAAAGTGGTACCAAAAAAGACCCTCCCTTTTTAATAGTCAGCGCTGACTATTTATCATTATACTCAGTACTGACTATTTGTCAAGATAAAAAACCGGCGCACACATTGGCGCACCGGCAACTTATAATCCCATTCAAAAATCAGCGGTTTTGGCGGCGCAGCTTTGCCGCCTGCCGCTTTTTTTTATCTTCGCCGTCCAGCATCGACCCAATGGCAATGCCGATGGCAAGGCCAAGGGAGAGGCCCATGGCCAGATTATTGAGAGAGGTACCAAATACAACTCCCAAGGCAAGGCCCAGTGAAAGATAGGTGGAAACATTGTCGGGCTTTGGCTTTTCCAGCTCAAACAGCAGCCCCTCATGCCCGGCACCGGCCGGCCCGAAGCCCACCTTTTCCAGCACGCGGCGCGAAGCGGCGTTGCCTTGTGCGGCCTGTGCCAGCACAAAAAACACGCCCGGCTGCGAAAATGCCCAGTCGGCAAGCCGGCGCACGGCTTCGGTGGCATAGCCGTTGCCGCAAAAGCCCGGCAATGTGCCGTACCCCAGCTCTACTTCGCCCGCTTCGTTTGGTTCCCCTAAAAAGCCCACGTTACCCACTAGCTGGCCGCCCTGTGCCAACGTTACGCGCCAGCAGGTGTACCATAACCGCTTTTGGGGGTGGCTACGGCAGTTTTGCAGCATTTCGGTATACGCAGTGCGCAGCGCTTCATCCTGCTCGGCGTCAATCAACTCTTGCATCTCTTCATCAGTGCGCGGGGTAATGCGCACCAAGTTCGTTTTTTTAGTTTTGTTGTTCATCAGGGTTCGTTCCTTTCGCGCAAGTAGGCAATAATCTTTATGGCTAGTATAGCATGAGCAGGGCCGTTTGGGTACTAATTTTATCGTACTTTGGCACAAGACAACTGACAGCTTTTTACATATTATGGTGTTCTGTTTTGTTAAAATATGCTACAATGATGAAAACAAGGCCGCCGACCAAGGTGGCCAAACTAGCATGGCACTGGCAAAGCGGCGGAGGTGCACAACCCCCGGCCGGTGCTGTGCAGGGTGTTTTGTGAAAAGGAGTGGTGAAAATGCAAAAACTGAACAAAAAGCAGGTCGTGCGCTGGTTGGCGGTAGGCACCTATGTGGTGGCAGTTGCAGTTAACGCGCTTGCCAACAGCTTGCCCATCAACGGGGTAACCACCGCACAGGTTTCAGATGCGTACCCCAACCTGTTTACGCCGGTGGGGTTCACCTTTTCTATCTGGGGGGTCATCTACCTGTTGCTTGCGTTGCACTGTCTGTTTCAGCTTGGGGTGCTGCTGCGTGAAAAAAGAGAAAAGCACAGCGATTTATTGTTTCGCGTCGGAATCCTTTTTACCGTGACCAATGTGGCAAATGCGCTTTGGATGGTTGCCTGGCACTATGGTGCGCTGGTGCTTTCGGTGGGGCTGATGCTGGTTTTGCTCGTTTGCCTTGCTGTGATTGAACTGCTGCTGCGCCGGGTGGCGCTTGCCCCGGCGGAGGCCGCGCTGCTGCGGCTGCCGTTTAGTATCTATTTTGGGTGGATTACCGTTGCCACCATTGCCAATATCACGGTGTTGCTTGTCAGCATCGGCTGGGGCCGGTTCGGCTTTGCCGAGTCTGCCTGGGCGGTGGCCATTTTGGTGGTCGGTGCCTTAATTGGCGGCGTCACGGGTATTCGCTGCAACGACATCGCCTATGTACTGGTGATTATCTGGGCGTATGCCGGCATCTTGACGCGCCATGTTTCTCAGCAGGGGTATGCGCTGCAATACCCGTCTGTGTTTTACACCGCGCTGTTCTGTATTGCCTTCTTGCTGATGACGCTGGTGTATATCCGTGTCAAAGCGGTGCAGGCAAAACAAAACGCGGGGCCAGACCATGCATAGCCCGGCAGACGAAACATATGATGCCATTGTGGTGGGCGCCGGGCTTTCGGGCCTCACGGCGGCCAGCTTGCTTGCAAAGCGCGGGCTGCGGGTAGCCGTGGCAGAGCAGGCAGCTGCCCCCGGTGGGGCTTGCGGTGTGTTTAAGCGGGGCGATGCCACGTTTGATGCCGGTGCCGCCATGCTGTTTGGGTTTGGGCAACAGGGGTTTAACGCACACCGGTTTGTGTTTAACTGCCTGCAAGAGCCCATCTGTGTGGTGCGGCACGAGTTGTTGTACTGCATGCAGTGGAAGGGCCACCGCATTCGCTTTTTTGCAGATATTGACCGCTTTGCCGAAGAACTTGCCGGGGTGTTTCCGCAAGAGCGCGAGGCGATCTTTCGCTTTTACCATGACATGCGGCAGTTGTACCAGCATGTCATGGTGGAGGCCCCGGCCTATACCACGCCGGATGAGACCGACCCCAAAACGGCGTTGCGCAGTATGCTGCGCCACCCGCTATCCTATTTGCGGTTTTTAAGCTATCTCAACCAAAGTGCCGCCGGGTTATTGCGGCACTATTTTAAGGACCCCGAAATTTTCAACTTTTTTGATAAATTGACTTCTACCTATTGTTATACCACGGTGGAAGAGTCGCCCGCTGTATTGGCTGCGGTGATGTTTGTCGATAACCATGTCGGCGGCAGTTATTACCCGGCGGGGTCCACACTGTTTGTGCCCGGCAAGCTGGAAAAGGTGATTGAAGAGCACGGCGGTACCATGCTGTACCGCGCCGAGGTGCGCCAGCTGTTATTTCAAAATAAAAAAGCCGCCGGGGTGCAGCTTGCGGATGGCAGGCAGCTATTTGCCGCCGATGTCGTGTATTCCGGCACGGTGTGGAACTTGTACGAAAAACTGATTGACCCCGCGTTGTTAAAAAAGGGCCAGCGCGAATGGGCGCGCACACTGGTGCCTACCTACCCCAGCGTGGTGCTGTATGCACTGGTAAAGGCAGAGGCCATCCCGCCCGATGCCCAGCCGGTGGAATTACTGGTAGGGAACCCTGAACGGCTGGATGAAAGCGAAGTCACGGTGTATCTTTCCAGCCTCGACGATAAGACCCTTTGCCCGCCCGGCACCCATGTGGTCATGGCCATTGGCCCCACGTTTGGCGGTTGGGCAGCACGCGGTAGTGCCCGGTACCAACAACATAAGCTGGCAGAAAAACAACGCCTGTTTGCGGTACTGGAACAGCGTTTCCCCGGGTTTGGGGCCGCGGTGCTCAGCAGCGAGCTTGCCACCCCGCGTACCATCGAGCGGTATACGCTCAAAAACGATGGTGCGGTGGCAGGGCCCAAACAAATGTTGGGCCAGCATATGCTGCGCCGCCTGCACACCAAAAGCGAGTGGCCGGGGCTGTATTATTGCGGCGAATCCACCGTGATGGGCACCGGCACACCCACGGTCACCACCAGCGGGCTTGCCGCCGCGAACGCTATTTTAAAAAAGCGGGGGCTTGCCCCGTTTGTCTACCGGCCCGGTATGCCGCAGTATGTTACACAGGTGGCACCGCCGTTTCGCCGCCAAGACCTTTATGCCGGCCTGCCCGCAGCACAGCGAGAAGTACAGCTTGCCGCGCTGGGGTGCCGGTATTGCGAAGCGCCGGTGTGTACCGGTGTGCTGGATGTACCGGGCATTATGCGGCGTGTGGCGGTGGGCAACTTTACCGGGGCCGCACGGCTGGTGGCACAGGGCGAAGCACGCACCCCGCTCACAAGCGAATTTTTGGCAGAATGTCAGCAACGTTGCATCCGCAGCCGGCAGCACAGGCAGCCGGTAGAGATCGCAAAGGTATTGACCTACATCAAACAAAAAGGGCAGGTGGAGCGTCATGAACCAGATGATCTATGATACTGTGGTGGTGGGTGCGGGTGCTGCCGGGCTTACGGCGGCCGCGTACCTTGCAAGAGGTGGGCACCGGGTATTACTTTGCGAAAAAAACCCTAAAGTGGGCGGGCTGGTTAGTACATTTGAGCAGGACGGTTTTGTGTTTGACGCCGGGGTGCGTGCATTTGAGGATTCCGGTATTTTATTGCCCATGTTGCGCCAGCTTGGTATTGAGTTGCCCATGGTACAAAACCCGGTCACCCTTGCCCTTGGCGGCGACCAGGTGCGCCTGACCGGCCCCGAGAGCCTTGCCGATTACGGGGCAATGCTGAAACGGCAATTTACAGGCAATGCGGCCGAAATTGATGCTATTTTAGCGGAAATTGAAAAGGTCATGGGGTATATGAAAGTGCTTTATGGCATCGAAAACCCACTGTTTCTTGACATTGCGGGCAACCCTAGATATTTGTTGCGCACACTGCTACCGTGGCTTTTTCAGTACCAAAAAAATATCCATAAGGCCATGCGGTTGTCTCAGCCGGTGGCAGAGTACCTTTTAAAGTTCACTAATAATCAGGCATTAGTCGATGTCATCACCCAGCACTTTTTTGAAAACACCCCCACTTTTTTTGCCCTCAGCTATTTTAGCCTTTACCTCGATTACCGTTACCCCAAGGGGGGCACTAGCATGTTTGCCGAGGCATTGGCACAGCAGGTGCGCGCACAGGGGGGAGAAATAAAGTGTAACACTCAAGTTACTGCCATTTACCCCAACGAACACCGGTTAGAGGCAGACACGGGCAAAAGTGTGCTGTACCGCAGTGTCATTTGGGCGGCAGACAGCAAAGCGTTCTATGCCGCGTTGCATGGCCTCGACACCCGTCGCCTGCCGGCGCTTGCGGTACAAAAAAAGCGGGTTAACGAACACCGGGGCGGGGATTCGGTACTTAGCGTTTACCTTGCATTGGATGTTGATGCGCAGGTGATTGCAGACCGGTTTGGGCCGCACTGTTTTTATACCCCCACGCCGCGTGGGCTTTCTGCCGTGGCACCGTTGGATGCCAGCCTGCCCAAAAAACAATGTAAGCAGGCCCTTGCAGAGTACCTTGCAACAACCACCTACGAAATTTCGTGCCCAGTGCTGCGTGATAGGGCCCTTGCTCCACAAGGCAAAAGCGGGCTGATGGTCAGCACGTTGTTCCCTTACGAGGTGGCGCGTGGTATTCGCGCTGCGGGCTGGTATGACGAGTTAAAACAGTTTTGCATCGATGCGGTGGTGGACATGCTGGGCAATGCCCTGCCGGGCGGCCTGCAAGGCCGGGTGCTGTTTGCGCTGTGCTCTACGCCGCTCACCATCCAGCAGTATGCGGGCAGCAGTGACGGGGCAATTACGGGGTGGGCTTTTGGCAAAGAGCCACTGCCTGCCGAGACTCAAATGACTAAAATTGTACAGTCCATCAAAACGCCACTGCCCGATATCTATCAGGCGGGGCAATGGGCGTTCAGCCCTGCGGGGCTGCCGGTGTGCGTGTTGACCGGCAAGCTGGCCGCCGATGCCGTGGCAAAACAACTGACAAAAGAAAACGGGTAAAAGGGCGGGTGAACAACGATGTGGATGCAGTTTGGCCTTGTACTGCTGGGGCTTTTGTGCAGCAGACTGCTGTTTTACAGGCTGCCGCTATTAAAAAAGCCGGCGGTGCCACCGCCGGGGGTGCGGCTTTCGGTCATCATCCCGGCGCGCAACGAACAAGAATCGTTGCCCCTGCTGTTGGCAGACCTAAAAAAAAGTACGCTTGCCCCAATAGAAATTATTTGTGTCGATGATGCTTCTACCGACGGCACGGCGCAGGTTATTCGCAGCGCACAGGGTGCAACCCTCGTCTCGGCAGCACAGCGCCCGGCTGGCTGGCTGGGTAAGGCGTGGGCCTGCAAGCAGGGGGCACAGGCCGCTACCGGAGACCTGTTGCTGTTTTTAGACGCCGATGTGCGCCTAGCACCCGATGCGCTAAGTGCGCTGATTGCCGCCTATGCCGTGCAGCCGGGTGTGCTGTCGGTGCAACCCTACCACACCACCTACCGTTGGTACGAGCAATTATCGTTGATTTTTAATTTAGTACAGGTGGCGGCCAACGGTGTGGCAACTGCTTTTCCCACGCGCCATGCGGGGCTGTTTGGCCCGGTGATTTTAATGCCACGCACAACGTATGATGCCATTGGCGGCCATGCCGCTGCAAAAAACAGCATCGTAGACGATATTGCACTGGGGCAGGCGTTGCGGCAAAACGGTATCCCTTACCGGCTGTTGCTGGGTGGGCAGCAAATTTCGTTTCGCATGTACGGTGCGGGCTTGCGCGCGCTGTTACAGGGGTGGACAAAAAATTACGCCACCGGGGCGGTACATACGCCGCCGCTGGTATTGGTCATGACCTTTTTGTGGGTATCGGGTTGTACATCGGCAGTGGTGTATCTCATTGCGGCACTGTTGCCACAAAGTGGGGTGCCGTTGCCGCTTGCCGCCGCATTGTACCTGCTTTGGGTGGCAGAACTTGTTCGCCTTACAAAGCCGCTGGGGCGGTTTCGGTTTGCGGTGTTGCCTGCTTACCCTGTGCCGCTTGCCGTTTTTTTAGTGGTGTTTTTTGTATCACTGCAAAAAAAACTCACCCATGGCACTGTGCAGTGGAAAGGCCGCCGCATTGCGCTTGGGGGGATAGAAAAGGGGGGCGGGCATGCAGCTGATTGAATTGCCACCGCTGTGGGCTGGTTTGCTGTGCGTGGCCTTGTGGCCGGTGTTTCAGGTGGCGGCAGCACTGTTTTGTTTGCATCTGCCAAACCAGTACCTTTCCGTTTCACTGCCGCTGTTTCGCCCCAAGCGGTGGGAGCAGGGCGGCGCTTTTTACGAAAAGGTGTTTCGTGTGCGCCACTGGAAACGCTTTTTGCCGGACGGCGGCGCCGTGATGCGCGGCGGGTACCGCAAAAAACACCTCACCGACCGCACACCGGAAGGTCTAAAGCTGTTTCTCACCGAATCCTGCCGGGCTGAGCTGACCCACCTGCTGGCTATTTTGCCGTTTTGGGTCTTTGGGCTGTTTACCCCGCCCGGTACCATTTGGATCATGCTGTGCTATGCATTGGTGGTCAATCTGCCCTGCATCATTGCACAGCGGTATAACCGCCCCCGCTTTTTGCGGCTATTGCAACGGCAACAGGGGCAAACACCAACCACAGCCGAGGGAAAGCCGGCACAGACAAAATGAAAAAAGGCACAAGGCATTTCTTATTTGGCGTTCTTTCGCTGCTGGCATTGCTGGCGGTTGCATTTTATTTTTATACGGCAGATTATTACCGTGCAGACGAAACGGCGCTGAACGTGTATACCACGCAGGCAGCCGGCATCCAAACACAGGGCGAGTACACCGTGTTTGCCCCGCCCCAAGGGGTGGGGGGACCGCGGGGCTGATTTTTTACCCCGGTGGCAAGGTGGATGAGCGCGCCTACGCGCCGTTGCTCAGTGCCCTTGCACAAAATGGGGTCACCTGTGTGTTGGTCAAAATGCCGTTTCACCTTGCAGTATTGGATATCAACGCCGCAAACGGGGCCACTGCATTGGCACCCGGCGTGCAAAGCTGGTACATTGGCGGGCACTCGCTGGGTGGGGCCATGGCGTACAGCTATGCGGCAAAACACACGCAACTCGTACGTGGGGTGGTGCTATTGGGCGCTTACCCCACAGGGCAAAGCGGCTTGCCGCTGCTTACGCTGGTGGGCAGCAACGATGGTGTCATCAACCGCGAAAAGCTTGCCGCCGTGCCGGATGTTACCACGGTTGAGGGCGGCAACCATGCCCAGTTTGGCAACTATGGCCCGCAACAGGGCGATGGCACCGCCACCATTAGCGCCGAAAGCCAGCAAAGCGAAACGGTAACGCGGATTCTACAATTCATCGCAGCCATTGGGTAAGCAAAAACACCTTATGATAAAGCGACCGACCAAAGGAGGGTTAAAAACATGAGCGCAGAAATCAACAACCGGGAATACCGGGCACAAAAATTAAAACAGATGATCCAGCGGTTGCACGACGGGGAAACCGTGCAACAGGTACAGGCAGAGTTTGCCGCCACATTTGGAAACGTTTCGGCCGAGGAGATTTCTCAGGCAGAACAAGCCTTGATTGAGGGTGGTCTGCCGGTGGAGGAA
>JAQVCK010000218.1 GCA_028689835.1 Pygmaiobacter sp. | reverse complement strand
GTTTTTGAAAGCATGAGGGCAGGGCTTAGGTTGGTGTTGCCTTTTTGGCTCTTTCCACACTGAAAACACATGAGTTCTCAATACTTTTTTCTCAATCACCCTCTTGACTTAATACCATTAGACTTTTATTTTGCTTCCAATTGGCATTTATTCGCGCGGGGCCTTTGCCGCAAGGTAATCTGCCGCAAACTGGGCATGCATTGCGGCGCCGCGTTTCAGCGCATCTTCCACCACGTCATAACGGTCGTTGTGGTTCGAATAAATGCAGCCGCTCTTTTCGTCGTAGCTGCCAAGGAAGCCAAATACGCCGGGAACCTTCTCCATAAAATAGGCAAAATCTTCGCTGCCCATCATTTTGGGCAGCTCGCGCAGCGACTCCTCACCGTACAGGGTCACGGCGGCATCGTGCGCGATCTGGTTCAAATCGTCGTGGTCGTTGATGACCGGGCCGGGGAATTTTTCGTACAACAGGGTGGCCTTTGCGCCAAACGCCGCGGCGGTTTCGTCTACAATGCGGCGCAGCAGCGGCTCAATTTTTTCACGCATCTCGCGCGAGTGGGTACGGCAGGTGCCCTCCATCACCACTTTGTTGGCAATGATGTTGAAGCGCTGGCCGCCGTGAATTTCACCCACGGTGACGACCAGCGGGTTCAACGGGTCGTTGTTGCGCGACACGATGGTCTGCAAATTGAGAATAATCGACGCGGCGGCCACCACGGCATCGGTGCCAAGGTGCGGGGCACTGCCGTGGGCCGAAACACCCTCTACCGTAATGGTAAAGTTGTCGCAGCTTGCCATGCGCACGCCGGGCTGCACATTGATGTACGGGGCTTGCAGGCCTGCCCAGATATGCTGGCCGTAAATGGCGTCCACATCATCCAGCACGCCCTCTGCCACGTAATACTCCGCACCGTGGCAAGTTTCCTCTGCCGACTGGAAGAACAGCTTCACGTTGCCCTGCAATTCGTCTTTACTCTCGCACAAAATGCGTGCTGCACCCAGCAGCATTGCAATGTGGTTGTCGTGCCCGCAGGCGTGCATCACCCCGCTATTTTCGCTGGCAAAGGCAAGGCCGGTTTTTTCTTCTACCGGCAGCGCGTCAATGTCGGCGCGCAGCGCCACGGTTTTACAGCCGGGCTTTGCCTTGCCGCCCATAATCATGGCCGTGCAGCCGGGGTGCCCCTCAAACCGGTGCACCGCAAGGCCCATGCCCTCTAATTGTGCAACAATCGCATCGGTGGTTTTCCATTCTTCCCACGAAAGCTCCGGGTGCGCGTGGAACCAGCGGCGCTGCTCAATGATATAGCTTTCGTACTTTTGTGCCAAAGCTTTGATATCCATTTTGTCTGCTCCTCCTATCTTTATGCCGCCGGGGGGCTTTCCCTTCCCCCCGCCGGTCTCTACTGCCGTTTGTGTATTATTGTAACACACGAGAGGCGGCAGATGTTATTCTTTTTTATCCCCTGTTGGGGCGCTTATGCCTTTTGCTTTGTCAGCATGACGTCCAGCACGATGTTATCCATCACCGGCGAACCGTCGTTGCCAAGGCGCACAAAATTGCGAATCGTCTGTTCGGGGTCATGCTCCACAATGCCCTCGTTCGGCTGCACACTGACATCGTTGAGCGCCATAAACGCGCACTGAAACGCGGTGTTGACGCAGGTGCTGATTTTCAGCGCGCAGTCCGCCTTGGCCCCGTCGCACAGCATACCGGTGACATCGCCCAGCATGTTGTTGACGGCATAGCCCATCTGTTTGGCCGTGCCGCCCATCAGGTACACCAGCCCGCAGGCGGCACCGGTGCCGGCCACCGTTGCGCCGCACAGGCCGGACAGCAGCCCAAACCGGCAGTGGATGTGAATGGCCATTAAATGCGACACCGTAACGGCGCGCAGCATTTTATCCACGCTGGCACCCAGCGTTTTGGCCGCACTGACAATGGGCATTGTGGCGGTGATGCCCTGGTTGCCCGAGCCGGAGTTTGTCACCACCGGCACATTGGCACCCGCCATGCGCGCGTCGGCACCGCTGGCCGTCGCTTCCATCGCGTCGGTCACCATGCCGGTGCACATATACCCGTGCTGCTTTGCCCAGCTGATGTTTTTGCCGATATTCAGCCCGTAATTACCCTGCTGACCCTCTTGCGAAATGCGGGTGTTCACCTCAATGGCCTGCCGGATCATGTGCAGGTCGTCTTTTTCGAGGTCCAGCTCGTTTGCAAAATCAAAAATTGATTGGATGGACAACACTTCGTCCACCACATCCGCCGGCACCCCGTGTACAAGGGTACCCACCTTATGGTTGACAAGCGCGTTGCCGTCCTCTTCAATATAAATCACATTGGTGTGGGCAGAGGCAATGATTGCTTTGGCCGTGTGGCCATCTGCGCTTTTAACCTCTACCTCTACATACAGCTTTTCGGGGGTTTCTTTTTTGCCCATTGTTACATGGCCGCTTTGCACCAGTGCAATGGCTGCCGCCCGCTCTTCTTCGCTGGCTTCATCCACCACCTGTAGCTGGCGTTCAACCTTGCCGCCCATGGCGCCAAGTGCCGCCGCGTAATCAATCCCCGTGTAGCTGGTTCCCGGTATGCCTGCCGCCATTGCGTTTTTGATGATGTTCACGCTAGCGAGCACCGTGAGCTCTTTGACCTCGCCTTTCAAATGAGCCCTGGCGTTTGCTGCGCAAAGCGCAATCGCGGCAGGCTCGGTACATCCAGTTGCGAGTTCCATCTCGCTGTTGAGAATCTCACAGATCAATTTGTGATCCACAAAACTCAACTCCTTCACTTTTATTTTTTATAAAAACCAGCAAAATACTGGGTTTTTATTAACATGTTGAGGTGCTATATACATATTTATTCATCCCGTTAAAACAATTATAAGCACCCCGCCGGTGCATTGCAATCTTTTTTCGGCCACCGGCAAAACTATGGAGACTTGTATGAAAAAGCCCCCTCTTTCTTTGGTATTCTGCACCGTAAGCCCTCTTTTCTTTGTTTTTTTATAAGGATTACTTTTGTACCAGCCAACCTGCCATTGCTTATTATTTACAGGTTGCGCCAGCTTATCGCGAAAAAATTACATAGTGGCAGTTTTTAAAATGGTATTTTTTTACATTTTTAGCAATTTAGAGGGCTGCCCGTCCCGTTTGCCGCTGCACCTTGACACTTTTCTGCCTGTGCACCGCCGTCTTGGCATGCAAAAAGCCTTTACCCAAAAGGGTAAAGGCCTTTCATCTGCTACTTTAAATTACTGCAACCGCTTCAATTTCCACCCGCGCGTCTTTGGGCAGTGCAGCAACCTGCACTGCGGCACGGGCCGGGCAGGCGCCCGTAAAGTACTCGGCATACGCACCGTTCATCGCAGCAAACTCACCCATATCCTTTAAAAACACCGTAGTCTTGACGATATGCTCCATACCCA
>JAQVCK010000039.1 GCA_028689835.1 Pygmaiobacter sp. | reverse complement strand
TCATGAGTTTTTCTTCTCGGCTGTGAAATGTATATTCTTTGCGCATTGCTTTCACCTCAATACTCAGTATACAACAAAAGATAGGAGACACGGTTTTTCGTGTCTCCTATCTTTATACCATTTCAGCTTACAACCCGGTGGCTATTTTTTGTTTTCTTTGTTTTTATTGTAACGTTTTCCACACTTGGCGCTGCCGGTAGTGGAAAACCCGCCGCTTTTTATTGCCGCTGCATTACCAGCGAACGGTTGTCAATCGCCCGCATGGTGGCCAAAATGCCGTCAAGATGGTCGTATTCGTGCTGAATCAGCTCGGCAAAATCGCCCTCAAACTCCTGCCGGCACAGCTGCCACTGCTCGTCGCGGTATTCCACCGCACAGCGGCGAAACCGGCGCACTTTTACCCGCAGACCGGGAAACGACATGCAGTCGTCCAGCACTTCCATCTGCTCTGGCCCCAGCGGGGTGAGTATGGGGTTAAAAAACACGATGCGCCGGGGGCCTGCCTCCAAATAGATCAGCCGCAAAAATACGCCGATTTGCGGCGCGGCAATGGCGCGGCCCGCCCCGTATTTTTTGCGGTAGGCAAACAGGGTGTCCCTTAAATCCTGCACCGTACCCGCCAGCACGGGCAACTGTTCGCGCTGCACCGGCTCGCTGGCGTCATACAGGCGCTCGTCCCCCAGCAGTAAAATTTCACGTTCCATCGTTTCCCCCTCTTTCTGCGGCCCACAGGGTGCCGCTGCATGCTTGCTTATTTGTTTTACTTCTCTTCGGCAGCCACACGGTCCACCGCCTGTAACAGGTCTGCCAGTGGCAACGCCCCGCTGACAAGGTATTTTTCGTTGATCACAAGGCTGGGCACCACATGAATCCCCAACTGCACCGCGCGCTGCAAATCGGCTTGCAGGTCTTCTTTTGCCGCCCTTGCAGTGAAAGCAGCACGCCACGCCGCCACGTCAATGCCCACCTGCTGTACACAGTCGGTTAAAACCGCCTCTTCTTCCACATTGCGGCTGTCTACAAAAAATGCTTTTTGCAGCGCGTCAAACAAATCCCAATAGCCCGCCTGCCCCGCCACCTGCTTTGCGGCTTCGCAGGCCAGCAGTGCAGGGGTGGAAATGGGGAACAGAAACTCTGTTTCGCGCATCCCCTCTATATTAAAACGATGTGCGTCGTCGTTTTCATTCGCGTGGGCCCAGTGGGACAAAATTTCTTCTTTTGCCTCTTCGCGCGAGGGGAAGGACTGTTCGAACTCGGCGGCACTGGGCAACAGCGCAAACGAGCGATGCTGTAGTTCAATTTCAGGGCGCAGCGTTACCAGCTGGCGCATGCGGGGCGAAAACGCAAAGCAATAGCTGCACAGTACGTCGTGGAAAAATTCAATTTTTATTGCACCCATAGTTGGTTTCTCCTTTGTATTAAAGTGTATGTCGTCTGCCAAAAAGGGGCTTGCCCCCCGGCATCTTGTTATTCCTACCAAAATAACTGGTATTGCCTTATTCTATCACCCAAACCCCGCCGCTGCAAGCGGGGGGTGTTTGCTTTGTGGCGGCGCAATAACCACCATACGAATTTGACAAAAATTTTTCTGCTCTCAATTTGAAAAGATAGCCCTTTATTTTCGGGCAACTTCACTGAATTTGAAAGGCAGCGGTGTTGTCGCTTTATTTAACAATAAACCGTACCCATTTACAGCGGCCCGCCAAACCGCTCTGTTGTTGTTTTCAACCCTGTTTACTTAATAAAACGGCGGACAACACCCTAACTGATAACATAGCCATTGAAACCCAAGGTGTCGCCGTGTTAAAGTTATAGATAAGCTGTTTACCGGGCGCCTTACCGCCGGTGCCCACCAATTCATTTTATTTTACCTGCTGCCCCGCCACGCAGGAAAGGACTTTTTATGAAAAAAACCGGCTTGCTTTTCGCCCTGCTGTTATTTGTACTGGCCGCCTGTTCCCCCCCGGCATCGGCACCCCCTGCGGCAGTGACCGCCACCCCCAGTGCGCAGGCCATCACGATGGTCACCGGGCCGGACGGCCTTTCGAACTGTTGTACCGACAGCGGGTACTACAAGGTGGAATACTCCGCCGGGCTGGCACGGGTTTACTATATTGATTTTGCCTCACAGCAGCGCGTCGTGCTTTGCAACCGGCCGGAATGTACCCATACCGACGCTATCTGCACCGGGGTCATTGACCGCTGGGCTGAAATTTTTAAAGCCGGCGACAAACTGTACCTGTATTACCCCGAAATTGAGGCAGAACACCCTGACCAAACTTCGTGTGCAAGAATTGAAAGTATGAACCTTGACGGCAGCGGCCGTGAACCATTTTATTCATTTGATGCAAACGAGTCCATCCCCTATGGAATTGCGACCGACGGCGCGGCCCTGTATTTTACAAAACTGATAACCGAAACTGAAAACGGCAAAATTGTACAGCGGTATAGCTTGGCAAAGCTGGACCTTACCACCCGCCAGCTTTCGGTTTTAAAGAAGAATCTGTTACCCATAGAGGCCCCTGTGGGTGGGGATGGGGATTGCTTGTTACTTAAAAAGATTAAAGAAACTCAGCCGGGCGTGTTGCAGCACAGCGTTACCGCACTCAATGTCAACACCGGCGAAGAAAAGGCCCTTGCCGCATGGCAAGATAGCCGCATTGGTTCAGCCGTCTTTCAAACTACACTGTACCAGCTGGATTTGCAGCAAAGCATGCTGCAAATGACGACACAAACCGGCACGACCACCATTCACTTACAAGGCGCGCCGGCTTCGGTGGATGCAACACTTACCTTGACCGGCCGGTGGGGGGATGATCTCTATTTTTTTGTAACCAGTCCAGATGGTGCCGGCAGTGCGAAAGAATACAGCTATTGCATCGACTGTAAAACGGGTGCCGTTTTGCCGCTGACGCTCGGCTACCAGCTTGTGATTGACGGGGATGTTTACCCTTACTACGATTCTATTTTAGGCAAAGTGGGGAAGGACCTGCTTGTGATCTACGGCGGCAAAAAGGTGACGTTTACCGCCATCGGGCCCGGTGGCGAACCGGTTGAACAACAGGGCTACGAGACCAGTTATGCGCTGATCCCGCAGGGCGATTTTAACCAAAATAATGATGCAAACAAAAAAGACATTCAGATTGTAGACCCCGTGCTGTATTAAAAGCCTTTGTGTTGCTGCCCGGCATCTACCTCTACTGGCGGCCTATCTTATCACTTGCACCTCTAAAAAAAGAGCCTCTCTCCTTTATCCGCTTGCCAATTCTCAACCATAGCCTGCAAATTATAGCTGCCTACTTGATGTAACTGCACCCACTGACACAATGTCGGCCCATCTGGCCAATTTAGCGCACCCTATTCAAAAAGAAAAGAGCCACGGCAATCGCCGTGGCTCTCTTTTTTTGAATGCAATGAAACTTATTTGAGCTCGACTTTCGCGCCGGCCTCTTCCAGTTTCTTTTTGATCTCTTCGGCATCCGCCTTCGAAGCAGCCTCTTTGATGGGCTTCGGGGCGGTGTCAACCAGCTCTTTTGCCTCTTTCAGGCCGAGACCGGTAACTTCTTTGACCGTCTTGATGACAGCCATTTTGTTTGCGCCAACTTCAGCCAGGATGACGTCGAACTCAGTCTTCTCCTCAGCAGCAGCGGCACCGGCAGCGCCGCCGGCAACAACAACGGGAGCAGCAGCGGAAACGCCGAACTCCTCTTCGATCGCTTTGACCAGCTCGTTCAACTCGAGAACGGACAGGGTCTTGATGTCTTCAACAAATTTTGTGATCTTCTCGGAAGCCATAGTATTGTCCCTCCAACATAATAATTTTTAAAATTGTGTTCGCGGCGGGTTGGTTTAAGCCGCGTCGCCCTCGCCGTTCTTTTCGGCAATAGCATTGATTGCGACCGCCAGGCCGCGGATGTTGCCCTGCAACGCGGAGCACAGCATCGACAGCAGCTCCTGCTTGCCCGGCAGCTTGGAAAGTGCCATGACATCATCGCTGTTCATGGGCTTGCCGTCCATGTAACCGGCTTTGATTGAGAACTTACCCTTAGAAGCCTCGGCAAATTTGCCCAGAACCTTCGCAGCGGCGATGGGGTCCTCTTTGGAAATTGCAATGGCGGTAGAACCCTCCAGTGAATTCTCCATTTCGGTGTACCCCAGGCCGGAGATTGCAAAACGCAGCATTGTGTTTTTCACAACAGCGTAATCCACCCCAGCCTCGCGCAGCTCGCGGCGCAGCTTGGTATCATCAGCCACGCTGATGCCCTTGTAATCCACAATAACACCGGCGGTTGACTCTTTAATCTTCGCAGCAAGCTCTTCCACGTAGGCTTTCTTTTCAGATAAAACCTTCTCACTTGGCATATGTTTTCACCTCATTTCACTGCATTCAAAAAATACATAAAAAAGCCTCTTCCCGGCAAGCCGAGAAGAGGCGCAAAGCATTACAAGGTAATGTTGGCGCAATCCTCGGCAGGCAGGGGCAAAACCCCTTTATCTTTTAAAAAGACCTGCTGTCTTTGGACAGCATTGCTATTTTACCCCACTTACTAGGGTTTGTCAAGCACTTAGGCGCCGTAGCGGGTGCTGTTCAGCCGAATGCCAGGGCCCATTGTCGCTGCGATGGTAGCACTTTTGATGTACTGCCCTTTTGCCGCGGCGGGCTTCGCCTTGACAATTGCATCCATGATGGTCTTCAGGTTGTCGCCCAGTTTTTCGGCGCCAAACGAAGCCTTGCCAATAGGCACATGGATGATGTTGGCTTTGTCCAAGCGGTACTCAATCTTACCGGCTTTGGCCTCGGCAACTGCCTTGCCCACGTCCATGGTCACAGTGCCGGCCTTCGGGTTCGGCATCAGGCCTCGGGGGCCAAGCACCTTACCAAGGCGGCCCACAACGCCCATCATGTTCGGGGTGGTGATCAACACGTCAAAGTCAATAAAGCCTTCGTTTTGAATCTTAGCGGCCAACTCTTCGTCGCCCACCATCATTGCGCCGGCATCCTCTGCCGCTTTGGCAGCATCACCCTTTGCGATGACGATGACACGCACGTTTTTGCCGGTGCCGTGGGGCAGCACAACTGCGCCACGCACCTGCTGGTCGGCGTGACGGCTGTCAACGCCAAGGCGCACATGCAACTCGACAGTTTCATCAAATTTCGCCTTCGCGCTTTGGCAGCACAGCGCCAAAGCCTCTTCGGCATCATATGTTTTGGTGCGGTCGATCAGCTTGGCTGAGTCGACGTACTTTTTACCATGTTTCATAGTTTATCCTCCTGTGGTATATCGGAAATTTCCTCCCACTGATGGCGGGTCTGTACTGTTTACTCGGCGACGGTAACGCCCATGCTGCGGCAGGTGCCGGCAATCATCGACATTGCGCTTTCAACCGAAGATGCGTTCAGGTCAGGCATCTTGGTCTGTGCGATCTCACGCAGTTGATCCTTTGTGATGGTCGCAACCTTGGTCTTGTTCGGCACACTGGAGCCGGACTCGATCCCGCAGGCCTTTTTGATCAGGACAGGGGCCGGAGGAGTTTTAGTGATAAAGCTGAACGAGCGGTCGGCATACACGGTGATGACAACCGGGATGATATAACCGATATCTTTCTGAGTACGCTCGTTAAATTCTTTTGTAAACGACATGATGTTCACGCCATGCTGACCAAGAGCCGGGCCAACAGGCGGTGCCGGGGTCGCCTTGCCGGCGGGAATCTGGAGCTTAATATACCCCACTACCTTCTGAGCCATTGTTTGCACCTCCAAAAAATTGTGGTTCCTTAGCGGAAGAGGACCACCCTCTTCCTCCCACGGACCCCACATCGGGATCCTCTCAAAAACCGTGACAACCACGGCTTTTTACAAAAATTGATGTTACAGGGGTTTCACCTGCGTAAAGTCCATTTCCGTCAACGTCTCACGACCGAACATGGAAACTTTGACTTTGACTTTCTGTTTTTCCATATCGATGCTTTCCACCAAGCCGATAAAGCCTTCCAGCGGGCCGGCGGTCACCTCGACATTGTCACCCACCTGATAGTCGACTGTCGCCTCGTGTGTTTCCACACCAAGGGCATCCACCTCTGTCTGGGTGAGGGGCACAGGCTTTGAGGATGGGCCCACAAAACCGGTCACCCCGCGGATGTTGCGCACAACATACCACGAATCGTCGGTCATGATCATTTTGACCAATACATAACCGGGGAACAACTTGCGCTCTACCTCGCGCTTGACACCGTCCTTGATTTCGGGGACGATCTCAGTTGGCACCTTGACTTCCTGAATCAGGTCATGAAGCCGCTGGTTTTCTACCAGTGTTTCGAGGTTTTGCGCAACCTTGTTTTCATAGCCGGAATAAGTATGCACAACATACCAAAGACCGTCTTGCGCCATTTTGGTCTCCCCTTTCCTTAGCCGGGCTGCTTAACCCCTGCGTAGAACCCACGTCAGGATAAAGCCGAACAGGTTGTCCAGACCAAAAATCACCACGCCGCAGATAATGACGACAGCAATGACCACCAGCGAGTTATTAATAACTTGCTTTC
Source organism: Pygmaiobacter sp. (assembly GCA_028689835.1). Classification (GTDB taxonomy): domain Bacteria; phylum Bacillota; class Clostridia; order Oscillospirales; family Ruminococcaceae; genus Pygmaiobacter. The sequence goes on along the minus strand of JAQVCK010000039.1, from coordinate 9,585 downwards.
TGGTGGGCCAGACAATCTTTTTCATTTCGGTGTGTGTATCGCGGAAAAACTTTGTGACCGACCGAAAGAAACGGATAAGGAAGAACGGCTTCTTCTCTTTTTTGTCGCCTTTGGCAGCTTTTGCTGTCTTTGCGACCTTTTCAGCGTTTTCAGCCATAGCTCTTCTCCGCCTTTCTTATTTGGTCTCCCTGTGAAGCGTGTGTTTCTTGCAGAAGCGGCAATACTTGTTCATTTCCAGCCGGTCAGGGCTGTTCTTCTTGTTCTTCATCGTGTTGTAGTTGCGCTGTTTGCACTCTGTGCATGCAAGGGTAATTTTGACTCTCATTCTTCGGCACCTCCATTAAACGGTTCGTTTCGCCCCTGCCACTGCCCAAAACGGGCCGCGGGCGGGGCTGGCCTCCCTCTTTTTTGAACTAGCTGGCCTGTATTCGCCCCCAAAAACGGGCACAAAAAAATAGACCTGCAAAGAGGTAACCTAACTATAACACAGCCGGCACGGTACGTCAAGCAGCGGGGCAAAAAAAGCGCGGTTTTTTGCCCCAAGCGCGGTTTTAAAGCGATTTTCGCTGTTTTTTGTGCAAGAAAGCGGCTACAAACCGGCAGTTTTCACTCTTTTCATTATACCGCGCGTGTGTTATGATGTAATTGTATCTGCAATTTTGGCCGTGATGTGGTGTTTTGCACCCTGCACGGCATTGTGATCTGGAGGCTTTTTATGGCGAAAAGGAAGGTCTGCGTGCTGTTTGGCGGCGTATCAAGTGAACACGAGGTCTCGCTGCTTTCGGCAACTTCGGTCATCCGCAACATTCCGGCCGATCAATATGAAATTATCCCCGTGGGCATCACCAAAAAGGGGCGCTGGCTGTATTACCCCGGCCCGCTGGACCGGCTGACCGACGGCAGTTGGGAGACCGCAGTGGATTGTGTGCCCGCTTTTCTGAGCCCCGACACAACCGACCGGGGGCTAGTCAAGTGCATTGATGGGCAGTTTGTACTGCAAAAGATTGATGTTGTGTTCCCTGTATTGCATGGGCGTGGTGGCGAGGATGGCACGGTACAGGGCCTGCTGGAGCTTTCGGGCCTGCCGTATGTCGGCTGCGGGGTACTATCCAGCGCACTGTGCATGGACAAGGCCGCCGCGAATTTGGTGATGGACGCGGCGGGCATCCCCCGCTGCGAATGGGACTACATGACCCGCGCCGAACTGGACGACATGGATGCCATTGCCGACCGCGTGGCGGCAAAGCTGGGCTGGCCGGTTTTTGTCAAACCTGCCAACGCAGGCAGCTCGGTGGGCATCAGCAAGGCGCACGACAAAGAAGAGCTTTCTGCCGCCGTAAAGCTGGCGCTGGCCCATGACAGCCGCATTGTGTTTGAACGGTTTGTACAGGGGCAAGAGGTCGAGTGCGCCGTGATTGGCAACGACGAGATCAGCGGCACACTGCCGGGCGAAATTTTGGCCAGCCAGGAATTTTACACCTACGACGATAAATACATCGCGGGCACCAGTAAGGTGGTTATCCCGGCCCACCTGTCGCCCGAAAAATTAGAGGAAGTGCGTGCCGTTGCGCTGCGCGCCTACCGCACCCTGTGTTGCACCGGGCTTGCGCGGGTGGATTTTTTTGTGGAAAAAGGCACCGGCAAGGTGTTGCTAAACGAGATCAACACCCTGCCCGGCTTTACCAGTATCAGCATGTACCCCAAACTGATGATTGAGACAGGGATGACCTACGGCGAACTGCTATGCCGGCTGATGGACCTTGCGCTGGAAAGAAAGGAAGAACCGAATGGATAACCGCCCAATTGGGGTGTTTGATTACGGCCTTGGCGGGCTGACCAGCGTCAAAGAGCTTGCCGCCCTGCTGCCGGGTGAAGATCTTGTTTACTTTGGAGACACCGCACGCATTCCCTATGGGGGGCGCAGTGCCGACACCATTATTCGTTATGGCAAAGAGGATATCGACTTTTTGCTGCAAAAGGGCGTGAAAGCCATTTTGTGCGCCTGCGGCACCGTGTCTTCCACCCTGCCCCAGGCTTTAACCGACGCGCTGCCGGTGCCCTATGTCGGGGTGGTGGCAGCGGCTTCTGCCGCCGCCGTGGCGGCCAGCCGCAGCGGCAACATTGGGCTGATCGCCACCGCCGCTTCGGTGCGCAGCGGCAGCTATGGGCGCCACATTACCGCGCTGGCCCCACAGGCAAGGGTGACCAGTAACGCCTGCCCGTTGCTGGTGCCACTGATTGAAAACGGCTATGTGCGGCGTGGCGATGCCATTACCACCGCCTTTGTGCGCGAATACCTTGCGCCTATTTTGGCGGCAGGGGCAGACACCTTAATTTTGGGCTGCACCCATTACCCCATCATCGCCGACACCATTGCCGACGTTGCAGGTGGCGATGTGGCGCTTGTGAATTCCGGCAGCGAGGGGGCAAAGGCCCTTTGCAGCCTGCTGCGAGAGAAAGACCTGCTGTGTGAAAAAAACACCGGCGGCAACATTGACTTTTATATCAGCGATTCAGGAGAAAACTTTGCCGAAATCGGCGGGTTATTTCTCGGGAAGGACGTGCACGGCACCGTGCACCCGTTTACAGTATGGGATTGAACCGCGAAACACCACGGCGGCGGGCACGGATTGTCCGCCCTGTCCGGCTGAAGCCGGGGAGGAACACTATGAAAGAAAATTATCTGATTAAAATTGAGGGCGTGCAGGAGTCTGACGGCGAGACCAACTCGATTGAACTGATGACAAAAGGCAGTTTTATCCAGCGCAACGGCAACTATTTTATCAGCTACCGTGAAACGGAGACGACCGGCTATGAGGGCTGCACGACCACCGTCAAGCTGGACCGCTCGGGCATGGTGAGCATGCTGCGCTTTGGCCCAAGCCCCAGCCAGCTGACCATTGAAAAGGGGCAGCGGCATTTGTCTCATTACGAGACTGGCCACGGCGCCATCACCATGGGCATTGCGGCGGATGAGATTGTCGCCGACCTGAACGAGAATGGCGGCAGCCTGCATTTCAGTTACAACCTCGATATCAATTCGAGCCTGTTTTCAAAGAACACCGTGAATATCACCGTCAGGGAGGCACAATGAGTTTGGATTACAGCAGTTATAACCCCGTCGCCGCAGCAAAAACGGCGGCCTATGATTTGATTCTTGCGGCCATGGGGGCCGCCATTGCAGCGCAGGCACTACCTGCCGCCGCGGTACCGGCGTTTCGCATTGAGATCCCGGCGGACATCAAAAACGGCGATTTTGCCTGCAATGCGGCCATGGTCAGCGCAAAGGCGTTTCGCCTGCCGCCGCGCAAAATTGCGGAGGCACTGCTGGCCCACGCCGATTGCACCGGCACCCCGTTTGAGCGGCTGGAGGTCGCGGGCCCCGGCTTTTTGAACTTCTTTTTAAACCACAACTATTTTGCCGACACCGTGCGCGCCGCACTGCAACAGGGCGACGCATGGGGCCGCACCACCTTTGGTGAGGGCAAGCGGGTCAATGTGGAATTTGTCTCTGCAAACCCCACCGGCCCCATGCACCTTGGCAATGCGCGTGGCGGTGCGCTGGGCGATTGCCTTGCCGCCGCACTGGATTGGGCCGGCTATGATGTCACCCGCGAATTTTACATCAATGACGCGGGCAACCAGATTGAAAAATTCGGTGATAGCCTTTCGGCCCGCTATCTACAGCTGTTTTTGGGCGAAGACGCCGTGCCCTTCCCCGAAAAGGGGTATCAGGGCGAGGATATCAAGCAGCGCGCGGCCGAGTTTGCCACCGAGTTTGGCGACAGCTTTGTGAAAAAAGACGAAGCCGAGCGCAAGCAGGCGCTGATTGACTTTGCGCTGCCGCTGAACATCGCCGCCATGAAAGCCGCGATGGAAAAGTACCGCATCCACTACGACGTGTGGTTCTGCGAAAGCCAGCTGCACAGCAGCGGTGCGGTACAAGAAGTGCTGGACAAACTGGCGGCCCTCGGTGCCACCTACGAAAAGGACGGTGCTATTTGGTACCGGTCCGGTGAATACAGCCTGAAGTGGGGCGCCAACAAAAACCCCAAGGCCGGCGAAGATACATCGCAGGACGGCCCCAAAGACGAAGTGCTGGTGCGTGCCAACGGCATCCCCACTTATTTTGCCGCCGATATTGCCTACCATTATAATAAGCTGGTCACCCGTGGGTTTGACTTTGCCATCGACGTTTGGGGCGCCGACCACGCGGGCCATGTGCCCCGCATGCGCGGCTCTATGGACGCAGTGGGGCTGTCCGGCAACCGGCTGGACATCGTGCTGATGCAACTGGTCAAACTGGTGAAAGACGGGCAGGAGGTGCGCATGAGCAAGCGCACCGGCAAAGCCATCACGCTGGTGGATTTGCTGGACGATGTGCCGGTGGACAGCGCGCGCTTTGTGTTTAACCAGCGCGAGCCGGGCGCACAGATTTTGTTTGACCTTGACCTTGCCGTGCGCCAGGACAGCGACAACCCCGTTTACTATGTACAGTATGCCCATGCGCGTATTTGCAGCATTTTGCGGGCGTTGCAGGAGGAGGGCATTACCCCCGCCCCCATCGACACTGTTGACCTTGCTCTGTTGCAAGAGGAGAGCGAGATTGAGCTGTGCCGCCATATCGGTTATTTCCCCGAAGAGATCGTAACTGCGGCCAAAAACTACGACCCGGCGCGCATCACCCGGTATGTCACCGACCTTGCGACGCTGTTCCACAAGTTCTACACCGCCTGCCACGTAAAAGGCGAGGCCGAGCCGCTGTTGCAAGCGCGCCTTGCACTTTGTATCGCCGCCAAAAACACGCTAAAAAATGGCCTGTCGATGCTAAAAATCACGGTGCCGGACAAAATGTAACCTACCTTATATAACATAAAACAGCCGCCCGGCCGGGGCGGCTGTTTTGTTTTGCACCGGCTTATGCCACACCTTGATAAAAAGGGGCACCAGCTATTTGCCTAGCGCGCCGGGCAACACAAAAAAACAACCCCACACTCTGCAAGAGCGTGGAGTTGTCAATATCATTATTTTGTGTCAGCGCCTTGCAAAAAATGCTTATTCGGCAACATCTGCATCCACAACCGCAGTGGTGGTATCGCCTGCATTTGCCTTTTCGATGACAGCCTTGTACAGCAATTTTGCATTATCGCTGGAGTGGGTCGCACCTGCAACAGCAGCAACCTTATCCGGGTCGGTGGTTGCTTTCAGGTTCTCTTCCAACTGGGGCATCCAAGTCGAAGGCGCCGGGTCCATCGGGTACTCTTCCGCGGTAGCTTCGCTCTTACGGTTACCGTCGGCATCGAAAGAATCAAAGTCCAGCTCGCTGACCTTGCCGTCTTTGTAGGTAACGGTCAGGGTGTCACGCCAGCCATAAGAAGCCTCTGCAACAGCGTCACTCATCTCCGCTTTGTAGGTGCCGTCTTTGATCTTGCTGCTACCGCCACAAGCAACGAGGCTCAGGGCAAGGGCCAGGGACAAAGCAACTGCAAATACCTTTTTCATATTTGTCTCTCCTTAATCTTCTGTTCTGTTTATTCCGATATATTCTCGAAATCCCAATACTATGATGGGATTTTATCTTAACACATAGTCAAAAAAATGTCAATTACATGTCCATTACAAAGTTGGGTCATTTTACAAAAAGAGAACCCTTATTCATCGAAAGATATTTTCCAAAACATGGTATTTTATCTCCATATTTACCAAAAAATGTAAATTTTTTGGTCACCGAATACGTTTTTTGTTGTATTTTCAACAAATCTATTCTATAATAAAATTATATCTAAAAGGCCGTTACCGTGTTTTTTACCGCACCGACAGCCACATGGTCCCATTTCGACCTTTCACTCTTTTCGGAAAGGAGCATACGCTTATGGAACTCGTAAAGATCAATATGCTTGGCGGTTTTGCGGTCAGCGTTGGAACCATCGAGATCTGTGGCCCGGATACACGTCGTGGCCAGCTGTGGAACCTTTTACAGTATCTCGTGACCTTTCGCCACCGGGAGATCCCTGCGGAGGAATTGCAGAATGCGCTGTGGCCCAATGGCACCGGCAACCCTGCAAACGCACTCAAAAACCTCGTCTATCGCGTACGCACCACCTTTGAAAACGCGGGGATCGAGGACGCAAAACGGCTAATTCTATGTAAACGCGGTATCTACCGTTTAAACGAACGCATTGATTTGTGGGTAGATGCCGAAGAATTTGCTGCAGCGGCACAGCTTGCCACCACTACACAGGGCCCCGAACGGCAAAATGCGCTGCAACGGGCAGTTGCGCTGTATGTTGGCGACTACCTTGCCGGTGAAATACGCCAGACATGGGTGGCCCCCGTGCGCGAAAAGCTGCACAGCCAGTACACTTTTTGTGCACTGCCGCTGATGGAGCAAGAGGATGAAAACGGCGACTGGGAAAAATTGCTTGCGCTTGCCGGGCACAGCATTGAAATTGACCCGTTTGATGGTGATGCTGCCTATTACCGGCTGCGTGCATTGTTGGGGCTTGACCAACAGCCCAAAGCACTGGAATATTATAATCAACTGCAAAACCTGTACTACCGTGAACGGGGCGAAAAGCTGCCCGAGCGGGTGCGTGGTTTATACTTTGATATCATTCGCCACATGAACAACATCGAAATTGATATTGCCAAAATCAAACAGGACATCAGCGAAAAAGATAAAGTACACGGGTCGTTTGTCTGCGAATACGAAGTGTTTAAAGAGATGTACCGTGTTGAGGCGCGTGCCGCGGTGCGCACCGGGCAAAAGATGTTTATCGCACTGTTTACCCTGGCCGATGAAGACGGTGCCCCGCCCAGTGGCCGCAGCCGTAACCGCGCAATGAACTGCCTGTTGCGCACCCTGACCCAAAGCCTGCGCAAAGGGGATATCGTCGCCCAGTTTTCAGCCACGCAATATGTCGTGATGATGGCGACCCGCACCTATGAAAACGGGCTGAAGGTCGTGGGCCGGGTAGAGCGGCGTTTCCGCGCCGAGTGCCGCGGCAGCACCGTGCGGCTAACCTCCACCCTGCAACCCATTGACACCCCGGAAGAGACTTGATCTCCACCCTGCCTTTTTCCATTTATTTTAATTTATGCAAAAACGCACAGCTTGCGCTGTGCGTTTTTTATTGTTTTAGACCTTTGCCTTGCCAAACTCCGACAGGCGCAGCCCCTCATTGTGATCCAGCGCCCACTGGATACTCCAGTTGTTCGTAAATAATAGCAGGCGGCCACCATGAAAATCCTGTATCTTTTTGGTGTCGCTGTTCAACACCAGCTGGCCCCAGTCCAAATCGTCGTTTTCAATCCAGCGGATGAACTGGTGCGGCATACGCTGCATGCGAATATCCACATTGTACTCGTTGTTCATGCGGTATTCAAACACGTCAAATTGCAGCACGCCCACCACACCAACTACCACTTCTTCCATGCCGGCGTTCGGGTCTTGGAAAATCTGAATCGCACCCTCGTTGGCAATTTGGGTGGTGCCTTTCACAAACTGCTTGCGCTTCATCGTGTCCACTTGGCGCACCAGCGAAAAATGTTCGGGCGCAAAGGTGGGGATACCCTCAAACTTAAATTTTTTGCCCGGCGCGCACAGCGTGTCACCGATGGAAAACAGCCCCGGGTCAAACACACCGATGATGTCACCGGCATAGGCTTCTTCGATGATCTCGCGCTCTGCCGCCATGATCTGCTGCGGCTGCGACAGGCGCAGCTTGCGGTCGGCCTGCACGTGCAGCACTTCCATGTTCTTTTCAAACCGGCCGCTGCAAATGCGCAAAAACGCAATGCGGTCGCGGTGCGCCTTGTTCATGTTCGCCTGTATTTTAAACACAAAGGCCGAAAAGTCTTCATCCATCGGGTCAATGTCGCCCGCGGTACTGTGGCGCGGCAAGGGCGGGGTGGTCAAGCGCAAAAAGTCCTGCAAAAACGGCTCTACGCCAAAGTTGGTCAGCGCGCTGCCAAAGAACACCGGTGACAGCCGCGCGTGGCGAATTTCATTTACATCAAAGTCGTAGCTCGCACCGTCCAGCAGTTCAATATCCTCTGCCAACTGCGCGTGGGCCTCGGCACCAATTTTTTCGTCCAAATCCGCGTCGCCCAGCGTTGCCTGTAGCGTAGCCAGCTTGTGCTGGCCACCCAGCGCGCTGCCGCCCTGGCGCCCGTATGCCAGTATCTGCGCCTGCTCACGGTTGTACACGCCCTGAAACTGCTTGCCGCTGCCAATGGGCCAGTTCATCGGGTAGGTGCGGATGCCCAGCTTCTGTTCAATATCCTCCAGCAAATCAAACGGGTTCATCGCCTCACGGTCCATCTTATTAATAAAGGTAAAGATGGGGATGTCCCGCAACAGGCAAACCTTAAACAGTTTTTCGGTCTGCTTCTCCACACCCTTTGCCGCGTCGATGACCATCACGGCGCTGTCCGCCGCCATCAGCGTGCGGTAGGTATCCTCTGAAAAGTCCTGATGGCCCGGGGTATCCAGAATATTAATGCAGTAATCGTCGTATTCAAACTGCATGACGGAGGAAGTGACCGAAATACCGCGCTGCTTTTCGATCTCCATCCAGTCAGAGGTCGCGGCCCGTTGGGTGCGTTTGCCCTTGACGGTACCTGCCAGCTGAATGGCCCCGCCGTATAAAAGCAGCTTTTCGGTCAGCGTGGTCTTGCCCGCGTCCGGGTGGCTGATAATTGCAAAGGTCCGCCTGCGGCGAATCTGCTGTTCGTTTTGTTTGGACACTTGACTTCCTCCGGTTCATGGAATAAGCTTGCCCGCCCCTCGGCAGACATACGATATTATTTTATCCTCCCCGGCGCAAAAAAGCAAGAAATTTTCGTTGACAGACCGCTACTTTCGCGCTACCATTAGAGCGTATTTTTCACGAGAGGTGGCAAACGGCAGATGAAAGCACCGCAAAAAGAGACGGCAAAACGGCAAAACGCCGAATGGAAGCATCTCTCTCGCTACCTCGACGTATCTTGGTCTTACCTTTTGGCAAAACGCATGGAGCAGTTTAAAACCAACGATGCACTGGGCTACCGCACCGCGGGCAGCAAGGCCGAATTTTTGACCGGTGAATTGCTGGCAGACGAGATGCGCAGCATTGGCCTTGCGGTGACCAAAGACGAATTTGGCGTGGACGGGTGGGAGTTTCACCACGCACGCCTGACCTATACCGGGGCGGACGGGGCCTCATACACCGCCGAACTGGGCGGTTACCAAACAACTTTTGACACCCACGGCAAACGCGAATACACCTTAATTAATGCCGGGCGCGGCACCGAAAAAGAGCTGGCAGGCCTTGACCTTACCGGCAAGCTGGCGCTGATTGAGATTAACCAGCGCGACGACTGGTGGATCAACTACCCCGCCTACGCCGCCCACCTGCGGGGCGCGGCGGCCGTGCTGGCCGTACAGATGAAGGGCTATGCCGAAGCCAGCGCCCGCGCGCTGAACGCACAGGATATTTGCGGCCCGGCCAAGGCGGCGGCGTTTTCGCTTTCTAAAAAAGATGCCAAACGGCTGATGGCGGGCCGGCAGCTTGCCTTTGGCGAAGAGACGACTGGTTTGTTTGA
>JAQVCK010000217.1:971-3449 GCA_028689835.1 Pygmaiobacter sp. | reverse complement strand
CCCACGACCGGCACCGCAGTGGTGCGCGGCACCATTGCCCCACTGATCGAGCTGGGTGCCGGGTTTGATATGGACCTGACTGCGCGTGAAAACATCTATCTCAACGGTGCGGTGCTGGGGCTGGAGCCCTCTTTTATTGACGAAAAATTTGACGAGATTGTCGAATTCAGTGAACTGCGCGAATTTTTGGATGTGCCGCTAAAAAATTATTCTTCCGGCATGGTGGCCCGCATTGCATTTGCCATTGCCACCGTGACAAAGCCTGATGTGCTGATTGCGGACGAAATTTTGTCGGTCGGTGACTTTTTGTTCCAAAAGAAATGCGAGCAGCGGATGCGTGAGCTGATGAGCGGCGGCACCACGGTGCTAATCGTCAGCCATTCCATCAGCCAGATCGAGCGCCTGTGCAACAAGGTGGCGTGGCTGGACCATGGCAAGATTAAGCTGGACGGTGCGGTGAGCGAAGTGTGTGAAGCGTATAAACAGCTGGACCCTGCCGCTGCGGCGGAACAAGAGGAAAGGACCGACAAGCATGAGTGAAAAGCCGACCCCACAGCCTGCTGCCGAACAGGACAGCATTGGGAAAGCGGTGCGTCGCGGCTTTTCGCCTGCCCATGCGGCCAGCTTGCTGCGGCGTGGTATGCGTAGCTTGACAGAACAAGGGGCAGAGGCTACCGGGCGTGAGATTGCGTTTCGGGTGAACCTGATGCTGGGGCGTGACACCTGGCAGCATCGTGCCGACCTGCCGCTGCGCAAAGAACTGCGCGCACAGCGGCGTGCGCAGTTTGCAAAAATGCCGTGTATCAGCGTGGTGGTGCCACTGTACAATACCCCGGTGTTGTATCTGCGGCAAATGGCGGAAAGTGTGCTGGGCCAGAGTTATACCAATTTAGAACTTGTTCTTGTGGATGCGAGTGACCGTGAGCACGCAGAAGTGGGGGCCTATTGCAAAGGTCTTACGGACGAGCGGGTCAATTATGTGCGGCTTGCCAAAAACGGCGGCATTTCAAGTAACACCAACTTGGGCTTTGCAGAGGCGAACGGCGATTATTTGGCACTGCTGGACCATGACGACACCCTGCAAAAAAATGCGCTTTACGAAGTGGTGCGGGCCATCAATGAGACCGGCGCCGATTTTTTGTACAGTGACGAAATTGTGCTGGGCGCCGATTTAAAAACATTGCGCGAATATCACTTTAAGCCGGACTTTTCGCCCGACACGTTGCGGGGCTGCAATTATATCACCCATTTTTCGGTGTTTTGCCGCGAACTGTTGCAACAGGCAGGCGGCGGCGAGCGTGCGCAGTTTGACGGCGCACAGGACTATGATTTGATTTTGCGCTTGACCGAGCAGGCAAAAGTGGTACACCATATCCCAAAGGTGCTGTACTTCTGGCGCAGCCACGCGCTGTCCACCGCCAGCGATATTTCGGCAAAGCCCTATGCCATTGAGGCGGGGGCAAAGGCAATTGCGGCGCAGTTGCAGCGCCTTGGCCTGCCCGGTACGGTTGCCCCGCAGGAGGATGCCCCTGGCAGTTACAGGGTGACGTACGAGCTGACTGCCCGCCCGCTGGTTTCGGTGCTCATCCCCAATAAAGACCACACCAATGATTTGCGCCGCTGCCTTGACAGCCTGGTGCAAAAGGCGGGGTACAAAAACCTGGAGCTGCTCGTAATCGAAAATAATTCGGTACAGGCGGAAACCTTTGCGTTTTACGAAAACGAGCTGCCGCACTACCCCAATTGCCGGCTGCTCACCTACAAAGGGCCGTTCAATTTTTCTGCTATCAACAACTTTGCCGCACGCGCGGCAAAGGGCGAACAGCTATTGTTGCTCAATAACGACATTGAGCTGTTGAGCGATGGGTTTATCACCGAACTGTTGATGTATGCCCAGCGCCCGGACGTTGGCGCGGTGGGGGCAAAGCTCTACTACCCGGATGATAAAATTCAGCATGCCGGGGTGTTTATTGGCCTTGGCGGCAGCGCGGGGCACAGCCACAAGGGCCTGCCGCGCGACAACAAGGGCAATTTGTACCGGCTTTCTACCGCGCAGAACATGAGCGCCGTCACCGGTGCCTGCCTGATGGTAAAAACAGAGCTTTACCGCAAGCTGGGCGGGCTGGACGAGCAGCAGTTTGCCGTGAGTTATAATGATGTCGATTTTTGCCTGCGGCTGCGGCAGGCAGGGTACTTAAATGTGTTTACCCCCTATGCCGAAGCGTACCATTACGAGAGCAAAAGCAGGGGGCTTGATACCGGCGGGCCGAATGCCCGGCGCTATCAGGGCGAGCGCGAGCGGTTTTGCAAAAAATACGAAGCGATGATCTTGGGCGGCGACCCCTATTACAACCCGCATTTTACCCTGCTGTATGAAAATTACGGCTACCGCTGAGCGGGGCACGAAAAAGTGAGGAGACGGCATGCAGCAAATGAAACGCCTGCGCGAGCTGACACAGCTGTTTTTTAAAATGGTGC
>JAQVCK010000217.1:0-961 GCA_028689835.1 Pygmaiobacter sp. | reverse complement strand
GGTGCGGCGCCTTACCGGCTTTTTGCGCCGCCGCCTGCGCTCTAAAAAAGGCCGTTTTGTGCCCGCACGTGCAGTGCTGGAGCGTCAGCGGGCCGAAAACACGGCGGCGTGGCCGAAAATCAGTGTCTGTACCGCGCTGTACAATACCGACCCGCGCTATTTAAAAGAATTTCTAGACAGCTTTTTAGCACAGACGAACCCGAACAGCGAGCTTTGCCTTGCCGATGCCAGCGATGCAGACCACGCCGAAGTGGGCGAGATTGTCGAAGCCTGCCACAGTGACCGGGTGCGCTATTGCAAGCTGGCGGGCAACGGCGGCATCAGCGAAAATACCAATGCGGCGGCAAAGCTGGCAAGCGGCAGTTACCTTGCACTGGCCGACCACGACGACATTTTGTCGCCCGATGCCTGCTATGAGCTGGCAAAGGTGGCCGCCGCCGGGGCGGATTTTATTTACAGCGACGAAGCGTTGTTTGACCATGACTGGCTGCGGCCCCGTGTCGGGCATTTCAAGCCGGATTTTGCGCCGAATTATTTGCTGGGCTGCAATTACATCGGGCATATTGCGGCGTTCCCCGCAAAGCGGTTCTGGCAGGTGGGCGGGCTGCGGGCACCGTTTGACGGCAGCCAGGATCACGATTTGTTTTTTCGCCTGACGGAAGACGCGAAACAGATTTGTCATATCCCGCGTGTGTTGTATTATTGGCGGGTGCATGCCGGCAGCACCAGCGGCGGGGTGGGGGCAAAGCCCTATGTCACACGGGCATCGCTGGCCGCCATTGATGCGCATCTGGCGCGCACCGGGGTAGCAGGCAAAGCGCGCGAGGGGCTGTTCCCCTCCACCTATAAAGTGGATTATACCATCAGCGGCAAGCCGCTGGTTTCCATCTTGATCCCGAACAAAGACCACATCGACGACCTTACCCGTTGCCTTGACAGTATTTACGGCAAAACGACCTGG